>JAHBWH010000033.1 GCA_019637115.1 Myxococcales bacterium | reverse complement strand
GTCGAGCACCTGGAGGAGCAAATTGAAGACGTCGGCGTGCGCCTTCTCGACCTCGTCGAAGAGCAGGACGCTGTACGGCCGCCGGCGCACCGCCTCGGTGAGGAAGCCGCCCTCCTCGGAGTCGACGTAGCCCGGGGGCGCGCCGAGGAGGCGCGCGACGGTGTGCTTCTCCATGAACTCGCTCATGTCGAGGCGGGTGAGCGACATCTCGTCGTCGAAGAGGAACTCGGCGAGCGCCTTCGCGAGCTCGGTCTTGCCGACGCCGGTCGGGCCGAGGAAGAGGAAGCTGCCGATCGGGCGCCGCGGATCGCGCAGGCCGACTCGCCCGCGCCGCACCGCCTTGGCGATCGCGCTGACGGCGTGGTCCTGCCCGATCACGCGCCCGCGGAGCGTGTCCTCCATGCGCAAGAGCTTGCTCGTCTCCTCTTCGAGCATCTTGGCGACGGGCACGCCCGTCCAGAGCGCGACGACGTCGGCGACGTCTTGTGGGAGCACGGCGTCGCGCACGAGCAGCTTCGTCTCGTCGAGATCCGCGGGGATCTCGGCGCTCGCCTCCTCGAGCTGCTTCTCGAGCAGCGGGATCGTGCCGAAGCGCAGCTCGCCGGCGCGCGCGTGGTCGCCGCTGGCGCGGACCTGCTCGAGCTCGCGGTTGGCGGCCACGAGCTCTTCCTTCAGGCGCCGCACCTCGCCGACGCCGCTCAGCTCGGCGCGCCAGCGCCTCTCGAGCGCCTCGAGGCGAGGCTGCAGCTCCTCGGCCTCCTCGCGCAGCCGCGCTTTCGTGCGGACCGAGTCGGCGTCGAGGTCGTCCTCGAGGGAGCGCCGCTGGATCTCGAGCGCCTCGAGCCGGCGCCGGTAGCGATCGAGCTCGGCGGGCTCGCTCTCCATCGCGACGCGCACGCGCGCGGCGGCCTCGTCGATCAGATCGACGGCGCTCTTGGGCAGGTTCGCGCCGGGGATGTAGCGTCGCGCGAAGGACACCGCCGCGACGATCGCCGGATCGCCGATGCGGACGCCGTGATCGATCTCGAAGCGCCCGACCACGCCGCGCAGCACGGCCGTCGCCTCGTCGAGGGTCGGGGGCTCGACGCCGATCGGTACGAAGCGCCGCACGAGCGCGGCGTCCTCGTCCTGCGCCTTGCGGATGGTGTCCGGCGTCGCGACCGCGATGGCGCGCAGCTCGCCGCGCCCGAGCGCGGCGCTGATGAGGTCGCCCGCGCCTGCGCCCCGCTGTCCGATGAGCGCGCCGAGGTCCGGCAAGAAGAGGATGACCTCGCCCGCGCTGTCGCGGATGGCGTCGAGGATGGCTCGCGTGCGCTCTTCGAGCTGTCCCCGCAGCGACGCGCCCGCGATGAGCGTGCCCATCTCCAGCGCGACGATGCGGCGGTCCTTGAGGAAGTTCGGCACGTCGCCGATCGCCATGCGCTGCGCGAGCGCCTGCACGATGGTGGTCTTGCCGATGCCGGGGTCACCGACGAGCAGCGGGTTGTTCTCGCGTCGGCGGGCGAGCACCTGGAGCATGCGGCGCAGCTCGGCGTCGCGCCCGACCGTGGGGTCGAACTTTCCCTGCGCGGCGAGGCGCGTGAGGTCGCGGCCGAAGGCCTCGATTGGATCGCCGAGGTCGTCCTTCGACGTGCGGCGCGGCGGCGCGCCAGGCGGGCGCTTTCCGTTCGGCGCTTCCTCGCCGAGCTTCGCGCCGCCGAGGGTCGCGCGGAGGATCGGCGCGCTCAGGCCGCAGGCGCCGAAGACCTCCTTCACGTCGCCCTCGGTCTCTTGCGCGCACGCGAGCATCAGGTGCGGTACGCCGACGGCGACGCCCCCTTGCCGTGCGGCCTCTCCTTCGGCGCGTCCGAGGAGGTCGAGCATGCGAGGCGAGAGGTACGACTTCACGTCACGCGACGAGGGCAGCTTGCGCAAGCGCAGCTCGGCCTCGACGAGGAGATCCGTGGGGTCGACGCCGGCCCCCTCGACCGCGCTCGCCGCCTCGGGGTGCTTCTCCATGAGCACGTAGAGGAGGTGCAGCGGCTCCACCTCGGCGTTGCGACGCTCGTCGGCGAGGCTCTGGGCGGTGGAGATCGCCGCCTTCGCGTCACGCGCGTAGGCTTCGAGGCGGAGGGTCAGGGTGCTCATCGCCGGGAACGTTCGCGGAGGGGAGAGGGGGCGTCAATGCCGAACGCGACGCGCAGGCCACGTGGGGGCTCGCCCTCTCATGAGCCGGTCACCTGCTCGCCCTCGAGCTCGGCCGCGCTCTCAAGCGACCGCAGCGCGCCAGAGCAGCCCGAGCGCGCTAGCCGCGGAGAGCGCCAGGATGCCGATCCGCATCGGCCTCCCCTCGACGCGCCCGGTCAAGAAGCGGCTCGCCCACAAGCCGAGCGCGACGGGGAGGAGGCCGAGCGCGGTCAGCTCGAGGTCGAGCCGGCTGATCCCGTCGTCGGTGAAGAGGCGGCCGATGATCGAGAGCACGACCGCGATGAAGAAGATCATCGAGAGCGTGGCGCGCACGGTCGGCCCCTTCGCGCCCTGGTAGAGGAGCGCGATGGGCGGGCCCCCCATGGCCGAGACGGTCGAGGAGATCCCGCTGAAGGTCCCCGCGAGGAGCTCGCTCGTCGGCGTCCGCGTCAGGCGCAGGCCGAGGAGGAGGACGACCACGCCCGCCAAGACGATCACGCCGTTCAGCGCGTCGAGCGCCGCCGCGCTCGCGATCGAGAGGAGCCAGACGCCGATGACGGTCCCAGGGATCCCACCGATCGTCGTCCAGAGCACGCCGCTCCGGTCGAGGTCGCCGCGCTCGCGCCAGTAGATGTACCAGGTCAGCGGGAGCTGGACGACGAGCTGCGGCACCGGCGCGAGCCGCGGGTCGAGCAGGGCGAGCGCGGGCACCGAGATGATCGCGAAGCCGAAGCCGAGCGTCCCCTGCACGAGCGCCGCGAACACGGACATGGCGACGTACGCGACCAACGCGATCCAGGAGAGCTCGGAGAGAGCCACGTTCACGGCGCCGGACGATGCCACGTCACGGACGCGCGTCGAGGCGCTGCGGGGTCCCTGGTGAGGCCGGTTCTCGGGCAGGACGACGCCTGGTACCATACCCGCGTGCGACGCCTCACCGCTCTCCTCCTGGTCGCCCTCGTCGCTTGCGGTGGTGACGGCCCAATGCACACCTCGGACGCGGCGGCTGCTTGCGAGCGCGACGACGACTGCGACGACGGCCTCTTCTGTAACGGCCCCGAACGCTGCGACGTCGCGACGGGCGCGTGCCGCACGTCGAGCCCTCCATGCGTCCGCTGTGACGAGGCGACGCGCGCGTGCGACCCCGGCGAGTGCCCCGACCGTGACGGCGACGGCCACGCCGACGCCCTGTGTGGCGGCGACGACTGCGACGACGACGACCCCAACCGCTTCCCAGGCAACCTCGAGGTCTGCAACGGCCGCGACACGCACGATGAGGACTGCGATCCGACGACCCTCGGCGTCGACGGAGACCGCGACGGCGACGGCGAGATCTCGATGCTCTGCTGCAACGACGCGCTCTGCGGCACCGACTGCGACGACAACAACCCCGCGGTGCGCTCGGGCCAGGTGGAGATCTGTGACGGCATCGACAACGACTGCGACGGGTTGATCGACGAAGAGGTGAACTTCGTCCCTTGGTATCCGGACGTCGACATGGATCTCTTCGGCGATCCGGAGGGACCCACCGTCACCTCGTGCGTGCCCATACCCGACCATTCGCTACGCCCGACGGATTGCGACGACACGCGCCCCACCGTGAACCCAGCTGGGATCGAGGTATGCAACGGCATCGACGACGACTGCGACGGGAGCGTGGACGAGGGGCTCTCGGCGTGCGCCTCGTGCGACCCCAACCCCTGCATGAACGGCGCGACCTGCGAGGTGCTGAGCGAGGCGTCGTTCCTTTGTCGGTGCCCGACGGGCTTCGTCGGGTCGACCTGCGAGAGCGGCTGCGACGTCGCGCCGGCCTTCCCGGCGGCGCCCGAGGGGCGCCCAGGAGAGACGAACCACGTGCGCGACGCCGTGCTCTTCATGAGCACCCAGCGCGACGACGGGATGACGACGACTTGCGCCGGCCCGTGCGCTTCGCGCTTCGCCGCTGACGGGCAGCGCTGCGGTGACCCCGCGCGCGCGGCGATGGCCGTCTCTGCCCTGGAGGACGTCGGCGAGATCTGGCGCGCGGATTGGTCCTCGCGGGGCGCGCGGCGCATCGATCGCGTCGAAGTCTACGGCGTCCGAGGCGCCGAGGCCGCGGGGTTGAACGGGGCAGAGATCCGAGTCGATGGCTTCGTCGTGGCCACCTACCCCGACGACGCGCCGCAGGCCGCCTTCGTCTTCGACCCACCCCTCTACGGATCGAGCGTCGAGATCCGCAAGACGCGGGGCGAGCGACTCCTCGGCCTCGCGGAGGTCGAGGTCTGGGGCACGCGCGAGCCCCCGGTCACGGACGTCGCGTTCCTCGGCGCAGTCCGGCAGAGCAGCGTGCTCGCCGTGGACGAGGCGCTCACCACGGGCCTCTCGCGCGACGCGGGCCCGACGAACGCCGTCGACGGTCGACCGGACACGCTCGCCATCACGAAGCCCTTCGCCCGCGGCGGGAGCCTGAGCCTCGAGGGCCAGTCGTACCCGTTCGGGACGGGAAACCTCGACGAAGCGCCGATGGTCGGGCGGACTGCCGCGTGGTGGCTGCTCGACCTCGGCCGGCCGCAGACCCTCCGATCACTGCAGATCCATCGAGGTGACGTCCCATCGCAGCTCGACGGCGCGCAGATCTTCCTCGTCGTCGGGGGCACGATCGACGCCGCACCGCGCTGGACGCTCGCCGCAGGCGGCGCCGCGATCGAGCGCCTGCGCCCCACGAGCTCCGTCGCGAACGTCACGGCCGTGAAGATCGTCTCGGGCCGCGACTCGAGCCCAGCACCTGGGGTCCCCGAGGCCTCGCTCGAGCTCCGCGAGGTGCGCGTGTGGGCTGACACACCGGCCCGCGGCGCCGAGCCGCTCCGCGACCTCTCGACCCGGATCCGCTTCGACTACCGCCGCAGCGCGCCGATGAGCGACGCCGACCACGCGTTCGACGGGGACATGTCGACCTACGCGAACGCCGACAACGTGCCCGATACGTGGATGCGCTTCGTGTTCCGCGCGCCCCACGACATCCGCCGGATCGACCTATACAAGCGCGGGACCTACCCGAGCACTCTCCTCTTCACCCCCCCGGGCAGCGGGTGTCCTTTGCGGCCGCTGTGCGGCGACACCTACGGCGCGTGCGGGTTTCGCAACTACGGCGCCGAGCTTCGCGAGATCGATGGGGCCGCCGGGCAGGTGGGGCCGCCGATCGCAACAGTGGGCTACGAATATTTCGAGTCGTTCGCGACGAGCCGTGGCGGCGCCCTCGGGCTCGAGCTCCACAAGCGCGCGTCGGTGCCGATCGTTACGCCTCAGTGCTCGGTCGGCTATCAGAACGAGACCATGCTCTCGGTCGCCGAGGCGCGAATCATCGGCTTTTGGGGTGCGGAAGGCCCCACGCCGTTGAACTACGCAGCGCGCTTTCGCGCGGCCGGGTTCCGCCAAAGCCCTGACGCGAGCGATCCGGCGACGGCTGCGTGGCGCGCGTTCAATTCCTGGACCGGAGACTTCGCGGCGACCAGCGGTGTCGGCCCTCAGGAGCTCCGCGTCGACCTCGAGCGCCCCGTGCTCGTCGATCGCGTGACCGTCGTCGGGGCCACGGCGGACGGCGCCGACGAGGCGCGGCTCGAGGTGTTGGTCGACGGGGGCCGGTGGGAGCACGTGACCACGCTCCCCCGCCGCGTGAACCACGAGATCGTGCTCCCGCGAGGTCGCCTGGTCGCCGCGGTGCGACTCCGTAAAACGGACTCCGCGCTCGCGATAGCTCAGCTCGAGGTCCTGGCGCTGCCGCGCTACTGACCCCCGCCGAAGCCGTCCGCGTCTCCCAAGAAAAGAGCTGCGCCGAGGAATTCCGGCTCACCGCCCACGTAGAGGGGAGGTGCAGGCCGCAAGGCGCGGTCTCGAGAGAACGCGGAGCCCACCAGGGCTCACAAGAAGGACGGTACGAAATGAAGCCTGGTTCGATGGAAGCGAAGATGGCGTGGGCCATCATGCTCGGTGCGGCGCTCTTGGCGGGCGTCGCCTCCCTCTTCGCCAACGGTTGGGTGGGCGTCGGCCTGCTCATCGCCGGCGGGTTCCTCAGCACGTTCCTCACGAAGGCCGGCAAGGGCCTCGGCGTCGGCGCGGCCTTCGTCGGCTCGACCCTCTACGCCATCATCTTCGCGGTCGGCGGCATCATGATGCTGGACTCCGTGATGGCCGAGGCAAACGCGGCCGTCGCGGTCGACCTCGAGGGCCAAGGCGAGGCGGCCGCGCAGGCGGCTGGCGCGCTGATGGGCGCGCTCGGGACCGGCGCGATCATCTTCGCCGCCGTCATCAGCGGCGTCGTCGCGTTCATCCTCTCGCTCATCGCGGCCATCGTCGGGGCGTCGTCCCGGCCGAAGGCGCCCGCGGGCGCCGCGAACGTCCACGTCGCGGTCTGAGCCACCCAACCGCAGGGAAGCGGCGCCGCGGCGAGAGCCCCGGCGCCGTTTCGCGTTCAGCCGTCGCTCGGTGCCGTTTCCCGTCGGCGCCGCTTCGCGTTCTGGCGCTCGGGGCCGCTTCGAGTTCTGGCGCTCGGCGCCGCTCGCGTTCACGCGCTCGACTGGGAGGATCCCCGGTCGCGACGCCGGTCGCGAAGCTCTCCGAAGACCCCGAGGAGCAGCCCTCCGGCCATGATCGCGGCCGCGATGAGGACCGCCGGGCGGGTGGTGTAGGCGCCTGGGATGCCGTTGACCGCGACGCCGATCCACAGCGCGATCACGGACAGATCGAAGGCAAGCAAGCTCGTCTCCGCGAGCCGGAGCGCGGCCAGGCGTCGCCACGCCGAGCCGCGGCTCGCGCGGGCGGCGCGCGCGGCGAAGACCATCACGCCCGTCCCCCACGCGAGCAGCAGCAGGCTCCACCAGAGGCGCGTCGGTGGGCCGTAGCCGCCGTGGCCGAGCCCCGCCCAGTGCAGCGGGATGATCGCAGGCAAGACCGGCAGCACCCCGCGGAAGAAGAGGGCTGCGAGCGCGATGGTCGCGCCGTTCGCCAAGTGGTGGGCCACCGAGGGGGTCAGCGCGGGCTCGGCGTCGTGTCTGCGGAGCGCGCGCCGGGCGCAGAGCCCGAGGGCGGCGGGGCCCGAGAGACAGGCGACGAGCGCCATCACGAACGCGGGGATGGGCGCCTGCGTCAGCGACGCCGCGAGCGCGAGCAGCGCGAGCGCACCGTTCAGCGTGCGCACCGCCGCGCGCCAGGCGCGGTCGCGGGGGCGCTCGTCGACGTCCACGCCCGCGAGCCGACCGCTGCCGCGGCGCCCGAGCTGGCGGTCCACGCTCGCGCCGACGACGATCACGACGGTCGCGAGCGCGAGGCGAGGGCCCCAAGGGAAGACGGCTTCCATCCGAGCGGCACCCTGCCACGACTCCCCCGCGCGAGACGAGCACTCGCGCTCGCAGGACGCCGAGTCCCTGGAGCCGCGCGCGGAGCGGGAGCTGGCCTTCGAGGCAGACACGCCGACGCAGGACGGGTCGAGCTCGACCATCCCGAGCGACCATCCCGAGCGACGGTCCCAAGCGACCGTCCCGAGCGACCGTCCCGAGGTCGAGGCCCGTGCGGCGCGGCGCTCGACGCGATTCAGGTATTGATGGCGTCGGAGCGATCTCACTTCTCGATTTGATGATGAACTTTTTCTCTTGACCCCGTTCGAGGGCCGCGTTACCAAGCGTGCACCATGAGCCTCGAGCAACAGCTTCATCTCCACCCCTCCCGCGAGGGCGCCCTGTTGGGCGCGCTCGGCGGCGGCGTGATGGACGAGACGGCTGAGGTCCGAGGCGACTCCTCGAGCCTCGAGCAACATCTCGGACGGCGTCGCAGCCGCGGTCTCGTGTCGCTCGCCAATGAAGGCGGGAGCGAAGGCACGTATCGCCGTCCGCGCGCACACGCGAACCCGATCGTCGCGCCACGCTGGGCGTGCGCACACACGCTCGGCGCGAAGGGCGAGGCGACCTGCCTGCCTGCGTTTGCCCGCGATTGCGGCAGTGATTTCGGCGGCGTGCGTCGCCAGGGTCTCCTCTTCGGGGAGGTCCCGACCAGCTAGGGTGGATCTGACGAGTGGCCCGAGAGGCCCTCCGAGAGCCGCCCGCGTTCCCCCGCTGGCGGCTCTTCTCGTTCCGTCCGCCCACGTCGTCGAAGCGTCCACACCACCGAAGCCCCGAGGTCCACCGCGCCTCCCCCGCCCCGCGCCGAGCGCTGGCGGGAGAACCTCAGCCCGCTCCCCCTTCTCGATGCCACCCGACCGAGCCCACCTCGATCGGCGACGGATTCGCGCAACCTTCTTTCGCTAAGGTTCGCGACGTTCCCCTCGTTCAATGTCGAATCACCGCGCTCACCTCTCGAGCACGGATGGCTTCGCCATGCCCTCCGACCGGCGCGCATCGCCTGCGGCCACCCTCTTTGACAGCTGAATCGGACGAAGATGATGCGAGGGGCGTGCCCCTCGCGCGCTGGTGATCGTACGGTGGCCGTACGCTCGGTCGTGACCCGGGTCGGTGTGGGTTCGATTCCCCCGATCACCCCAACCATCCGTTTCGCGGGCCGTCGCGTCGACGACCGTGGACGGGTGAGCGGTCGAGACGGGGACGTAGCTCAACTGGGAGAGCGCCGGTCTGGCAGACCGGAGGTCGCGGGTTCGAGTCCCGCCGTTTCCACCACGCCACGACGCACGCGTCGTGACGCAGCCCGATCTGGGGACGCAGCTCGATGGGCGAGCGCCGGTGTCGCAAGCCGGGGGTTGCGGGTTCGAGTCCCGCCGTTTCCACCCAATCCAGAAGTGCTTGTCGTTCCGGGGGCAGCCCGCCGAAGCCACGCTTCGGTGGGCTGCCGTCGCCTACGACGGCCACGGACCGAGGCGACGCCGCGTCGCTCGGGACGACTCCGACCCACGTCGCCTGCGCCACCGAGCGTACGACGACCGATGGTGCGTCGCCGACGACACCAACCGTGTGTAGCTCAGCCTGGAAGAGCGCCCGTTTCGGGAGCGGGAGGCCGCCGGTTCGAATCCGGCCGCATGGACCCCACCTCTTACCGTACTGCCTTGGTGAAAGAGAATCATGCGGGCGAGCGAAGCCCGCGTTCCAGGTGCGAGTCCTGGAGGCAGTGCCACGCGCGTCGAGCCTCAGCGGCGCGACACACCTCTCGGGTCACCCGAGCGGCCTTCGCCATTCCTCGCCGTCGGGCGCGCTCGCCCGACGGCCCTGCCACGTGATGCGCTCTGGCGACGCAGCGCGGTTGTCGACCGTGTGAGATGGGTTCGATTCCCATACGTGGCGCCGCGGCGGGGACGTCTCGAGACGCCCTCGACGTGAACGGCCCCGGCGATGGTCGCCGGGGTCGCCCTCTCAATGCGTGCCGCGGCACGCGCGCCGCCGATGGCGGCTCGAACGCAGGAGCTCAACAGCCATGCGCACGCTCGTACTCGACAAGGGTTACCTCCCACAACGCATCGTCCCCTGGCAGGACGCGATCTCGATGCTCTGGATCGGCAAGGCCGAGATCGTCGAGGAGTACGATCTCGTCGTGCGCTCGCCCTCGGTGGCGATGCGCATGCCGTCGATCGTCCGTCTCCGCCGCGGGGCGAGCAGGGCGCCACGGCGCATCAAGTTCTCGCGCTTGAACGTCTTCCTGCGTGACGGCTTCCGCTGCCAGTACTGCGGCGCGGAGGCCCCCATGCACGACCTGACGTACGACCACGTGCTCCCGCGCTCGCGCGGTGGCCGCACGTGCTGGGAGAACATCGTGACCTCGTGCCGCGACTGCAACACGCGAAAGGCGGCCCGCACGCCTCGTGAGGCGGGCATGCCCTTGTCGCGCGAGCCGAAGCGCCCGACGTGGTTGCCGGGCGGCGGAGGCATCCGCCGCGGCGACTCGGCGGTCCCCGACGCCTGGGGCGCGTGGCTGAGCTGAGCCCCGCGGCCGAGCGCGCCCGCGCGATCCTCGAGATCGCGCGGGCGCCAGGCCGCGACCCGACGAGCTCGCGTGGACACGCGAGCTCGTCGGGTCGAGCGCTCGTGTGTCCACGCGAGCCCTGTGCGGTGAGCGCTCGCGTGTCCGCGAGCCCTGTATGGTGAGCGCTCGCGTGTCCGCGAGCCCTGTGTGGAGCGCATCATCCGACGACGTGAGAGACGGGCCCGCTCGCCGAGAGCGCGCCGCGTCGCGCCTCTGACGGTGGTCGCGTGAAGCGCAGGGGCGCAGGGGCGTGGTGGACGCGGCGTCGCAGGTCGCGTCACTCCGTTCGCGAGCCGAGCGGGGCGACGCGACCTGTGACGCGGCCCAACGGACTCGACATGGAAGAGAACCCGGACTGGGTCCGGGCCTGGTTGCTAACCAGTGCGCGCGTCGACCACGCGTGGGGTTCGATCCCTCTCTCTTCCGCCGGCAGACGCTCTTGGCTGAGAGCGTCCGACCGTGGCGTGGCTAGCTCCTTCGGATCCCCGGAGCTCGTGCGGCTGCCCAACCGGCGAGACCATTTGCGGTCTCGTCGTCATGCGAAGATCGTCCAGCGGTAGGACACTGGGTCGCCATCCCAGAGACGGGGGTTCGAGTCCCCCTTTTCGCGCCAACGTCATGGATCCAAGACTGCGACAGGGCTCGTGCGGCGGCTCGACGTTCCATCACCGAGCTGCCCCTGACCGTTGTCGCCCCAGCAACGCAGCTCGCCGCCTCGGACGCGCGCGCAGCTGTGCGCGAAGCCTGTGGCGAGCTCGGCCGGCTCCTCGAGCCCTCCGACGAGCCGGCCGGTGAGCCGAGGGCTGACCGTCGTCCCGTCGCCGACCTGTCCGTCGGAGTTCAGCCCCCAACAACGCACGGAGCCATCCTCGAAGCGCGCGCACGTGTGCGCGTTGAGGCCCGCGCTCGTCTCCGCGACGCCGGACGCGTAGACCTCGACCGGGGAGAGCTCCGGCCCACTCGTCGTGCCGTCCCCGAGCTGCCCGGAGGAGTTCGCGCCCCAGCACATCATCCGGCCGGTCACGAGCCGCGCGCACGTATGCGAGCCGCCACCGCGGAGCTGCGTGACGTCGTTCAGCGAGATCGGCACCGGCAGCAGGCGGGGTGTCGTCGTCCCGTCGCCGAGAGCCCCCGAGCCGTTGGCGCCCCAACAGAGCAGCGCGCCGGTGGTGGTCAGACCGCACGCGTGGCGGCTCCCGAGGAAGAGGTCCGCGATGGACGTCAGCGGCCCGGTCCCGCCGGGCTCGAGGACTGCGGTGGGCCGCGTGCGGCGCGTCACGGTCCCATCGCCGACCTGCCCCCACTGGTTGTGTCCCCAGCAGCGCACCTGACCCGACGTGAGCCGCGCGCAGGTGTGGGCCGTGCCGACGAGGATCTTCTCGACGTTCGTCAGCGGCGCGGTCCCGGTCTCGTTCAGCACGAGCGTCGGACTCGAACGATCGTCAGTGTCCCCCGTCCCGAGCTGGCCCTCGGCGTTCGAGCCCCAGCAATAGACCTCTCCCGAGTCGACGATCGCGCACGTGCTCTGCCCGCCGGCGCTGAGCGCCAGCGCGGGCGGAAGGGCGATCACCCGCGTCGGAGCGCGTCGCTCCTCCGTCGTCCCGTCGCCGAGCTGGCCGAACGCGTTGCGCCCCCAGCAGCGAACCTCTCCGCCGAAGAGACGCGCGCAGGTGTGCATCTGGCCGGCCACGACCTGCACGACCCCTCGCAACGCCTGCGCGCAGACCCCGCCCAGGCACGCGCCGCCCTCGCAGCTGGTTCCGTCCCGGCGCGTGACCGTGACGCAGGCGCCGGCCTCGCACGCGCCGGTGACGTCGAGGCACGGTGCGGGCGGCGTGTCGCAACGGAGCGGCGTCCCGACGCAGCCGCCCTCCACGCACATGTCCTCGACCGTGCAGGCATCACCGTCGTCGCAGCTCCCCGCCCGCTCCGCGTACTCGCACGCCCCCGCCACGCACACGCCCGCCGCCTCGAAGCACGAGCCGGGCGGCGCGTCGCAGACGACGGGCGTCCCTACGCACCCACCCTCGACGCACACGTCTCCCGTCGTGCAGGGGTTCCCGTCGTCGCAGCTCCCCGCTCGCTCCCCGTACTCGCACGCACCCGCCACGCAGACGCCCGCCGCCTCGAAGCACGCCCCTGGCGGCGCGTCGCAGACGACGGGCGTCCCTACGCACCCGCCCTCGACGCACATGTCTCCCGTCGTGCAAGGGTTCCCGTCGTCGCAGCTCCCCGCTCGCTCCGCGTACTCACAGGTCCCCGCCACGCACAGCCCCGTCGCCTCGAAGCACGGCCCCGGCGGCGCGTCGCAAGGAGCGGCGCACGTCGCGGCCTCCGCGTCGGGCACGTCGACGCCGACCGTGGCGTCGGTCGCGGTCCCCCCGTCGACGGGCAAAGCCGCGTCGACGGCCGCGTCAGGCGCCTCACTCGCGTCGGGCGCGAAAGCATCAAACGACGCGCCGTCCGCGACGCTCCCGTCCGCGACGCTCCCGTCGACTCGCCCGCCGTCGACGGCCGGGTCGTCGTCTCCCCCACACCCCAGGACCAGCAGGACCGCGAGCGTCGCCAATAGCTTCATCGCGCCACGATAACCTGGCGTGATCCACCGAGGGCGCGTTCGATCGTCGTGTGCGCCAACACCCGACAAATCGAGACAGCGCGGGACCTCAGGTCGCGAGGCGGTCGATCACGTCCATCGCGCCGAGGCGCGCTGCGATCACCTCGAGCGCCGGCGTCGGCCCCCTCCACTCGAGGTCGTCGAGCGTCTCTACGAGCGGCACGTCGCGCCGCAAGGTCGCGAGCGTCTTGTAGAGGGCCGCGTCCTCGCGACGCTGCCGGAGGCTCTCGGCGAGCGCAGGCGCCCCTCGGACCTTCACCGCCCAGGCCGCGGCGTCGTCGGGGATCGCCTCGAGGCTCCGGTAGTGGGCCAGCGCCGCCGCCGCGCTCTTGGCGCCCCACCTCGGGATCCCGGGGATCCCGTCCGCGCTGTCGCCGACGAGCGCGAGGTAGTCGGGGATGCTCGCTGGCGAGACGCCGAACTTCTCGCGCACGCCGTCCTCGTCCGTCTCGACGTCCTTACGGCGATCGAGCTGCACGACGCGCGCGCCCGCGACGCATTGCGCGAGGTCCTTGTCGGGCGAGCAGAGCAGCACCCGCTCCACGCGCGTGTCCTCCGCGTAGCGGGCGGCGCCCGTCGCGAGCGCGTCGTCGGCCTCGAATTCGACCATCGGCCACGTCACGACACCGAGCGCGCGCGTGATCTCTTCGGCGAGCGGGAACTGCGCGAAGAGCAGCGGGTCGATGCCCTCCCCTGTCTTGTAGCCCGCGAAGAGCGCGTTGCGGAACGACTCGATCACGTGATCGAACGCGACCGCCACGTGGCTCACGCCCTCGCTGCGGAGCATCGCGGCGAGACTCCGGAGGAGCGCGCGTGACGCCCCCACCTCCATCCCGTCGACGTCCTTCGAGGGCGGCGCGCCGTAGAACATGCGGAAGAGCTCGTACGTCCCGTCGACGAGGTGGACCTGCATCGTGCGGGTCTACCACGTGGACGTGATGGTGGGGGCTCACCAGTCGACGCGGCCGCGGGTCGCCTTCTTCGCGCTCTGCCGGGTCTTCGACTCGAGCCGGCGACGCTGCGCGCCCTTAGAGGGCTTGGTCGGGCGGCGCCGCTTCGGCACAACCAGCGCGCGCTGGATCAGCTCGCGGAGCTTCTCGCGCGCGTCCTCGAGGTTCTGTGGCTGCGAGCGGGTGCGCTCGGAGGTGATCAGCACGCGACCGTCCGCGTCGAGCCGCGCGAGCTGAGCGACACGCGCCTTCGTCTCGTCCGAGAGCGCGGTCGATCCGGCGAGGTCGAAGCGGAGGTCGACCTTCGTCGACACCTTGTTCACGTTCTGCCCACCAGGCCCGCCCGAACGCGTCGCGGACCACGCGAGCTCGCTCGCGGGGATCACGATCTTCGGGGTGATGAACAGGTCGGTCATGGCGGCGCCCGCAGCGGGCCTCATCATGGGTCGCCCGCGCGACCGATCAAGAGGCGCGAGCAACGCCCGTCGAGCGGGACCAGCGCCACCAGCGCCACCAGCGCGACTAGCGGGACCAGCGGGACCAGCGGCACCGACCGACGCCGTTCACACGACGCCAAGCGACGCCGGTCGCCGGCGACGCGCTACGCGGCGTCGAGCGGTGTGGCCCCGAGCCCCGTCGCCTCGACCGCCAGCGCGACCTGGAGGAGCAGCTCCTCGCTCCCGGGCGGGCCCATGAACATGATCGAGAGCGGACGCCCAGCCGCGTCGCGTCCGCACGGCGCGGCGATCGCGGGGAGGCCCGTGCAGTTGGCGAGCGGCGTATAGGCCGCGATCGCGCGCAGCAAGAGCGCGTCTTGCCCACCGCGGAGCAGGCCGCGGCGCACGGCGGGCGCCGGGACGGCGGTGGTCGGCATCGCGAGCAAGGGCACGCGCTCGAGCGCGCGGGCCGTGTCCTCGGCGAGGACGCGGAGCTTGCCGTCGATGCGGTCGTCGTGCTCCCCGAAGGCGCGCCCGAAGACGACGTTCATTCGGCCCTGGGCCGAGCGGATACGCGGGACGTAGCGGCTGCGCGCGAGCTCGCGCGTGCTCGCCGCGAGCGCCAGCGCGGGGTGCGAGGCGGCCCCCTCCACCTGCACGCTCACGCGCTCGACCCCGAGCCCGTCGAGCGCCCGCTCGAACGCGCGCCGGACGTCGCGCGCGGCGAGCTCCGGCCCGAGGCCTTCGATGACACCCACGCGCGCGGGCACGTGCGCGCCGAGCGGCCGCACGGGCAACCCAGCCATGACCTGGAAGAGGCGCACGCAGTCGGCGGCGTCGCGGGCCATCGGGCCAGGGACGTCCATCGTCGGCGCGACGGATCGATAGCCGCGCGACGAGACCACGTCGGTGCCCGGCTTGAGCCCGACGAGCCCCGTGAACGCGGCGGGGATCCGGACGCTGCCGAGCCCGTCGCCGCCGACGCCATAACGTGCGAGCCCGCTGGCGACGGCGACCGCGGTGCCGGTGCTCGACCCGCCGACGACGTAGCTCGGCGCGACCGGGTTGCGCGGCGGCTCGCCCGACACGAGCAGCCCGAGCCCGTCCATGCCGAGCTCGGTCATCTTCGTCTTGGCGAGGATCACGCCGCCCGCCGCGCGGATGCGCGCGACGAGCTCGGCGTCCTCCCGCGCGAGGTCGTCGAGGGTCGCTCGATCGAGCCCGAGCGCGGACGGTAGTCCCTCGACGTCGAGGGACTCCTTCACGACCACGGTCGCGCCCTCGAGCGGCGTCTCGGTGGCGGCGCCCGTCGAAGCGTTCGTCGGCGCGGGCCTCGACGCGAAGGGCTCGGCTGCCACGCGCGTCGTCCACCGCTCGGGTCGCGCGTTCGCGAGCTGCTCGACGAAGGGCAAGGGCAAGGGCCGATCCGTGAGATCGAGGAGCGTTCGCCCGAGCGCGCGACGGCCCCACGGGTTGTCGAGGACACGCGCCGCGAGCCGCAGCGCGTCAGCGGAGACGATCAGCATGCGGCGCGACGATAGCCGCGATGGTCACGTCGCGCTCGTGTCACGTGAACGTTGCTGCAGCCGAGTGCCCCCGACCGGTATCCGCTCGCGGAGCTCGCCGACCTCCGCGAAGGCTTCTTGGAGCGATCAGCGCACCCACACCACGGAGCCGCGTTCTTGCCGAGTGGTGCCGGGCCGCGGGCGGACCGTCGTACTGGGACGCGCGGTCGAGTTCAGGTCGGCGCGGGGGCGGGGGCGCGGTCGAAGAGGCGGCCTCGCTCGGTGAACGCGACGACGACGATCGAGCCGAGCCCGAGCGCGACGTACCCCGTGAGGAGCGGGAGCGTGGTGCCGTCGAAGGCGCGCGCGATGAGCCCGCCGAGCACGCCCGAGAGCGTGGTCGTCGCGAACCCGTAGACCGCGGACGCCGTCCCCGCGATCGCGCCGAGGGGCTCCATCGCGAGCGCGTTGAAGTTCGCCCCGAGGAGCCCGAAGCAGGCGAAGCAGAGCGCGAAGAGCGGCATGAAGAGCCAGAGGTGGTCGCCGAACACGAGCGTGGCGACGAGCAGGACGAGCGACGAGAGCGTGAAGCCGAAGAGCGCGAGGTGGCTGAGGCGGCGCATCCCGAAGCGCACGACGAGCCGCGCGTTCGTGAAATTCGCGAAGGAGAGCGCGAGCGCGATCAGCGCGAAGTAGAGCGCGAAGGTCTCCTCGACGTGGAAGACGTCGCGGAAGATCTGCTCACACGCGGAGATGAACGTGAAGAGCGCGGAGAACGCGATGCCGCTCGCGAGCATGTAGCCGAAGGCGACGCGGGTGCGAAAGACCTGCGCGTACGCCGAGAGCACCGGGCGCAGGCCGAGGCTCGCGCGCCGCTCGGTCGGCAACGTCTCGGGTAGGCGGATGAAGACCCACGCGCCCATCAGCCCGCCCGCGATCGTGAGCACGCCGAAGCACCAGCGCCAGGGCGCGACGAAGAGGACGACCTGCCCGAGGGCGGGCGCGAGGATGGGGATGACCATGAAGACGGTCATCACGAGCGACATGATCCGCGCCATGCCGCGCCCCTGGTAGACGTCGCGGACGATCGCGACGGCGACGACCCGGCATCCCGCCGCGAAGACCCCTTGGACGAAGCGCATCACGAGGAGCTGCGGGAAGGTCTCGGCGGCCATGCAGGCGAGGCCGGCGAGGCTGTAGCCGAAGATCGACGCGAAGAGCACGCGACGGCGGCCCAGCCGGTCCGTGAGGGGACCGAAGGCGATCTGCGGCAGCCCGAAGCCAAGCACGTAGGCGACGATGACGAGCTGGCGGTCGTTGGGGTTCGTGACGCCCAGGTCGCGCGCGATCTCGCCGAGCGCCGGCAGCATCAGGTCGATGGCGAGCGCGTTGAGGGCCATCAGCCCCGCGACGAGGCTGACCAGCTCCCCCGTGGAGGGCGAGGGCGGGAAGCTCGGGGCGGCGGCGGGGGAGGTCATGAGGGTGCGCGGCCCCCGACCGCGTCTTGGTGCGATCGACCGCGGTTGGCAAGAGCACGTCGGGGGGTTGATGGGGGCGGGGCGGCCGGGGTGGGGGCAGGGGCGGGGCGGCCGGGGCGGGGGCCGGCGGGCATGCGGGGAGGGCTCGGGTCTTGGTCGATGGGCCGAGGGTCGATGGAGAGGTGGGCAGGGGCAGGGGCAGGGGCACGGGCAGGGGTCGGGACCTCGGTCCGTTCTTGCTCGATCCGTGATATGCCTCCCGCCTCGTGGCCACGGTGGACAAGCGTGAAGCCTGGCGCCAAGCCAACGCCGCGGTCGACGCCGGGCGGCCGGACGACGCGCTCGCGCACCTCTGGGCGCTCGTCGACCGGAGCCACGTCGTCGACCAGGAGCTCGACGGCTACCTGCGCCTGATGGGGCGCGCCTACCGCGAGCTCGGCCGGCGGCGCGCGGCGGCGACCATCCTCTCGTTCCTCGGCCAGCACGAGGCGGCGGGCGCCGAGAGCGACGCGCCGACCGACAAGGCGAGGGCCGCGATGGCGATCGGCCGCCCCGGCGACGCCGCGCGCCTCTTCAACGACGCCGGGTGGCTCGGCCACGCCGCGATCCAGCTCGAAGAAGCGAGGGACGATCGCGGGGCGCGCGTGCTCTGGGAGCAGCTCGCCGACGACCCTCGCCTCGGCGACGACCTCTACACGCAGGGGCTCGTCCGCTTCAACCTCGGGCGCGCGTGTGAGCGCCTCGGCGACACCGGCGCGGCGCGGCGCGCGGTCGTCCAGTCGATGCATCTCCTCGAGGCCGCCGCCGACGGCTTCGAGACGCAGGGGCTGCGCGAGCGCGCGTTCGACTGCTACCAGGTGCTGCTCACGCTCGGACGCGACGGCGCCTTCGAGAACCTCGCCGAGGGCTACCTCAACTGCATCCGCATCCTGCAGGAGGACAACCTCAAATACTACGTCCTCCAATATTACGAGGACTTCCAGGCGCTCGCGCTGAAGTCGGGCGAGCTGCACGCCGCCGCGACGCTCTTCCGCGAGGCCGCCGAGTTCACGCGGCGCCACAACCTCCCCTACGAGCGCTACTACCGCCAGAAGGCCGCCGAGACGCAGGTGAAGGCCGCCGAGCGCGCGATCGCGCAGGGCTCGCTCGCCGAGATGGCCGAGAACGCCTACGCCGCGGCGATCGACGCCTACAACGACCTCGGCGCCTACAAGAACGTGCGCGCGATCTACGGCGCGCTCGCGCAGCTCGACCTCGGCGACAAGCGGCGCGCGCGCTACCTGCGCTTGCAGCGCCGCCTCGAGGGTGTGGACGACGACACCGGCCAGGTGATGGCCTTCCCGGACTATCTGCGGATGGACACCGCCTACCCCGAGATCTGGCGCCTCGACGTCATCGAGTGGGAGCAGGACGGTGACCCCGCCGAGACGATGGGCGAGGTGCTGCTCGACACGAAGTGGCCCGACTTCACCCGACGCCGCGCGCTGCTCTGCCGCCTCTGGCAGCTCGGCTCCGGCGAGACACACCTCTCGCCCTCGACGCTCGTCGGCCTCGCGGGCTACCTCGGCCGCGTCGAGATCTACGCCGCCCTCTCGCCGCTCGAGCACATGGCCGACCACGTCGAGCCCGCCGTGCGCGCCGCCGCCCTCAAGGCCGTCCGGCAGCTCTTCTTCAAGCGCTCGTTCGTGCTGGTGATGCGGGGGCTGCGCGACGAAGACGCCGACGTGAGGCGCGAGGCGCTCGAGGCGGTCGGCACCCTCCACTTCGGCCACGCCTTCGACCCGCTGCAGCGCATCTTCCGCTCGAGCCCCGACGCGCAGGTCCGCCAGCGGGCGCTCCAGAGCATCGGCCGCATCGCGAGCGTCGAGGCGACCGAGATGCTCATCGACGTGCTGCGGCAGGGCGACCCCGACGAGCGGACCCTGGCGCGAGACCTGCTCGCGCGCGCCGACCACCCCGAGGCCGACGCGCTCCTGCGGCGCGCCGCCTCGGCGGAGTCGGGAGCCGCGCAGGTCGCGCTGCAGCACGTGCTGCGGCAGCGCGGACACCGCTGAGGCGCGCCGTCACCGGCGCTCGAGCCACTTCAGCAGACGCTCCACGCCGCCGACGACGAGCGCGCCACCGAGGGCGCCGGCGAGGGCGAGGGCCCAGGCGATCATCATCAGGTCGGGGCTCATGACGCCCCCTCGGTCGAGGCCTCAGGGCCGCCGGGGCCATCGGGGAGATCGTGCGGGCGCAGCTCGAGATCGAGCGGCGAGAGGTCGAAGACGAGCGCCGAGAGGCGCGTGGTCAGGGCGTCGAAGGGCGCCCTGAAGATGCCGCGCAGCCGCGGCGGTGTCGTGAATCGAAGCATGAGATTCACCTCCAGACCCGAGCCTGAGCACGATGACGCGGCGCGTCAAGCGCAGCGCGTCAATCGTCGCGAACCTTCATCGCGCCGACACACCCCAGAAACATCGGCAAAATCCAGCCACATCGCCCTCCCTCGCGACCGGCCCCTTGCAGTTCATGACGCGATGCGTTATGAGACACCGGTGTTGGGGCCTCGGGGGGCTCCCTGCGGCAGCGCTTCCGAGCCGCACCGCGTTGCCGCGCGATGCCTAGGGGCTGGAGCCCAAGAGGAGAGCCATGAGTCAAGCGATCACCCTCAAGCAGGAGGCGCTCGCCTCCGTCCGACGCCTCCGCGAGCGCGGCGTCACCTTCATCCACGAGACCCAGGCAGCGGGCCGCGGCTTGCTGGGCGAGACCCGGCGGGCGAGCGAAGAGTTCGCGCGCACGACGCGCAGCGCAGGCGAAGAGCTCGTCCGCACGACGCGCAGCGCGGGCGAAGAGCTCGTACGCGCGCTCCAAGAGGAGACGACCCAGCTCATCGAGACGGCGCGCAAGCTGGCGACGATGCCGCGCCTGCCGGCGCCGGTCGAGGTGGGGGAGCGCGCGGTCCACGAGGCACGAGATCAGAGCGCGAAGCTGCAGTCGGAGCTGCTCGTACGGCTGAAGAAGGCGCTGCAGACGGCGGAGGCGAAGGTCGACTCGCGCCTCGAGCAGGTCGAGGCGCCGAAGCGCGCGAGCAAGCCGAAGGGCGCGAAGGCGACCAAGGCGACCAAGGCGACCAAGGCGCCGCTCGCGGACTACGACGCGCTGACGGCCAAGGAGGTCGTCGCGAAGCTCGCCGAGCTCGACGGACGCGGCGTCGACGCGCTGATCGCGTACGAGCGCGCCAACAAGAAGCGGAAGACGATCCTGGACGCGGCCGAGAAGCTCGCGGCCTGAGTACAGCTCCCCGGAAGTTCGTGACCAGATGCGGCAGATCCATCCCGTCCAGCTGCGTTGCTCCTCAGTCACGGGCCAACAGCCCGCTCCCTCGTCGCGCCTTGCTGGACGGGCGCCTCTTTTCACCGGGTCGCGAACTCCCGGTTCGCTGTACTGAAGCGTCAGCGCAGCGGCGGGGCGACCATCGGGACCGCCACGAGGTCCGGTCGCGCCAGCTGCTGGAGGAGACGGCTGGACGCCTCATCTGGCCTGGACTTGCCCGCTGGCGGCGCGGCTCGAGATCATGCGCGCCGTTTCAGATCGCGGGCGGCCTCGCGCGCTTGCTCGAGGCGTACGAGGCGCACGGTGGTCGCGGCGTCACCCCGGATCACGTTCGGCTCCACGAGCTCTGCCTGCTCGCTCGTGCGTATCGCGAAGCGCTGGCCGGCCGCGGACGGCAGACGCCCGCGTCGGAGCTCGACCGATTGAGAAGCCTCTTGCGAAGACTCGTGTGAGGAAGCGCGGGGCGGTGCCGCGGGTCCCGCGGCGCTGCTACGTTCGCGTCGTGGCATCCAAGAAACGGATCGAGCCCTCGAGCGCGCCGCTCGCGCACAACCCCTTCGCCGCGCTCGCGGGCGCGAAGGGGGCGGACGCGCTCACGGGCGCGAAGGGGGCGGAGGCGCCCACGTCCGCGCCCCGCACCGAAGTTACGGCGCCCGCGCCGACGGCCGACGCGAGCCGGTGGGGCGCGGCGAAGATCGTCGTGCGCCGTGAGCGGAAGGGCCGCGGGGGCAAGACCGCGACGCGCATCAGCGGGCTCCCGAGCGAGCGGCTCCTGCCCCTCGCCGAAGAGATGAAGCGCGCGCTCGGCTGTGGCGCGAGCGTCGAGGAGGGCGACCTGCTGCTCCTCGGCGACCTGGTCGGGCGCGCGGCGCAGTGGCTCCGCGATCGCGGCGCCCCTCGGGTGATCGAGGGGAACTGACGCCGGAAAGTCGTCGGGGAAGACGCGCGAGAGGACCGAACGTCATGACGGCGGGCTCCAGCCGGATGGGAACGGACGCCGGAGCGAGGTCGTCGGGGAAGACGTGCGAGGGCCCCGAACGTCATGACGGCGGGCTCCAGCCGGATCGTGCTTGTCGCGGAGCCCGCTCAGTGTATGATGCACACTATGAAGGGCGAGGAGATGCGGGCGTGGTGGCGCGAAGGCGGGCTGCGCTTCGGGGCGCGGCCTCGTCCTCGGCTCATCGCGCCCGACGACGTGCGCGTCCGCGTGATGATCGGGGGACTCTGCCGGACCGACGTCGCGGTCGCCGAGGGGCGCCTGCCTTGTGTCGAGCCGTGCGTGCTCGGCCACGAGATCGCGGGCGTGGTCGAGGCGGTCGGCGCAGCCGTGCGCGGCGTCGCGGTCGGCGACCACGTCGCGTGCCTGCCCCGAGTCGACGGCGCGCGCCTCGGGGTCGAGCGCGACGGCGGGTTCGCGGAGACCTTGGTCGTCCCAGAGCGCGCGCTCGCGCGTGTGCCGCAGGGGCTCGATTGGCGGCGCGCCGCGTTCGTCGAACCCGTCGCAGCGTGCCTCGCGGTGACGCACGCGCCGCTCGAGGGGACGGTCCGCGTGATCGGCGAGGGCCGCATCGCGACGCTCACGCGCCGCGTCGTGAGCTCGCTCGGCCACCCGCTCGTCGAGGGCGTGGCAGACGTGGTGATCGAGACGGGCGGCACGTCAGCCTCGCTCGCCGAGGCGATGGCGTGCGCGAAGGAGCGCGGGCTCGTGGTGCTCAAGAGCCGCCCGGCCGCGCCGCTCGCCTTCGGCGTCGCGGAGGCGGTCGCGCGCGAGCTGCGGCTTCACGCGGTCGGCTGGGCGCCCTTCGACGCCGCGTTCGCGTGGCTCGCGCGTCATCGCGTCGACGACCTGCTCGGCGAGGTGCGCCCGCTCGAAGCGCTCGGCGAGCTGCTCGGCGCCCGCGAGGATCGAAAGGTCTTCGTCGCCCCGGAGCCCCGCGCGTGTGTGGCGTAGTCGCGAGCTTCTCCGCGGCGCCGCGCGAGCTCGCGCCGCAGCTGCGCGCAGCGCTCGCGTCGATCGCGCACCGCGGGCCCGATGGGGAGGGCCTCGCGCGCCTGCTCGGTGGGCGCGCGTGGCTCGGACACCGGCGGCTCGCGCTGGTGGACGTCGAGGGCGGCGCGCAGCCCATCGCCAACGAGGACGAGAGCGTCTTCGCGGTGGTGAACGGCGAGATCTACGACGACACGCGGCTGCGGCGCGAGCTCGAGGCGAAGGGGCACGTCTTCCGGACGCGGAGCGACAGCGAGGTGCTCGTGCACCTCTACGAGGAGCACGGTGACGCCTGCATCGAGCAGGTCCGCGGCGAGCTCGCCTTCGTGCTCTTCGATCTCCGGCGCGAGCGCGTGCTCGCGGGGCGTGACCGCTTCGGGATCAAGCCGCTCTACTGGGCCCTCGTCGGCGAGCGGCTCTGCGTCGCCTCGGAGCTGAAGGCGCTGATCGCGCTCGGCCTTCCGCCGCGTTGGGATCCGGTGAGCGTGCGGCACGCGGTCGCGCATCAATATCTGCCGCCGTCGCGCAGCCTCGTGGCGGGCGCGCACGCGCTCCCGCCGGGGCACGTGCTGAGCGCGCGGCTGGGCGCGGCGCCGACGCTGCGTCGCTACCACGAGCTCGAGCCGCGAGGCGACGAGCTGGCCGTCGCGGAGCTGGCCGTCGCGGAGCCGGCCGTCGCGGATCTAGTGCGCGCGGCGCGCGAGGTCCGCGCGCACCTCGAGGACGCCGTGCGGCTTCGGCTGCGGAGCGACGTGCCGGTCGGCGCCTACCTCAGCGGTGGGCTGGACTCGACCGCGGTGGTCGCCCTCGCGGCGCGAGAGCGCCCGGGGCTCCGCGCGTTCGGCGTCTCGTTCGCGCGCGCGCCCTGGGACGAGCGCGCGTCAGCGGAGGCGAGCGCGCGCGCGCTCGGCGTGGACTTCGAGGCGGTGCGGGTGGCACAGCGCGATCTGATCGACGACCTCGAGGACGCGGTGCGCTTCGCGGAGGGGCTCGCGATCAACGGGCAGCTCGTGGCGAAGCACCGGCTCGCGAAGGCAGCGCGCGCGGCGGGGATCGTGGCGGTGCTCACCGGCGAGGGCGCGGACGAGGCGTACCTCGGCTACCCGCACCTGCGGCTCGATCATTACGGCGCCGCGAGTGAGCGCGCGTGCGACGGGATCACGCGCGGCGTGATGATCCCGCGCGGCGACGCGACGCTGCCGCTCGACGAGGTCAGGCGCGTGATGGGCTTCGTCCCGAGCTTCGTCGCGGCGAAGGCGGGCTTCGGCGCGACCCTGGCTGGGTTGCTCGCGCCCGAGGCGCGCGCTGTCGGTGGGGAGGACGATCCGTTTCGCGCGCTCTTCGCCGAGCTCTCGCCGCCCGCGGGTTCGCCGGTCGAGCGGGCCGCGTGGCTCTGGACGCGCCTCGCGCTCGGCGGCTACATCGTGCGCACGCTCGGCGATGGCACGGAGATGGCGGCGTCGATCGAAGGGCGGCCGCCCTTCCTCGACCACGTGCTCTTCGAGCACGCGTGGTCGCTGCCGGTGTCGGTTCGGTTGGACGCGAGCGGCCGGGAGAAGGCCGCGCTGCGCGACGCGATGCGCGACGTCGTGCCGGCGCCAGTGTGCGCGCGTCCGAAGCAGCCCTTCTTGGCGCCGCCGGTGCTCGTCGACCAATTCGACGACGCGCGCGCGCTGCTGCTCGACGCCGTCGCGCACGCGCCCTTCTTCGACGCGCGGGCGGTCCGTGGGTGGATCGACGCGCTCGCGGGGGCGCCGGAGGAGGAGCGCGCAGCGGCCGATCCCGTGTGGACGACGCTGACGACGGCGGGGTTGCTCGGGCGGACGCTCGGGCTCGGCTCCACGAGCTTCGGGTTGGGGGCACGAGTGGGGGCACTCGAGGAGGCGCTGGATGCGTGAGGACGAGGTAGCGACTGGCGCCGCGGACGGGTGGTGGGCCGCGCTCTACGACGAGCACCTCGCGGAGGTCTTGCTCGAGCGCGACGAGGAGCCGACCGCGGCGCTCGACTTCCTCGCCCGTGTGCTGCAGCTCGCGCCGGGGGACCGGGTCTTCGATCAATGCTGCGGCATCGGGAGCCTCGCGATCCCGCTCGCGGCGCGCGGCCACGAGGTGGTCGGCTGCGACCTGATCGAGCGCTACGTCGCGCGCGGCCGCGCCGACGCCGCGCGCGCGGGCGCCGACGTCGAGCTCCACGCGGCGGACGCCTTCACCTTCGTGCCCTCGCGGGCGTGCGCGGGCGCCTTCAACTGGTGGACGGGCTTCGGGTACGCGCGGGACGACGCGCGCAACCTCGACATGCTGCGGCGCGCCTTCGAGGCGCTCGCCCCTGGTGGGCGCTTCGCGCTCGACACGATGAACGTCCCTGGGGTGATCCGCGGCTTCCGCCCGGAGGTCGTGACCGAGCGGCGCGGCATCCGGCTCGCGCGGCGGAGCGTGCTCGACGTGGACGCAGGGCTCCTCCACAAGCGCTGGACGTACGCGCTGCCCGACGGACGGACGGTCGAGCACGACAGCACCGTCCGGCTGCACACGCCGTGGGAGCTGCGCGCGCTGCTCTCGGCGGCCGGCTTCCGCGAGATCGAGCTCTTCGGCGACGTCGACGGGTCGGGGCTCACGGTCGAGAGCCCACGCTGCATCGCCGTAGCGACGAAGGGGGAGACCTGATGACGCTCGAGCGGAGCTTCGCGATCGAACACGCCCCGCCCGCCAGCTTCGCCTTCTGGCGCGAGGCGACGTACGCGGGCCGGGTCCACCTGCTACCGCCGACGGAGACCTCGCTCGCGCTGGTCGAGCGCGTGCGCGCCCTCCTCATCGAGGCGCTCGGCGACGAGCCCCGCCTCGCGCAGCATCGCATGGACAACGACGCGCTCTTCGCGCGCCTCTCCCCCGTGCGCCGCGCGCTCTACTGCGACACGAGCTTCCACGAGCCCTTGCGCGCGCTGGTACGGGAGCGCGGAGGCGACCCCGCCGAGGTCGCGTTCGACCCCCTCCGCCTGCGGGTCGTGCGCAGCCGCGGCGACGTCGAGGTGCCCGCCGCGCGCGCCGTCTACTATCCCCACCGCGACACCTGGTACGCGCACCCTCGGACGCTGATCGCGTGGTGGATCCCGCTCGACGATCTCGACGAGGACGAGACCTTCGTCTTCTACCCCGAGCGCTTCGCGCGCGAGGTCCCGAACGACTCGGAGGTCTTCGACTACGACGAGTGGGTGCGCGACGGCTGGGAGCTGAAGATCGGCTGGCAACGTCGGGACGCCGGCCTCACCGCGCGCTACCCCGGCGTGATCGGAGAGGTCGACGCCGGCCGGGCCGTCGGCTTCGCTTGTCGGCGCGGCCAGCAGCTCACCTTCTCGGGCGCGCACTTCCACCAGACGCTGCCTCAGGCGAGCGGGCGAACACGCTTCAGCTTGGACTTTCGCCTCGTCCACCTCGGCGACGAGGCGGCCGGCGAGGGAGCGCCAAACGTCGACGGTCGCTCGCGTGGCAGCGCGCTGCGGGACTACGTGCGGACACCATGAACGCGTTCGTCGAGGCGTATCGCGCGGTCGCGCGTGCGCGCGGCGCGCACCCCGCGATCGAGGTCCGCGAGGGAGACGCCCTCGAGCGCGTGACGCACGCCGAGCTCTGGGCGCGGGCGGGCGCGCTCGCGGACGCCCTGCGCGCGCTCGGCATACGCGAGGGAGACGTGGTCGCCCTTCCCTTCGCCCGCTCGAGCGCGCTGGTGATCGGCATGGTCGCGGCGTGGCGCGCCGGTGCGGCGTGGGTCGTCGTGGAGCCGAGCCTGCCGAGCGCGCGGCGAGCCCGGCTCTTGGCCATCACCGAGGCGCGCGCGGAGATCGTGGGCACGTCGGCGTTGGTCGCGCGCCCGCTGGCCGCTACGAGCGCCGCGGAGCGCCAGCCCGCCGAGGACGCGGCGCATGACGCGGACGTTCTGGGGGACGGTCTCGCGGACGCTCAGGCGGACGTTCAGGCAGACGTTCACCCGGCCGCTGCCGCAGACCGCGCGCTCGCCTACGTCGCGTTCACCTCGGGATCGTCGGGCGATCCGAAGGGGGTGCGTGTCGAGCACCGCGGGCTCGTCCCGATGCTGCGCGCGCAGATCGAGGCCTTCGCGCTCGACGAGGCGACGCGCGCGCTCTGGGTGCTCTCGCCGAGCTTCGACGCCAGCGTCTCGGACGTAGGCACCGTGCTGCTCGCTGGGGGCACGCTGCTGATCGACGCGCCAGACCTGCTCTCGGATCCGACGCGGCTGGTCGAGACGTTGCGGCGGCGCGAGGTCACGTCGATCGATCTCCCGCCCAGCGTGCTGGCGCGCCTCGACGCCGAGCGGCTTCCCTCGTGCCTGCGGACCATCGTGATCGGCGGCGAGGTGGCGGATGTCCAGGCGGTCCGTCGAGCGGCGGCGCGGACGCGCGTCATCAACGTCTACGGACCGACCGAGGCCACGGTGTGCACGAGCCTCGAGCGCTGCGACGAGACCTGGGGCGGCGGCACGCTCGGGGCGCCGCTGCCCCACGTGCGCTATCACCTGGTGGAGGGCGAGCTCTGGATCGGCGGGCCGTGCCTCGCCCGAGACTACGCGGGCGATCCTGCGCGTACGGCGGAGCGCTTCGTGGAGTCCGAGGGGGCGCGGTGGTACCGGACGGGCGACCGGGTGCGCCACGAAGGGGGCGCGTGGCACTTCGAGGGGCGGCTCGACCGACAGGTGAAGCTCGCCGGGAGACGCGCGGAGCCCGAGGAGGTCGAGGCCGCGCTGCGGGCGCTGGGGGTCGAGGCGGCGGTGGTGCCGCGCGCGCTCGGTGGGCGAGACGTGTTGGTGGCTTTCGTGGTCGAGGGATCGGGGGTGGACGACACGACCCCCATGTCTTCCTCTGCTCCTTCGGCGGGGTTCTCGTGCTTGTCGTCGTCCGGGTCCGCCGTGTCCGTGTCCGGGTCCGGGTCCGGGTCCGGGTCCGAGTCCGAGTCCGTGTCCGGGTCCGTGTCCGGGTCCGGGTCCGGGTCCGGGTCCGAGTCCGTGTCCGAGTCCGTGTCCGAGTCCGGGTCCGGGTCCGGGTCCGTGTCCGTGTCCCGGTCCGGGTCCGAGTCCGAGTCCGTGTCCGGGTCCGGGTCCGAGTCCAAGTCCGAGTCCAAGTCCGGGTCCGTTGCCGGGGCGGCGGCTGGGACGGGGACCGCGGCAGAGCCTGAGTCGACGTCGACCGGGGCCGGAGTCGGCGCGCTCGACGTCGTGGGTCTCGCGCGGGCGCTGCGGGAACGACTGCCGTCGTGGCTCGTGCCGGCGCGCTGGGTGCGTGTCGGCGCGCTGCCTCGCACGGCGCATGGGAAGGTCGACCACGCCGCGCTGACCCTG
Organism: Myxococcales bacterium; assembly: GCA_019637115.1. GTDB lineage: Bacteria > Myxococcota_A > Polyangia > Polyangiales > Houyiibacteriaceae > JACKEH01. The sequence continues at coordinate 28,502 of JAHBWH010000033.1, read as the reverse complement.
CCACCGACCCAGGCCACGTGGCCGCTCGCCCCGCGGGAGCGGCGCGTCGCGGAGCTCTACGCCGCGGTGCTCGGGCTGGACGCGGTGGACGCGGATGGCGACTTCTTTGCCCTCGGCGGCGACTCGCTCGCGCTGCTGACCTTGCTCACGCGCGCGGAGGCGGCGGCGCTGGCGCTCTCGGCCTCGCAGGTGCATGCGGCGCCGCGCGTTCGCGACCTCGCGGCGCTCCTCGACGCGGGGGCTGACCCCGAGCGGCGCACCACCGAGGCGCTCTCGCCGCACGTGCGCGCGATCCCCGTCACGCCGCTCGCCCACGGCGCGCGCGACACCATCGTGCTCACGGGCGCCACCGGCTTCCTTGGCGCGCGGCTGCATCGCGCGCTGCGCGCGCGCGGTCATCAGGTGCTCGCGCTCGTCCGCGCGCCCTCGGACGAGGCCGCGCGCCGCCGCGTCGATGGCGACGCGCTCGCCGCCGACGTGGCGCAGCCGAAGCTTGGGCTCTCCTCGCGCGCCTTCGACGAGCTCGCCGCGCGCGCCGCGTGCGTCGTCCACCTCGCCGCGCACGTGAGCCTCGCGGCGAGCTTCGAGTCACTCGCCCCGGCGAACGTGGAGGGGACACGGCAGGCGCTCGCGCTCGCCACCCGCGCGGGCGCCCGCTTCGTCTACGCCTCCACCCTCTCCGTCTTCGTCGCCAGCGATCGTGACGACGCGGTGTTCTTCGAGCGCGACGACGCCACGCAGCCGTGCGTCGTCGCGGGGGGCTACGCGCAGTCGAAGTGGGTCGCCGAGCAGATCGCCCGGCGCGCCGAGGTGCCATGCGCGATCGTACGCTACGGCTTGCTCACCCCCGACCGCGCCGACTTCGAGGTGCCGCCGAACGACTGGCTCACCCGCTTCGTGCGTGACCTCGCCGCGCGCGGCGCGTGTCCCGCGGAGCTCGCGGACGACGAGATCGCGTTCGACGCGACGCCGGTCGACCACGCGACCGAGGCGACGGTGCGCCTCGTCGAGCAGCGCGCGCGCGGCACCTTCCACGTCGCGGGGACGCGTGGGGTCTCCGCCCGTCGGCTGATCGCGGCGATGCGCGCGGCGGGCGTCACGCTCGCGCCCTCGCACGTGCGCGACGACGACGAGCCGACGGCCGAGGCCACACGCCTACTCGGCTCCGCGCGGGCGTTCCACGCCGATCGCTTCGAACGTCACCGCGCGCTCGATCTCTTCGCCGCGACGGGCGTGCGCTTCGACGACGCCCACGCTCGCGCCGAGGGCATCGAGGCCCCCGCCGTCGACGACGACTACCTCCGCGCGTGCGTCTGCGCGATGCTCGCGCTCCCGTGATCCCGCCCCTTCGCACCGGTCTCGTGCCGAGCACGGCGACCTCGTCTTCACCGAACGGCGGTCGCGGAGGTTGCGGCGACGATGCGCGGCTCGAGCGACCTCCCGCTCACCGCTCACTCGGTGAGGCGAATGTGCGCCTCCCACCACTCGCGCAGACCATCGTGGCCCCTCTGGTCGCGGATCGCGATGAGCTCGTCCATCAGCTCGTTGCGCCCCTCCCCACGGCGAAGCGAATCCTCGTACCACAGCAGGGCCGAGGCCACTCCCGCAGCTTGCACATCAGGCTCGTGCCCGGCCGTCCCAGGATGCTCGATCAGATACGCGGCCATTCCGAACATGCTCCCCACGGTCGCGAAGGGGCCGACGTTCGCGCCACGGCCCTCGCAGAGCCGCGAGAGCGCGACGCTGACGACGACCGACACATCGGGCGACTCGGTCAGCCAGGCGAGCATCAGAGCCTGAGTCGAGAGATCACTCGTGTTCTCTGGCATCGGCTCGAATGGGCTTCGCTCCCACCGACGGATGAACGCGGCGACCTCGGCCAGTTTTTCGGGCGTCTGTCGGGCGCCCAGAGGTCCGAGGATCTCGCGCAGCGAAGGCGAGGCGCTCTGGTGCGTCGGGTGGGGACGCTCTTGCGACTGTGAGTGGCGCTCGGGTGGCTGCGGTCCACCGCAGCCGACTTGCGAGATCGCGAATGTCACCCCGAATACCCAGAACCGATGCTTCATGTCGTTTCCCTCGTAGCAACGGACTCTGCACCAGATGAGGATGATGAGCGACGGAATATTCGCCGAATGAGGAGAATCGCGCGCTGCGTTCTCGCTCCTCATCAGATGTGGCAACGATGCAAGTCCGCGCACGTCCTCGACCCCGAGCGCGCGCAGTCGTGACCTCGTCGTGGCCGGCGACGGACTCACCCAAGCGCGTCGCGGACGTCCATCAACACGAAACCCAGTAGGTTCAGGCCGTTCCAGCGCTCGGGGTTCGTTGCGTCGACGTGATCCTCTGCCAAGCCGATGCCCCAGATCCGGTCGCGGGGCGAGGCTTCGACGAGCACGCGGTCGCCCGTCTCGCGCAGAAACGCCCCGAGCTGCGAGTGTTGCTCGAACTTCGCCACGTTGCAGCGAAAGACGTGGAAGTAGCGCTGCGCTGCCCACGGCTCGTCGGCATAGGGCGTGACCTTGCGGCCGAGGCGCTGCGCGTCGGCCGGGCTCCGACAGGCCGCGATGCGCTCCATGCTCTCTTCGTCACCGAAGATCCGAGCTTTGGCGAACATCATGTAATGCTCGGTGGTGGCCCAGGTGCGTCCGTCGAGCTCGAAGGGCGATGGGTACCAGTTGGAGAAGCAGGCTTTCGTGAGCTCGCCTTCGCGCTCGGTCGGCCGCCAGAAGCAGACGAATTCGGGGCGCGCGCCGTGCGCGATGGCGGAGGCGAGGCCCTCGCGGCTCTTCGGGTAGGTAGACATGGCGCGGGACAGTGCGTCGCAAACGAGCCCGCGCAAGGTGTGTAGATGGCTGCGACGGCTCGGGCCCTGAGTACAATTCCCCAGGAGTTCGTGACCAGGTGCGGCAGATCCATCCCGTCCAGCTGCGTTGCTCCTCAGTCACGGGCCAACAGACGAGGCGAGACCGGCAGGTCACGTCACGGGCTCGAGCGCGATGCGCTCGGGCCCGCGACGGGTGTGCGCTTCGACGACGCCCACGCTCGCGCCGCGGGCATCGAGGCCCCCGCCGTCGACGACGACTACCTCCGCGCGTGCGTCTGCGCGATGCTCGCGCTCCCGTGATCCCGCCCCTTCGCACCGGTCTCGTGCTCGGCAAGCTCCTGCCGCCACACCTCGGCCACCTCTACCTCGTCGGCTGCGCCCTCCGCCAGGTCGAGCGGCTCTTCGTGGTCGTGGAGCACATCGAAGGCGAGCCGATCCCGAGCGAGCTCCGCGTCGGCTGGATGCGGCAGCTCGTGCCCGAGGCCACGATCGTCCACCTCGACCGCGCCATGCCGCAGGAGCCGGGCGAGCACCCGCGCTTCTGGGCGCTGTGGCGAAGCGCGCTCCTCGACCTCTTGCCCGAGCCTCCCGAGGTCGTCTTCGCGTCCGAGCACTATGGGCACCGCCTGGCGGCCGAGCTCGGCGCACGGTTCCTCCCAGTCGACCCCGCGCGCCAGGTCGTGCCGATCAGCGGCACCGCGGTCCGCGCCGACCCCATCGCAAGCGCGCAATACCTGCCCGACCCGGTGCGCGCTCACTACGACCTGCCACCTGGCGCACCGCGCCCCACGCCGCTCCGCGTCGCGCTCGTCGGCCCGGAGTCGACCGGGAAGTCCACCATCGCGCGCGCGCTCGCCGCCCGCTTCGGGGCCTACGTCGTGCCCGAGCACGCGGAGACGATGATCGCAGCCAGGGTCGCGGATCCGCAGGCCCTCACCAAGCGCGACTTCGAGGACTTCGCGCGCGGCCGCCGCGCGAGCGAGGAGACCCTCGCGCGCTTCGGCGGCGCGCTGCTCGTCTGCGACTCCGACGCGCTGACCACCCAGCTCTACGCCGAGCGCTTCCTCGGCGCGTCCCCTGCGTGGATCGCGGACGAGGCCGCGACCAGCGAGTACGATCTCACGCTGCTCTTCGCGCCCGACGTGCCCTGGACGGACGACCACCATCGCGTCGACCGCGAGGGACGCGACGCTTTCTTCTCGCGCATGGAAGCGCTCCTGCGCGCCCACGGCCGCGCGCCCGTCGTGCTCCGCGGGGACTGGCGGGCGCGCGAAGAGGCCGCGATCGCGGCCTGCGCCAGGCTTCTGGGCCGCTGACGCCGGCCTCGCGGACACGATCGCGGGCGGTCGCCTCGAGGACCGGCGCAAACGGACCGCAGTTTCGCGGAGCACCACTAGGCCCTCGATCCCTGGAACGGCAGGCAGGGAGATCTCGGTGAGACACCCGTACGATGATGCGTGCCGAGGTCGCTGACCGTGCTCGCTCTCTCGCTCGTCGTCGTGATGGCCGCGCCGAGCGCGGCCTCACCGCGCCTAGCCCTGCACCTCGATGCGGTGCGCCTCGACGCGTCCGCCGATGCCGGGCAGCTCGTCGTCGCCGATGCCCGCTGGGTCAATCGCACCGGCGGCCACCTAGAGGCCGTGACCAACTTCTCGGGTGTCTTCGATGGGTTGGCCCTCGTGATCCTCGACGAGTCCGGCCGGGAGCTTCGGCGGATCCACTACACGCACCACCAGTCGCCGTACGCCGAGGACCGTCGCGTGCTGCTCCCACCAGGGACGACGCGCCGCTCGATCGGCTTTCCGATCTTCGACCCGAACCTTCCGTCGGGCCGCTACCTCGTCCGCCTCGAAGGCGAGCTCGCTGGACATCCGCGCCACCGTGGGATGCGCACACGTACCCGCGCGCTCCGCGTCCGCTGAGCGGGCTCTCCCCAGTGCGGAGGTTGGGCTTTGGAACGGCCGATGGCCCGCGCCCGAGAGGCGGCTCGAGCGTCGTGAACAGCGTTGGGTGGGCGGTGGCTTGAAACGGCCGATGGCCACCGCGCCCGAGAGACGGCTCGAGCGTCGTGAAGAGCGATGACGGAGACCATGGGCGCAAAGCGCGGCGCGAGCCGGCGCCGCGACCTCCGTGGTCGGCAGACCACGGAGGTCCTGCGAGGACATCGTCGCCGCTCGGAGGAGGCCGTGCGTCCCGCACGAGCAGCTGGGTAGCAGCACCGGCTGGACTTCGCGCGCTTGGCGGGAGCTCGGCAGCGCTGACAACGCTGGCAGCCGTCCTTGTCACTCGGCGGCGGCGAACCGGGCGACATCGGAGGCGGATGACCTCGGCACGGTCCTTGGAAAGGGGGAGCGGCGCGCCCATCGAGGCGCCTTCACGGAGAGAACGAACATGAACCGCATCGGCACCCTCAACCCCAACTTCGTCTGGATCTTCGCCCTCGGCGCCACCCTCCTCGGGGTGGTCAGCGGCTTCGTCACGCAAGGCATGAGCGCCAGCGTCTCGAGCGCCGTCTATTTCGGCATCTTCACCGCCAGCGCCTTCGGCGCGATGCTCCTCACGAGCTCGGGCGTCGGACGCGCCCTCCTCGCCTTCCTCGTCGCGTCGCTCGTCAGCGCGGGTGGCTACTACTTCCTCGTCGCGTCGGTCACGGCCGCCGCCACCGACGCCCTCGGCGCGGGCGAAGCCGGCGAGGCCATGGGATCGGTGATGGGCGGCTTCGTCGCCATCGTGGTGCTCCTCGGCACCTTCATCGCCGGCCTCACGGGCACCATCGCGGGCGGTCGCTTCCGCAACAAGCTCACGACGGCGTGAGGGGCCACGTCACGCAGCGAGCGCGGACGACACGCGCGGGAGCACGAGACAAGACTCGCCCCGCTCGTGGAGCGCGTAGCCGCGCGCGCTCGCCAAGGCGAACGACGCCGCCAAGGTCTCCTCGTCGACGAACGCCCGCAGGAGCCGGAAGTGACTCTCCTCGGGCGCGTGCACGCCCGTCAGCAGGCCGCTCGTCACGCGCAAGGTCGTCGACCCGTCGAGGACGAGCCGCGTGATCGCGGGACCAGCGACAACGCGGCCATGACGAGCGGCGGAGTCCTCGAGCGATCGCACGACGCTCGTGCCCACGGCGATGACCCGGCGGCCACGAGCGCGCGCGGCCCGGACTCGGGTCGCCGTCGCTTCGGGGATGAACGTGTGCTCGGGGAGCGGCAGCGCGGCGTCGAGCGCCGCGTCGCCGGTCGCGCTCAGCCCCGCCGCGTGGGTGAGCGACACCACCTCGACCCCACGCGCGGCGAGTGCCCGGGGCACGCTCCAGCGGAGCGGTCGTCCCGCCGAGGGGACCTCCGCCGCGAAGGGGCGACGCGCGTAGGGGGTCTGTACGTCGTAGAGCGCGAGCGGGGCCGGGTCGTGGCTGTACTGGACGGGCCGCCCGATGGCGTAGAGCGCGCGGAAGCGCGCTGCCTGCTGGGCCGACCACTCGAGCGTCACGAGGCGCGGCGAGAGGGTGGAGACCTCGACGACCTCGAGCTCGACGCGCTCGACATCGAGCTCGACATCGAGCTCGTTCTCGATCCGGGCGCGCCCGAAGCGCAGCCGTTCGCCAACGCGCACGAGGGGTGGCGCGGCGCGATGCTCGGTCGGCGTCCGGTGATCGCCGTCGCCGAAGAGCACGGCGCGTGTGCGCCGTGCGTAGGGCGCCTCGAGGAGCCGGGCCTCCACCGGCGCGCCGACGCGAGTCACCCCGCGCAGCGACGCCGGGAAGGTCGCGGCGTCGTTCACGACGAGCAGGTCGCTCGGTAAAAGCAACGACGGCAGCGCTTCGATATCTCGCTCGACGACCGTCCGCCGCGAAGGGTCGACCACGAGCATCCGACTCGGCGCGCTCATGAGACCACCTCGGCCATCGTCGTCGCGACCAGGCGCGCGCCACCGGGAGCGAGCACGGGATCCTCGATCGCGCGCACGATCCTCCGCGCGACATCGTCGGGTCGCGCGAGCGTGTCGGGATCGGCGCCGGGGACCGCCTCTCGATGCATGGCCGTGTCCATCTCGCCGGGGTCGATCGCGAAGCTGCGTACGCCTGCGTCCGCGAGCTCGGCGTCGACGAGCCGCGCGAGATGGTCGAGCGCGGCCTTCGACACACCATACGCGCCCCAGCGCGGATAGGCCTCGACCGCGGCGTCCGAGCTCACGTGCACGATCACGCCGCCGCCGCGGAGCGCCGTCGCGGCGCCGATCACCTTCGTGAGGCGGAAGGGACCGAGCACGTTGACCTCGATGGCCCGCTGGAAGTCTTCACACTCGGTGTCGAGCAGCAGCGCGAGCGGGGAGGGGCCGAGCGTGCTCGCGTTGTGCACCAAGACGTCGATCGAGCCGACGACGGCCTGCGCCTCCGCCGCGATCCGATGGATCGCCTCCTTCTCGCCGACGTCGGCGGCGATCGCGTGCGCGAGGCGTGCACCAGCGGCGCGCGCCTCGCGCACCACCGCCTCGACGGCGGGTGCGTCGCGCGCGACCAGCGCGAGACCAGCACCACGGGCAGCGTAAGCGAGCGCGAGGGCGCGGCCCAGGCCGCGGCTCGCGCCGGTGATGAGCACGTTGCGTTCGGACTTCGTCGGGTAGTGGTGGTTCGTCATGTCGTCCTCCTGGACTCACCATGACGCGTCGTTGCCAGGACACCGTCGCGGATGACAGTATTCTGTCAGGAGGACAGTAGATGGGCGGGAGCGAGTCGAGGGGTCCTCTTCACGCTCAGGCCGCCTCAACGACGACGGTGCGAGACTCGGAGCTCGGAGCACTCGAAGATGAACTGATTGATCGGTGAGCGAGTCGGGTCGGTGCTGAAATCCAGGTGGCCGCGAATGCCCGTCGCGACGCTGCCTTCCGGACAGTGGTACTCGAACGGGACGTCGCCCTCTCTACCCCCGCTGTCGAGCACGAGCGTCGGCTCGGCGCTCGACGGCGAGAACGCGCCGCTCTCCCCTCCGAGTTCGATCCGCGAACAGAAGACCCGCAGCGGACCAACAGAACGACGCCCGAGCGTGCTGCCATGATTGCCGCTGAAGCCGGAGACCACCGAGCCAGGCGGACACCGCCCGAGAAGCGGTGTTCCTGGCACGCAACCGACCGGGGTCAGCAGGTGCTCTTCTCCACTCGCGAGCCAAAAACGATGTTCGGGGTCCACCTCTTCGACGTCGAGGTCGATGGGGGCGCATACGCCCCGCAAACCGCCCGCAAGAGGATCGAGATCGACGCACGCCGCAACGTAGACGTCGACACCGACCAACGCCTCCCCCGACGGGCAGGCCGACCGGTATTGGGTCGGAAAGTCGCTCCGACCGAACGCGGGGGACTCCGTTCGGCTCTCGGCGACGGCGAGCGCCTCGGGGCAACCGAGGTCTGCGACGCCGTCACATGCGTTGTCGACGCCGTCGCACCGGCGACGGGCGAGGGGATGGACGTCGGGGTCGGTGTCGTCACAATCGCGCGCGTCAGGGACGAACCCGAACGGGGCAGCACACGAGTCGGCAGGGGGGCTGGTCGGATCCCCAAAGAAGTCGCCATCGGCGTCGCGGTAGAAGCGTTGTACGGCGAAACCTTCATCGATGAGCCCATTGCAGTTGTCGTCGATCCCGTTGCAGATCTCGGGCACGCCGGGATTCCGGGCGGGGTTCAGATCATCGCAGTCAGACCCGCAGACCATCTCGCCGTCGTCGCGACGATTGCAGCAGGCCGAGTCGACATGCCCGTCGCCGTCGAGATCCCGATCCCCATACGTCGTGGGATCGCAGTCTTCGTCGTGGTGGTATGGGTCGCAGACCTCGAGATTGCCCGGAAAACGGGTGGGGTCCGAGTCATCGCAGTCATCGCCGCCACACTCCACGGCGACGCTGCCGTCACCGTCTGCGTCTCGAGTCACCGAGCAGTCGGTCTCGCACCGGGCCGACTGCTCGTCGCAGGTCTGGCCCGCACGGCACGATGCGCCGAACGAGACGCATCCGCTGAAGTCCGATCCAGGACCGGGCACGCAGCGCTCGAGGCCGTTGCAGAAAATCCCATCGTCGCAGTCGGTGTCTGCGCGGCAGAGGGTGGCACCGTCGGGGCGGATGTCGATGGTCTCCTCATCTCCTCCGCACCCAATGTTGACGACGATGACCAGGGACAACACGAGCGACCTGTCTCGAAACATGGAACGAACTTACCTCACGACGTCCCGCTCGGGACGAGTTTGCGCCCGGAGATGTCGTGATGGCGTTCCTTTTGGCGCGCGCGAAGCGTTCGCTTCGGCCCTGCGCCGACCGGGCGGGGTTCGCGACACCCGACCGAGCAGGGGCGACGGCATCACTATTGCGTTCGGACTTCGTTGGGCGGTCGTGGTTCACCATCTCCTCCTCCTGGACTCACCACGACGCTCGGTTGCCAGAACACCGTCGGAGATGACAGTATCCTGTCAAGAGGGCCATCGATGGGCGCAAGCGGGAGCGCGAACAGCCACCTCGGCCAGAACGTCCGGGCCATCCGTGAAGCGCGCGGGCTGAGCCAGCAGCAGATGGCGACCGCGGCGGGCATCCCGCGCGCGACGTGGAGCCTCCTCGAGTCGGGGAGCGCGAACCCGACGCTGGCGGTGCTCGTGAAGGTGGCCGCGGCGCTGCAGGTGCGGCTCGAGGAGCTCCTGGGGCCACCTCGGAACGCGACGCAGCACGTCCGGGCGGCGGACCTGCCTTCGCGCACGAAGAGCGCCGTCACGGTCCGCAAGCTCCTGCCCGAGCCCCTGCCGGGCCTCGACATCGAGCGTATGGTCCTCCCACCACGCGCGAGCATGGTCGGGGTGCCCCACACGCCCGGAACGCGCGAGTATTTGACGCTCGAGCGGGGCGCGATCGAGCTGGGCGTGCACGGAGAGGTCTTCGTCCTCGCGCCGGGCGACGTCGTAGTCTTCCGCGGCGACCAGCGCCACGGCTACCGCAACCCCGGCCCGAAAGAGGCGGTCGCCTACAGCGTCATCGCCTTCGCGCCGAGCGGGACCTGAAGCGCACGCTCGCGCACGCCGCGCGAGCTCCGCGGCTTGCGGTCGCCTACGACGTCATCGCCTTCGCGCCGAGCGCGACCTGACGCGCGGCGCTCGCGCACGGTCCGCGTCTGGCGACGGACGACGCGCTCACGTCGCGGAACGACTCGTCGCCGAGGTCGTCGCCGCGCCAGCGAAGGACCAAAGCCCACTCGCAGAGCGGTTGGCTGCGCTGCTGCAGCCGTGGTTCGAGAGCCTCACGCTACGCGATGTCGAGCTCGCGCATCTTGTAGTAGAGGCTTCGCCGGCTGATGCCGAGCGCCCGCGCCGCGGCGGTTCTGTTGCCCTCCGCTCGCGCGAGCGCGAGGAGGATCGACTCGCGGTCCATCTCGCGGCGGCTCGACGCGAGCGTGGTCGCGGCGTCGGGCTCGGGTGGCTCCGAGGGTCGCATCAGCCCACGCACCACGCTCGCGCCGACGGTCGCGTCGGCGAAGATCGCGAGGCGCTGCATCACGTTGCGCAGCTCGCGCACGTTGCCCGGCCACGCATGCGCCTCGAGGACGGCCCACGCGCCTGCGTCGAGCCGTGGAGCGAGGAGCCCCTCCTCGGCGGCGGCCTCCGCAAGGAAACGCTCGGCGAGCAGCCGGAGGTCCCCTCTCCGATCACGAAGCGGCGGCACGGTGACCGTGAAGCCGTCGAGGCGATAGTAGAGATCGGCTCGCAACGCCCCCTGCTCGACCATCCGCTCGAGCTCGTGGTGCGTCGCCGCGACGACGCGCACGTCCGCTCGGCGCTCGTCGATCCCGCCGACGCGCCGGTAGGTCCGCGCCTCGAGGAAGCGCAGCAGCTTCGCCTGCGCCTCCGGCGCGAGGTCGCCGACCTCGTCGAGGAAGAGCGTGCCCCCCTCCGCTCGCTCCACCGCGCCCGGCGCCGCGGCGCCCGCGTCGCTGAACGCGCCGGCCTCGTGGCCGAAGAGCTCTCGTTCGACCAAGCCAGCGGGGATCGCGGCGGCGTTGAGCGCCACGAAAGGGCCCGACGCGCGCCCGCTGCGCGCGTGCGCGCGTCGCGCGAAGAGCTCCTTGCCTGACCCGGTCTCGCCGCGCAGCAAGAGGTTGCGCTCGGTGCCCGCGACCCGGTCGAGCAGCGCGAGCGCCTGATCATCGCGCTCGTCAGCGCCGCGGGGCAGCTCGCGCTCGCGCTCTTCGCGCTCACCGCGCCGCGACGGACGCGCTTCGCGATCGCGCTCGGCCTCTTGTGCATGGACTTCGCGGCCTGGACCTTCGCCGCCGCGGCGCACGCGGAGACGGGGCTCGCCTATTGGCGCGTGATCGACCTCAGCCTCTCGCCCTTCGTGCCGGCACTCGGGCTTGCGCTCGTGGTCACCTTCATCGGGGAGACGCGAGAGCGTGCGCGCCTCGTCATCGCCGCGTTCGCGCTCTTCGGCGCCCTCGCCGCGGTCAGCGCGTCGGCGCTCGTCTCGACGACGACCGCGCGATGGCTCGAGGGCCCCGGCTGGCCGCTCGTCTACCTGGCGCTCTTCGTTCCGACGATCGCCGTGGCCATCGCGCTGCTCGCACGACACCGCGGCGTTGTCGCGCCGCTCCCCGGCGCGCGCGAGCGTCGCCGCGTGGACGGCATCCTGCTCGGCATCACGCTAGGCGCGGCGCTGGCGCTCACGGAGCTCTTCGCCGATCTGGGCTGGTCCGTCCCGCGGCTCGGGCACCTCGCGAGCCTGAGCACCGCGCTCGTGCTGGTGTGGCTCGGCCTACGCCACCGCCTCTTCGAGCGCCCGACGGGGGCCCGCGCGCTGGGCCTCGTGGTCGCCGTCGGGTGCCTCCTCGGGATGTCGCTCCTGCTCCTCATCGCCCGCTTCGAGACCCAGCGGGGGCTGCTCTTCGCGGGCTTGCTCCTCGTCGTCGCGTTCGTCGGCGTGATCGGCCGCGCCGTGCTCGTCGATCTCATCACCGAGCGCGCGCACGCAGATCGCCTCGCGTACCAGGGCCGGCTCGCCGCGCAGCTCGCCCACGACCTCCGAAATCCGATCGCCGCCATGAAGGGTACCCTCGACGTGGTCCGAGAGGCGCGCCGACGCGGCGAGGCGCTCGACGACCACGCCGCGCTCATCGAGCGACTCGAGGGGCTTGTCGAGCGGCTGCACGCGACGACCGATCGCTACGTCGGCGCGGCGCGCGCAGAGGCGTCGCCACGCGACGTCGACGCCGACGCCCTGGTCAAGCAGGCGCTCGCGCCCTTCCCGGACGCCGACGCCGAAGTCCAGCCTGGGACGCTCCACGTAGACCCCGAGCTCCTCGTCCCCGCGCTGCAGAACCTCCTGCGCAACGCTTACGACGCGAGCACCACCACCAACGCTCCCGTCACCTTGCGGATCACGCGACGCGACCGGTGGCTGGTGGTCGAGGTCGAAGATCGCGGCCGCGGCATGAGCCCGAGAGAACGCCAGCTCGCGCTCGAGGGCTTCTTCACCACGAAGGCTGCGGGCACGGGCCTCGGCGTCTCCTTCGCACGCCGGGTCGCCGAAGCCCACGGAGGCCGCTTCCGCTTGATCTCGGAGGAGGGCGTGGGCACCCGCGCGGTACTCGAGCTGCCGATCCGAAGTGCTCCCTGAGCATCGCAGCGCCTCGGTTCGACCTCGGGCCGGGGGTACTAAGTACAGCTCCCCGGAAGCTCGCTGTACTAAGCTGCCGAGGCCATGAAGCCGATGCTGATCCTGAAGACCGGCGCGACCTTTCCAGAGGTCGTCGCCGCGCGCGGCGACTACGAGGACTGGTTCCTCGCGGGCCTCGGCATCCCCGCCGCGGCGGCGCGCGTCGTCGACCTTCGCGCGGGGGAGCGCCCCCCGGCGCCCGAGGACGTCGGTGGGGCGATCATCACGGGCTCTTCGGCCATGGTCACGGATCGCGAGCCCTGGAGCGAGGCGCTCGTCCCCTGGCTGCGCGAAGCGCTCGCGCGCGAGCTCCCGCTCTTGGCGGTCTGCTACGGCCACCAGCTCCTCGCCGACGCCCTCGGCGGCGAGGTCGGCTACAATCCGCGGGGTCGTCAGATCGGCACGATCGAGGTCCGCCGGACGGAGGCAGCCGCCGACGACCCGCTGCTCGGCGCGCTCCCCGACCCGCTCGTGGTCCAAGCGACCCACCGCCAGTCGGTCGCTAGGCTTCCGCCCGGCATCGAGAGTCTCGCGACCTCGCCGCGCGATCCGCACCACGCCTTCCGCGCGGGGCCACGCGCCTGGGCGGTGCAGTTCCACCCGGAGATCGATCACGACGCGATCCGCGAGTACATCACCCGGCGCGTCGACGCGATCCGCGACGAGGGCGATGACCCGGACGCGCTCCTCGCGAACCTGCGCGCGAGCGACCACGGCACCCGCCTGCTGCGCCGCTTCGCGGACCTCGCCGGGCGCTGAACCCGCTGACGCGCTCGACGGTCGATTCTGCGGAGGATTTCCTGTTTCCATTCCTCGCTGAGCGACCCCTCATCGCCGAGGTCGGCGCGCACCCGCGCGACGATCATTCGAGCGAGTCGACGTTGCTCATCCTTTGGAAGCGCGTCGAACGCATCGAGGATTCATTCCGCGGCGTCGGTCACACTGATCATCGTACGCAGGACGTCCTACCGATGCCAGCCATCGGCGAGCACGTGCTACGTGGTCTGGCAACGACCAGACGCCGCTCGCGAACTGCGCGGCACGCCCACCGAGTGCTACGCTCTCGGCGACATGCGCGTAGACCAGCCTCGCCTCGTGGAGTCTTGGTGGCATGGGACCGACGCCGAGACGGCGATCGAGTGCCTCCGGGCGGCGCTCGAAGAGCACGGCCTCGCAGACGCCCTCCCCGAAGAGGAGATCCGCGCCTCGGCGGAGACCGAGTGGACTGGCGAAGGGCCGAGCTCCTGGCGCGACGAGGAGCAGCTTCGTCGTCACCAGCTCGGCATCGTGGCGGTCCATGTGAACGCCGAGCTCGAGCGCCGGGGTGACCCGCGGCGGTTTCGTTCGTTCGGCGTGCCGCTGCGCGACGAGCCGACCGAGCCCGTCTGGCTCTTGGTCACGCCCGAGGAGCACGCCGAGCTCTTGGCGATCGGCGGCCCACCCTGCCGCATCGAGGCCCCCTACGACCAGACGCGCAGCGTCGCCGAGCTGCCTCCGATCGTCCTGCAGAGCCAGCTCGACCTCGACGAGCTCGACCCGAGCACCGCCCACCGGCTCGCCAAGGCCGCGTTCGACGACGAGCGATTCGAGGACGTGCTGGTCCTCATCCCGCTGGCAGTGCAGGACGGCGACCACGGCTTGCTCGCGCAGCTGCTCCGCATCGACACCCTCCGGGCGCTGGGCCGGACCGACGAGGCGCGCGCGGCATGGAACGAGACCGCCGACGAGTGGCTCGAGGGGCAGCGTCGGGTCTGGGACACGCAGTGGGATCGGCTCGCCGCCCTGCACGAAGATCTGGGGATGGGCCCCGACGATCGCATCGAGCGGGTGCGGGCGCGTTGAACCGCGACGACCTCGTGTCTTCGCGCGGGCCGCGCCCGGTGGCCGCGCCCAGTGGTCGCTCGGGCACGCGCGTGGTGACGCCACCCGCGTCGAGCGAAGGCAAAGCGATGCTCCACGTCTACGCGCTCCCCGAGGAGCGCGTCCGTTGATCGACGCGGCGGCCGCGTCCGGTCACGCCGTCGGCACGAGAGCTCAGGTCGCGGACGGCCCGCGGCCGGCGATGGAGGTCACGAAGCGCCGAACGAGGGCCCGCAATGCGTCGGCGTCGAAGGGCTTGTAGAGCCGCTCGTTCGGGACCTGCTCGAGGAACTCGGCGGCCCCCGGCGTGAACGCGCCGCCCGTGATGAAGACGACGCGTTCGGCGGCGCTCGGACGATGCAAGACGAGCGCATCGTAGAGCTCCATCCCCGACATCTCGGGCATCATCAGATCCGAGAGGATCAGGTCGAAGGGCGCGCCCGACGTCGCGAGCGCGAACGCCTCGCGAGCCGACGTCACCGCGGTGACGTCGTGATCGCGGAGGACCCGCGCCAAGCTCGCCCCGATCGCGGGCTCGTCGTCGACGATCAGCACGGTCGCGCGGACCGGCTGCGCGGCGTGGGCCGGAGTGATGGGGGCATCGCTCGCGGGGCTCCCGTCGGCCGCGGGGAGACGAACCCGGAAGAGCGCCCCCCGCTCGGCGCCGTTCGTCACGGAGATCTGACCGCCGAGCCCGCTCACGATGTTGTGACAGACCGAGAGCCCGAGCCCAGTGCCGACCCCGACCGGTTTGGTCGTGAAGAAGGGATCGAAGATGCGGTCGATGATCTCTCGGGGAACACCGGGCCCGGTGTCGTGGACCTCGACGACCGCCGCGCCGAGCGGATCCGTCGACGTCACGATCCGGATCTCGTTGGAATCGACGTGCCCCTCGGGGAGGGCCTGCACGGCGTTGACCAGCAGGTTCACGAAGACCTGCCCGAGGCTGGAGTCGTCGGCTTCGACCGGAGGAATGGGCCCGAGATCCGTGACGAGACGGGCGCGATGCTTGACCTCGTTGAAGGCCATGTCGATGGACCGCTCGAGGATCGGGACGACGTCGACGACGCGGCGCGCCTCCTCTTCTCCCGCGCGCGCAAAGGTCTTCAGGCCGCGCACGATCTTTCGGATGCGGTCGACCCCGTGTCGGGCCTCCGCCGCCATCTCGAGGCACTCGGCGAGGTCGGGGGACGCGAGGCCGGCCTGCCACGCGCGCAGATCCTCGGTGATCAGGTCGAGGTTCGTCATGATGTAGGCGAGCGGGTTGTTGATCTCGTGCGCGGCCCCCGCAGCGAGCGTCCCCACCGAGGCCATGCGCTCGGCGACCGCGAGCTGCCGCTGGAGCCGCTCCCGCTCTTGCTTGCTCTGGCGCTCGCTGCTCATGTCGCGAAAGACGATCACCGCGCCGCTCATGACGCCGTCGGCGTCACGCATGGGCGCGCGGCTAAAGGCGACCGGCAGCTCGAGGCCGCCGCGGGTGAACAGTCGCGTGTGCTCGCGGCTCTCCACGGCCAAGCCCTCCTCGAGGTTGCGCTCGACCGGGCCGAGCGACGAGCTGCCCGCGTCCGTACGGACGTCGAAGACCTCTCGAAGAGGTCGCCCGATCGCGGCGGAAGACGACCACCCGGTGAGCGCCTCGGCCACGGGGTTCATGCGGACGACGAGGCCGGTGGCGTCTGTCGCGATCACGCCATCGGCGATGCTGTTCAAGGTCGCCGACAGGCTCTCGGTCAGCGCTTGGAGCGCGTGCTGGGCTTCGCGCTCGGCGGTGACGTCGCGCGCGGCCGCGTAGACGAGCTGGCGCTCGACGACGGCGACCGACCGCCACCCCAACCAACGGTAGCTCCCGTCCTTGCAGCGATAGCGGTTGTACAACGTGAAGAGCGGCTCACCGCGGGTGAGGTCGCGCCGGGCCGCGAGCGTCGCTTCGCGGTCCTCCGGGTGAACGAAGTCGATGAGCGGGCGCGACATCATCTCTTCGGGGGTCCACCCGAGCGTCCGCGTCCACGAGGCGTTCAACCGCTTCCAATACCCGTCGAACCCCGCGACGCAGAGGTGGTCGATCGAGACGTCGAAGAACTCGGCGATGTCCGACATGTCGGCGTCGACCTGGACGCAGCTCACGACGAAGCCAGCTCCGTCGGCCCGTGGCGCGCCGCGCGCGAGCACGGTCCGGTGGACTCCGTCGTGGCGGCGCAGCCGCACTTGCGCCTCAAAGCCCTCGCGCCGGGCGTGGCGCGCGCCGTAGACGGCGAGCCACTGCGCGTGATCGTCGGGATGCACGAGATCGTGCCACGCCGCGCGCCGAGTCTCGTCGAGCTCTCGGCCCGTGAACGCCGTCCAACTGGCGTTGACGTAGTCGCACCGCCCATCTGGCCCGGCGCTCCACACCATGACGGGGACGCTGTCGAGGATCGAGGTCGCGTGAGAGACGTCGCTGGGTTGAAGGCGTTCGCGCAATGGAGGGCCGTCCGGGCGTCGCGAGGGCGCGGGAGCGCGCAGTATATCCAACCCGCCAAGGCTCCGTCAGCGGCGCGGTGGTTTCGCGTGGGGCGACGGCGCGATGAGCGGGGATCGCCGCCGAGCACATCCTGCAGGCAACTCGAGAGCTGCGGACGCGCGTGCCGAAGCCGCGACGGGGTCGCTCCAGAGAGCTCGCCCGCCATGTCCCCCCCCATAGGCGCGGCGGCCGCGGGCCGATATCCTCCGTCGATATGGTGACCCCCGCGCACCGGCGCCTCGTCGCGCCCTCGACCCGTCCGGCTCTGGGGCCGCGGGACCCGGGGTGATCATGTCGGCTCGGCGCCAGCAGGAAGGTCGGCAGAAGGCCCCCCTCGCCCGCGACGAAGTCCCGCGTGCGGACGACGTCGCGCTCGCAGACACCCTCCACGAGCCCACCAGCGGCGCCGCGCTCGCGGACACGGTCGCGAGCGACTCCCCTTCACGACGTGAGACGCGGGGGGCGAGATCCGGCAGCGAGGCCCAGCGCGCAACCCCGCCCGCGGCCAGCACCGGTCGCAGGGTGACCCGCGAAGATCCCGGCCGATACGAGCTCGACGAAGAGCTCGGCCGGGGCGGCATGGGGCGCGTGGTGCTGGCTCGCGATCGCCACCTCGGCCGCGACGTGGCGATGAAGGAGCTGCTCGTGCAAGCGCTCCAGCCGGACGCCGCGATGTCGGTCGGCGCGGTGACCCGCTTCTTACGCGAGGCACGCATCACCGGGCAGCTCGAGCACCCGAGCATCGTCCCCGTGCACGAGCTCGGCCAGCGCGAGGACGGCACGATCTACTACACGATGCAGCGCATCCGCGGCCGCTCGCTCGCGCGGGCGCTCCGGGAGGCGGCGACGCTCGCCGAGCGCCTGAAGCTGCTCGGTCACTTCCGCGACGTCTGCGAGGCCGTCGCCTACGCGCACTCACGCGGCGTGGTGCACCGGGACCTCAAGCCCGAGAACGTGATGGTCGGAGAGTTCGGCGAGACGTTGGTCGTCGACTGGGGCCTCGCCAAGGTGAAGGGTGAGTCGGACCCGGGCGCGAGCGACATCGCGCGACGGGTCGACGTCCTCCGCGGCGCCGACGCCTCGCACACGGTCGACGGCCACGCGATCGGCACGCCGGCCTACATGAGCCCCGAGCAGGCGCGTGGCGACCTCGACGCGATCGACGAGCGCAGCGACGTCTGGGGCCTCGGCGCGATGCTCTTCGAGATCCTGACCGGGCGTCCGCCCTACGTCGGCAAGAGCGCGCTCGAGGTGCTCGACAAGGTCGTCTCCGAGCCGGCGCCCCGCGTGCGAACGATCGAGGAGCGCGCGCCTCCCGAGCTCGCCGCCATCGCCGACCGCGCGCTCATCCACGAGCCGTCGTCCCGCTACGTTGGCGCCAAGCCCATCGCCGACGAGATCGCCGCCTTTCAGGACGGCGGGCAGGTGAAGGCCTACCAATACGGCGCACGCGAGCGCTTCGTGCGCTTCGTGCGCCGGCATCGCGCCGCGTCGACGGCGGTCGCGCTCGTCGTCGTCGCCGTCGCCGTCTCGACCGGCCTCGTCGGGCGCGCCTATCGGCAGAGCCTCGGCGCCCTCCGGGCGGCGCAGGAGAGCCGCGCCGAGGCACACGCGGCGCGCGCGGCGGCCACCCGGCGCGCCGATGACACCGCCCTCGCGCTCGCGGATGCCTGGCTGGAGCGCGCCGAGCACGCGCTCGACACCGGAGATCCCGCCGCAGCCGCGCTCTACGCCGCGAGCGCCCTGGTGCGCGCCGAAGCGGCGACGGAAGGAGCATCGGACCGTACGCGCCGCACGACCGAGCGTGCGACCGATGAGCTCGCGCGCGAGCGCGTCGCGCGCGCCCGCTCGCTCGTCCTCGACGCCGAGGCGGCCCGACGCTTCGTCTTCGCGCGCTTCGTCGACGGGGCGGATCATCGCGCCGCGCTCTCGCACGACGGCCGCCAGCTGGTCGTGCCGAGCGCCGACGGCGTATCGCTCCACCCGACCGAAGGCGGCGCCGCCCGCGAGGTCACGGTCTCGGCGCCCGCGGCCCCGCCAAGCCAGCTCGTCGGCTTCCTCGGCGACGACCGCGCCATCGCCCGCTTCGACGGCCCCGACGGCGCCACGGCGCACGCCGTGATCTCGCTGCTTACGGGCGAGCGAGAGGCGATGACCTTCGACGGCGCGAGCGCGCTCGGCGTGGCCCCCATCCGGCTCGCGCTCGCGCGCGCGAACGGCGAGATCGAGCTCCTGCACGGCGACGAGCTCGCGGGTTCGACCGACCCGAGCCTGCGCGACGTGGTAGAGCGCTTCGCCGGGGGCTCGGACGCCGCCCTTCGCGACCAAGCGCGGGAGACCCTCCGTACCGTGTCCCGCGAGCCCTCCGAGCTCCGCACGATGGGGCTCGACGAGCTCAGCCGGCACGGCACCCGGATGCTCGGCGTCGCCCCGCCCGAGCGGCTCGTACCGGTGCTGATCGACATCCTGGCCGACGCCCCGGAGGGGCCCCGGGCCGCGATCAGCGTGCAGTGGCTCGAGGCGCTCACGATGCAGGCAAACGGCAACGACGTGGGAGCGTGGCGTCGTTTCTGGGCCGAGCACCGCGACCGTCCTCATCGTGCGTGGTGCCTCGAGGCCGCGGGGAGCCCCGTCCCCTTGCTCCGCGCTCAAGCCTTCCGTGCCCTCGCGGCCCACGACCCGAGCGACGACGTGCGCGCCCGGCTCACCGCAGCCCTCGACGACCCGATCATGAGCGTACGCGACGCCGCCGCCAGAACACTCCTGGCCTGGGGCGACGACGCAGGGCTCGATCACGCACTGCGCGCCCTCGAAAGCTTTTCCCTACCGCGCCGCCACGTCGGCTTCGAGATGCTCTCCCGCTTCGGCGATCATGCCCTCGGTTACGCACCCGACGCCTCCGAAGAGGATCGCGTCGCCGCCATCGCACGCTGGCGTGAGTGGTCGTCGCGGCGCTAGTACCTCCCCACAGGAGCCTTGACTGGTTCAGCGTGGAGGATCGGCCTCGAGGTCGGTTCCGCGTCGACGAAGGACAGGCCGAAGCCTATTCGAGGAGGCGCGGGGCCGAGACCGAGGTCGAGGGCCGCGATCAACCGGTCAAGACTCCTGTGGCGAGGTACTACGTTCCGGGTATCCGCGGCCTGCAACGCGGATATCGCTCGCCGACCGCTCGTACGCAGCGGACGCCCGTTGGTCCAAGGTTGGTGCAGGCTCGCGCAGGCTCGACATCGCGAACGCCATTCTCGGCGTGTGATTGCTCCTGCCTGAGACGCGGCGAATCGAAGAATCTGGTCGAATGAATCGACCGTTTCGAGTCGTGATCACCCTCGGACTGTGTCTCGCTTGTGGTGGTTCGAGCGCGCCGGGGATCGAAGATGCGAACGACCCCAGAGACGACGACGCGAGCGTGTCCGCTACGCGAGACGCGTCGATCGACGTCGGACCGGCTCCGCTCGACGCGGAAGAAGGCCGCGACGGAGGTGTGACCAGCGAGCACGATGCGGGGATGATCGACGATCTCGACGGAGGTCCGACGGGCGAGCTCGACGCGGGGATGGTCGACCAGCGCTGCCGGACCCCCATACCCGAATCGCGCGAGCTCGTCTGGACGCTCGACCATGGCGGGCGCGCGCGCAACGCGCGTGTGGTCCTCCCCGACGCCTACGATGTCGATCGACGTTGGCCAATCGTGCTCTCCATCCACGGGCTCGGTAGCAGCGCGATGCTTCAGGAGAGCTACACTCGTATGACAGACCAGGCCCGCACGCGAGGATTCGTGGTCGTCTACCCGGAGGGCGCCGGCGCGAGCTGGAACGCGGGCACGTGTTGCGGTACCTCGATCGGGCGCGTCGACGACGTCGGATTCCTCTCCGCGGTGCTCGACCGCGCCGAGGCGGAACTCTGCATCGATGTGGATCGCGTACACGCCACCGGGATGTCGAACGGCGGATACATGACGAACCGTCTCGGTTGCGAGCTCGCCGACCGGTTCGCGTCGATCGCGCCGGTCGCAGGCGCGGACGCTACGACCCGCTGCGACCCCGCGCGGCCGCTGCCCGTACAGCTTCATCACGGGACGCTCGACACGGTGGTGCCGTACCTCGCTGGAGTGCGGGCGCGTGACGCTTGGCGCGAACGGAACGGCTGCGAGGGCGAGCCCGAGACCTTCTTCGACGCGAGCGGCACCTCGTGCCAGCGATGGCGCTGCGAAGCGACCGTGGAGTTCTGCCGGTCCACGGTCGGGCACGTGTGGCCGGGTGGTGTCGCGTCGCCGGCGGGGATCGATGCCACCACCGCTGTGCTCGACTTCTTCGAGGCGCACCCACGGCGATGAGCGACCGCCGCGGAAGTGAGCGCGGCGTGCTCGACCGAGCCACGAGGCGGGACATGATGCGGGCGTGCTCGCGTCCCTCGTCGCGCGGCCGCGGCTCGTGCTGGCGGCGATCGCGCTCCTGACCCTCGTCGGAGGGCTCGGCGCGACGCGCCTCGAGCGCCGCCTCGACCCGCGCGGCATCCTCCCGCCCTCGGAGGGCGCGGGCGCCTCGGCGGACGCCCGCGTGGTCGTGTTGATGCGCGCGTCGGGCGACGGGATCCGGACCGACGCGGCGCTCGACCACCTCCACGCGATCGCGCGCGCGCTCGAGGCCGCGGGCGCGAAGGTCGACGGCCTGACGCGTACGCCGCTGCCGACCTCCCGACGCGGCGCCCGCGGGCTCGCGGCGCTGGACGCCGAGCTCTCGGCCGACGAGCCGCGTGGGGAGGCGGTCCGCGCCCTCGTCACGGGCTGGCCCGAGCACTTCCCGGGGGGCCTCGCAGGCCTCGGCGAGCGCGTGGGCGAGCTCGAGCTCGCCCCGCTCGTCGCGAGCGACACGCCGACCACGGAGGAGCGGGAGGTCCTCCGCGGCTGGATCGACGGCCCGTCGCTGCGCGGCGGCCTCGTGGGCGCGAGCGGTCGCAGCCTGATGCTCGTGGTCGACGACATCGACTTCGACGCGATCGAGCGCGTCGTTGTGGCGCTCCCCCCTCCTCCCGGCGTCGAGGTCGACCTCTCGGGGCGCGGCGCGCTCGAAGCGACGATCGAGCGTGAGGTCGGCGCGAGCCCCTGGTTCGTCTTCGCGCTCGCCGCGCTCGGCAACCTCCTCGTGCTCTTCGTCGGCTTCCGACACGCGACCTCCGTCATGGCGCCGCTCGCCGCGGGCGGTGTGTCGGTCGCGCTCGTGATGGGCGCGCTCGGCTGGCTCGGCGTGCCCCTCACGCTCCTGACCGTCTTGCTTCCGCCGCTCTTGCTGACGATCGCGGTCGGCGACGGCGTGCACCTCGCGAGCCGATTCGCCGAGGAGCGCGCGCACTACCCGCCGCGCGAGGCCGCCGTCCGCGCGGCGCGCCACACCGCAGGCCCTTGCTTCGCGACCTCGCTGACGACCGCGATGGGCTTCGGCTCCTTCGCCCTCGCCGACTCGCCCGCCCTCCGCGAGCTCGCCTTGGTCGCCGCGGCCGGCGTCTTCGTCGCCTTCGGGGTCGCGCTCCTCCTCGTCCCCGCGCTCCTCTCGCTCGACCGTCGCGCGCCGCCGCTTCCCCCGCGCCGCCTCGCGCTCCCCGCGCGCTTCGCGCTCGCCCGCCCCGGCGCCGCGCTCGCGCTGGCGGGCGCGTGCGCCGCGCTCGGTACGCTCGGCGCGGGCGGGCTCCGTGTGGAGACGCGCTTGCTGGATCCCTTCGCGACCGACCACCCCGCGCGGCAGGCCGCCCGCTGGCTCGAGCGAGAGCACGGCGGCCTGCTCCGCCTGGTCGTCGAGGCCCCTCACGACCCCGCGACGCCAACCGGCTTCGCGGCGCTCGGCGCGCTCGAGTCCGCGCTGCGCGAGGCGCCCGGCGTCGTCTCCGTCTCCGGACCGCGCTCGCTGATGACGACGATCGCCGCGACGCTCACGCCCCGCCCCGCGGCCCTCCTCGCCGACCCGGAGGTCGCGCCGGCGCTCGCGTCCCTCGCGGCAGAGAGCCCGACGTATCGGGCGCTGGTGGAGCGGGGCGCGCGGATCGAGCTCGGCTTGCGTGACCTCCCGGCGCACGAGGTCGAGGCGCTCGCCGCCGCGCTCGAGGCGCGCCACGGCGTGCGCGTGGGGGGCACGTCACGCCAGAGCGCCCGCGCGCTCGACGCCATCGGGCGCGATCTCGCGCGCGGCTTCGCGCTCGCGCTCGCGCTCGTGATGCTGGTCATCGCCCTGACGACGCGGAGCCTCCGCGCCGCGCTCGCGAGCCTCCCGCCGAACCTCCTCCCGCTCGTGATGGTCGCGGGCTGGATGGGCGCGCGCGGGATCCCGCTCGACGCGGGGACCGCGATGGTCTTCGCGATCACGCTCGGGCTCGTCGTCGACGGCAGCCTCCACTTCCTCGCGCGCTACCGCGAGGCCCGCGCGGCTCACGACCCAGGTGCAGCCGCCGAGGAGGCGACGCGGGGCGCCGGCCGCGGCGTGGTGCTCGGCGGGCTCACGCTGCTCGCCGGCTTCGGCGCGCTCCTCGCGAGCCCCTTCGGGCCGATGGCGACCTTCGGCGAGCTCAGCGTCGTCGCGCTCTCGAGCGGCGTCTTGGCCGAGCTCGTCGTGATGCCGACGATGCTCGCGCGCGTCGTCCGTTGAGAGGCTCAGCGCCGCCGGTGCTTCGGCGCCAACGACTTCGGACGAGTCGGCGACGGGACCCGCCTGACTCGACCGCGCGAGGTGCCGATTGAAGGCGAGGACGTCGTGCAGGTCGTGGGAGGGTCCTTCCACACGTGCGCGCTCCAAGGGGACTCGATACGGCCCGCCAACCTCCCCCTCCCGATAGCCGTCGTCCAAGCATGCCAGCACGTCCTACCTCCGCGCGGATCTCTAGCGGGCATGTCTCGGCGACGGGCGGAGGATGGAGCGCTCACGCGGTCGTGAGCCTCAAGCCCACGATCGAGACGACCAGCATCACGAGGAACACGATGCGCATCGGGGGCATCGTCTCGCCGAAGAGCACGACCCCACCGATCGCAGCGCCCACCACACCGATGCCGACCCAAACCGGGTAAGCGGTGCTGATGGGCAACGTGCGCGCGGCGTGCGCGAGCAGGACCATGCTCGCGACGATTGCGGTGCCAGTGACGACGCTCGGCCCGAGCCGTGTGAAGCCGCCCGTGTACTTGAGCCCCAGGCTCCACACGATCTCGAGCAAGCCCGCGAGCAACAGAATGAACCACGCCATGGAGACCTCCACGGCCCGTCGTGCCTTCCTGGTACGGGTCGTCCTCGTCAGGGCTCGAAGCGAGCTCGGAGAGCTTGGAGATGCGACGGGGAGCGGGCAACCCCAAAGCAGACTGCGTATCGCCATGGGCCCTCGCGGCGCGTGCGGAGGCGCGCTTCCCGGTCACCGTCACGTACCTCGTCCACCGCGACATCGTCTCGTACGGGGGCCCGCCGGATCCGTGTCGCATCGACGAGCGAGCATTCGGCGTGTCCTATTGAGCTCGTCGTGATGCCGACGATGCTCGCGCGCGTCGTCCGTTGAGGAGGCTCAGCGCCCCCAAAGCCCCAGGCTCTGCGCGCGGGCGTCGCGCTCCAGCTCGAGGAAGAGGCGAGCGTGCTGGACGTTCGGCGAGACGGTCATCACGCGGGCGTAGCCCTCCGCGACGAGGCGCGCGTTCACGAACGAGCCGTCCTCCGCGTACACGTACGCGAGCAGGCGCCCGTAGTGGTCTCGCTGTCCCACGTCGAAGGCAAGGCGTACGCGCTGTCCGTCGACGAGCGCGCGGTTCCGATCGCGCGCCGCCTCCCCGAAGGGCTGGCTCGGCTCGCCCCGCCGCCCGAGCTCGGGCGTGTCGACGCCGATATAACGCACGCGCTCGCGCACGCCGTCAACCTCGACGCGGATCGTGTCGCCGTCGATCACGTCGAGCACGGGCGCGTCGATCCCCTCGGGGAGCGGATCGGCGTGCAAACGTTCGTCCGTCGTCGGCGCGTCGGGCGCGCCCTCGTCGGACACGACGTACGACTCGCTGCACGCCCCGAGGCCGCAGGCGGCGCCGAGGGCGAGGGCGATCGACACCAAACGCATCCGTTGAGGTTGAGGGCAGCGCACGCGGCGCGCAAGGGCGGCGCTCCTCCGTCACGCCCGTCGCCGCCGCGGCGCCGCTCCTCCGTCCCGCCCGCCGCGGCCGCGGCGCCGCTCGCGCGCGACTCTCCCGCCCCTCCACCCTCGACTCCGCTCCGTTCGTGCGGTTCTCCCGCCGCGCGCTCGCTACGGCTCCGCTCGCGCGACTCTCCCGCCCTCGACTCGGCTCCGCTCGCGCGACTCCGCGTCGCGGGGTGGCCGCCGCTCAGCTCGGCGGCCCGGCCTGCGGGTCGTCCACCACGATCGGAATGCCGCGGGCGGGCGCCCGCGGGACGTTGCCGAGGATGCGGCCCGGCAAGACACGGACGAGGACGGGGCGCTCGAGCTGGAAGACGTAGCCGCCGTGCTGGAGGTCGAAGCGGAAGGTCTCCCCGTCGACCTCGACGGAGCGCCGGTAGTCGATGCGCGGGTGGCCGAGGCGTCGGTGGGCGCGGTGTGTGACGACGAAGTTGAAGAGCGCGACCGCGCGGTGGTTGTGCAGTCGGTGACAGCCGCGCGACGCGCGGCGCCAGACGCTCGTGTAGTCGACCGAGCCGTGGGTGCGGATGCCCTGGTCGGAGCCGAGCACGACGCGGTCGCCGTTCTGCCGCAGGACGGGGCGGTGGATCGCCGCGACCAGGCCGAACGCGCTCGCGTATCCCGGGCCGAGCAGCGTGCTCCGCGTCTCGGTGACGAGGTGCCCCGTCTCGTCGACGCGGCGCTGCGTGACCAGGTCGCGCGCCGGCATCGTCGCGGGTGGCAGCCAGACCGGTGCACCGACGACCACGGGCCACGCGAACTCGCCCGCGGGCGACTCCTTGTACTGCCACGAGATCTGCCGCCCGCGCTGCTCCTGGCTCCAGCTCCCGACCGTCGTCGGCCACTGCACGAGGGGCACGCGCTCGCCCTCCCACGTGACGAAGAGCGTGATGGTCGGGCGGTTCTCGACCGGCAGGTTCCGCGGCTCGCCGCGCTCGTCGAAGGGCGGCTCGTACCACTGGTCTCCGCGATCGATCTCGACGTCGAGCGCGAGCTCTCCCCCCGCGCCGTACCAGGGCGGCAAGGCCGCGGGCTCGATCGCCAGCAGGTGGTGCTCGACGCGGTCGAGCGGCAGGCGCTCGAGGAAGGCGAGCGCGCGGTCGAAGCTGGTCAACCCGAAGGCGCGCTCGACGTGGGCGCGCAGCTCGGCCTCGAGGTCGCGCGAGCCGGGCGCGCTGCCGTCCTCGATGACGCCGAGGCCGAGCCGGAGTCGCTCGGCGAGCACACGCACGAGGTCGCGGCGCGCGAGCTCCTTGGGGGGCACGCGGAGCGTGCGCAGGGTCTCGCCCGAGAGGTTGCCGCGGCTGTAGATGCGGTGGCGCCGCTCGAAGGACTCGAGCGCACGTCGCGTGCGCGCGTCGAGGTTGCGGCCCGTCGGGGGTGGCTCGTCGCCGTAGTGGCCTTCGCAGTGCAAGCGGCGTCGCGTCGCGTCGAGGCCGCGGCGCCAGTAGAGCTCTGGCAGGGCGCGCGCGAGCGCGCGCTCGTCGGTCAGGCTGCGCCGCGCGGTCTCGAGCCCCTCGAGGCCGAAGCGGTCGTCGCGCGCGAGGGCCTCGACCACGCGCCCTTCGAGCGCGTCGTCGCGCGCCATGCGAGGGGCGTAGGGCTCGTCCTCGTCGACCACGACGCCCGCGAAGCGCTCGAGCGCCTCCGCGTCGTGCTCATCGGCGCAGGGCGCGTCCGCGAGCGCGCGGAGCCGTCGGCGCAGGACCGAGAGCGCGGGCGGGATGCCGAAGTTGTCGAGGTCGACGTCCTGCGCGGCGCGCTCGCCGAGCGGGCCCTCGGGCCACTCGTGGCGCGCGAGGGCCACGTAGGTCTCGCGGAAATGATGCGGCCGCATGGAGCCGTCCGGGCCCGCGCCGCCGTCGAAGATCCGCGGCACCCACGCCTCGCCGAGGTCGATGGCCCAGTCGCCCGGCTGCCCGGCGCCGACGGGCGCGCCATCGCGCCAGCGTTCGATCGCGCGCTCGGCGCGCTGAGCGGAGGCGGGCGCGTCCGGTCCGAGCAGGGCGAGGGCGAGCAGGGCCCACACGATGGAGTATCGCCACGAGAACGTCATCGGCGCGGGGAGCATAGCAGGCCGTCGAAGGGCCCCGTTCTTCGACCGACTGCGTGGTTGGGAGGCAACCTCACTGAGAGACGCCAGAAGGAGAGCGCTCGAGAGCCCCGTTCTTCGGCCGTGCGTGGTTCGGTGGCCTCCGCTCGGCTCCGCCGAGTGGATGGAGTCTTGCTGGGCGCCGAACGCGTAGTCGTCGCGCCCCATCAGTCTCGATCGAGCCGGCGCCGAACGCGTCGACGCCGCACCGTCGAAGGCTCGACGAGGCGGCGTCGTTCACGCTCGCGCCCGGCGGCGCGTCGCGGCGTCACTCGGTGACGGGCGCGTACTCCTCGGCCTCGTAGCCGGCCTCGTCCACGGGGGCCGCGCCGGTGTCGTAGTCGGCCTCGTCGACCGCGGTGGGGCTCTCCGACCAGGACTCGTCGCCCGAGGTGGTGTCGACGGTGTCGTCGGCCGGGGTCTCGGAGCTGCCGCCGCAGGCGGGGGCGGTGAGGCCGAGCGCGACGAGCGCCGCGAAGAATGCATCCTTACGAATTTCCATGAACCCTCCTTGCCCGGCAGGAGCCGAAGCGGGCGGTCGTATACTACCGACGGAGGGAGGTTCAAGCGGAGCATCCCTCGGCGGGCTTGCTCCGGCAGCCGAGAGGGCTTTTCGAAAGCCCGGAGGAGAAGGTCGAGGTCCAAGCGAACGCGAAGCGCTGGAATGGGGCCGAGATTGGTGGCACCTCATGATGGATGCGGAAGACGCTCGGGATCCGTCCGTGGCTGCTGGCGCTCGTCGCGTGCGCCACCGTGCCACCTCCGCCGCTGCCGCCCCCGCCCCCGCCGCGACCGCCCGAGCGCGCGGATCTACGCGCCGTGCTCCTCGGCGAGATCCAGCGCAAGGGCGTGACGGAAGACCGCGCCGGGCTCTCGCTGCACGATCCCTATCGCCTCGTCGAGCGCGGCGGCCGCCTCGTCGACGCGTGGCTCGACCATGAGCGCGAGCGCGCCGAGACGCAGCTCCCACGCGACGCCGAGCTCGTGGAGCGCCTCCGCGCGCGCGACGAGGAGCACGCCGCGCGCGACCTCGCCCCGACGCGCGCCGGCGTCTTCGTCGAGGAGGTGAGCGCCGCGGGGCGGCGTCTCCGCGCGCTCCACCGCGACGAAGGAGGTGTCGCCGCGGACGCTCTCGTCGAGCTCGCGCCCGACACCTTGGCCTACGCGCCCTCCCCCGACGGCGCGCGGATCGCCGTCGTCCGGCGCGCCACGCGCGGCGCCGAGCTCGTCGTGCTCGCGAGCGAGTCGGGCGCGGTCGTCGACGGGCCCGTGGCGGACGTCGCCGCCGTCGCGCCCGCGTGGGAGAGCGAGAGCGCCTTCCTCTACGTGCGCAACGGCGCGGACTCGCGTGTACATCGCCGACGAATCGGCGCCACGAGCGATCCGGTGGTGCTCGCGAGCGTCCCCGCG
>JAHBWH010000329.1 GCA_019637115.1 Myxococcales bacterium | reverse complement strand
CCGCGTGGGAATCCGCGTCCGTGTCGGAGTCCGCGTCCGTGTCGGAGTCCGCGTCCGTGTCGGAGTCCGCGTCCGTGTCGGAGTCCGCGTCCGTGTCGGAGTCCGCGTCCGTGTCGGAGTCCCGGTCGTCCGCGCCCGCGTCGGGGTCGCTCGTGTCCGCGTCGTCCGTGCTCAGCGGCGCGCTTGCCACCAGCGCAGGTATTTCTGCTGCGCCTCGATGCAGGCCGAGCGCGGGGAGAGCTCCGTCAGGCCGAACGACTCGCCGCTCAGGCGACGAAGCTCGCGCAGCGCCATGATCCGCAGGTCCTCGCGACGATCGGCGAGCGCGTCGACGAGCCAGTCGAAGCGGTGCCGCCGCCCTTGGCTCTTCGACCAGCGACGCCACGCCATGCGCATGCTGCCGAGGTCGTGGCAGGTCAGCCGACGGAGCGACTCGTGGGCTGCGCGCGCGATGGTCCGGTCGTCGTCCACGAGCTGCTCGATGAGCATGTCGAGCGCCATCGCGTCCCCGAGCTCCGCGAGCGCCTCGATGGCGCGCACGCGCCACACCTGCTGCACGCCGCGGTCGGCGGCGCAGCGACGAAAGCCCTCGAGCATCGCCGGGTAGCCCGACGAGCTGCGGAGCGCCCAGACCGCCTCCCGCGCCGCCCCGCGCACGCCGGCGTCGGCGTCGAGCAAGAGCTGCGCGACCGGGCCGAGGAGGTCATTGGTGTCCTTCGTGCCCGACTCGAGGCGCCGCACGCCGAGGTCCATGACGACGATCGCGGCGAAGAAGCGCTGGTCGGCGCTCTCGCT
Organism: Myxococcales bacterium; assembly: GCA_019637115.1. Classification (GTDB taxonomy): domain Bacteria; phylum Myxococcota_A; class Polyangia; order Polyangiales; family Houyiibacteriaceae; genus JACKEH01. The sequence continues at coordinate 3,460 of JAHBWH010000329.1, read as the reverse complement.
CTTCAGGAGCGGGAGCACGTGGGGCACGGCGGGCTCACCGATCGCGGCCATCGCCGCCGTGATGGGCGAGGCCTCGGCCGCCCGCGGCACGCGGCGGTAGGGCAGCCGCCGATCGAACCACGTCGGGCCGGGGAAGATGCGCGCGAGCTCGGGCAAGCAGGCCTCGGGCTCGCGCACGAGCCGCGAGAGGACACGGTGCGACTCTTCGGGCGGGAGGCGACAGAGCTCCTCGAGCGCGGCACGGATGGGGTCTCGGGTGGGGGCCGGCGGTGTGGACGCGCGCGCCTGGAGGGCGTCGAGCCCGGTCCGCACCCGATCGACGACGGGGACGCTGGAGGGGCGCCTCGCCTCGGGGAGAGGGGCCGCGACCGCGTGCGGGGCGGGCGCCGACGACACGGGCCGGGCGGGTGAAGGCGACGCGGGCGCCGAGGACGCCGAGGACGCGGGTGCCGAGAACCGAGGCGCAGCAGACACGGGCGCGGCCGATTCAGGGGGAGACGAAGCGGACGCGGCCGATGCGGGAGGCGACGACGCAGGCGCAGGAGGTAGGGCCGCTCGTCGGCCCTCGGCGCTCGGCCGGATGGTCGAGCGCCGAACCGGCGCGAAGTCGAAGCGCTCGACGCGCTCGACGACCTCCTCGACCGGCGCGTCCAGACGCGGAAGCGGCGGAGGCGGCGGGAGCGCGGCGTCCTCGGGGGCTCGAGGAGGACGGCTGGAGGGGCCGCGGACGATGTCGCTCGGTGCGTCCCGAACGACGTACGTGCTCCCGGCAGGGCGCCTCTTGTCCATACCCACATGTCAGGTATAGCAGGACACTCTCGACGCGGTACCCGGTTCGCGCACACGTCACGACCGGGCACCTCGACTGAACACGGCTCACCGTCGCGGGCCGAAGCCCTCGGGCTCGTGCATGCCCCGCCCTTCGAGGTCGCTGACGAGCAGGCGCGTCAGCGCGTCGTGGAAATACTCCACCGCGACGCGATCCGTGTCCGCCTCCATGTGCGGGTTGCCGATGCCCGAGTCGTCCGTGAGGTAGACGTAGGGCGTCGACGTGTAGGTACCCATCGCGCGGAAGAGGAACTCGACTTCGCGGTCGGCGCCGCTCGCCGCGACCGGGAGGATGCGGATGCCCCGCGCCGCCGCGTCGCGCATGGCGCGGTGGTAGTCGTAGCCGCCATAGCGCTGCGGGGGCGCGTCGGCCACGAGCACCACGACCTTGATCGAGTCGTCTTGCGACCAGTCGAGCCCGGTCATCGCGGTCTCGAGGCCCGCGTTCATGTCCTCCGGGTAGTCGCCGCCGCCGCTGGCCGTGACCGATTGCATCGCGCGCACGAAGCCGTCGACGTCGCGGGTGAAGGCGATGCGCTGGAGCGGCACCGGGTCGACGCGGTCGCGATAGAAGACCGCGCCGACGCGCACGATCACCTCGGGCGCCTCCTGTCGGATGCGCGCGACGATGTCGGCGAGCTCGCGGTTGACGTAGCGGAGCTCGTCCTCCATCGACCCGGTGACGTCGATGAGGAAGGCCAGGTCGAGCGCGCGGGCCCGCGTCGCCTGGGCACCCGCGAGGCGGATGGTGACGTCCTCGCCGTCGCCCCGCGCCGGGACGTCCACGCGCACCTGGGAGGTCATGCCGCGGTGGCGCACCTCGAGGACCGCCGCGCCCGCCACCTGCGGCGTGTCGACGCTCGGGAAGAAGTCCCAGCGACCGTCCGCCCGGGTGCGCGCGGTGACGACGCCCTGCGCGGTGCGGAGCGCGAGGCTGGCGTCGCGGATCGGCTGCCCTTGGCCGTCCTCGACGCGGAAGCGGACGCGGCGCGTCATGTCGAGGCCGAGCCGTCGCGCCTCGAAGGGGCGGCGGGCCACGTACTCGAGATAATTCCCGCGCCGATCGTGGTCGCCGACCGTCGCCGCCGTGAGGAGCCGCGCGGGCGCGAGCTGCGGCTGCGCGCGCTCGGGGATCGGCGCGCCGCCGACGCTGTCGACGGTGACCTCGACCGTGGTCGTGGTCGTGGTCGTGATGGTCGCGCCCACGCTCGGGGCGCTCGGCGCGCTCGCGCCGGACGAGCTCGGAGCGCTCGAGGCGCCGCCCCGGGCGACCGAGAGCGGCGCCGCGTCCGCCGCTGCTGCCGGGGCCGCGTACTCCATCTCCGCCGCGCCCGTCGCGTAGCTCACCGACTGCGCCCGCGGCGCGCTCGCGCCGCCCATCGTCTCGACCCGAGGCGTCGAGCCCGAGCACGCCACCGCTCCAACCGACATCAAGACCAACAGAGCTCGCCAGGTACGCATGATTTCCTCCGTATTCGGGAGGAGAACGCGGCCCCTCGGGGCGACTTACACCCCGCCACAGATTTCTCCACGTCCACCTTCACGTCCACCTTCACGTCCACGTGCGCGTGCGCGTGCACGTCCACGTCCACGTCGTCCACGTCCACGTCCACGTCCACGACGTCCACGTCCACGTCGTCCACGTCCACGTCCACGTCCACGTACGTCCACGTCCACGTCCACGTCCGCGTCCACGTCCACGTCCGCGTGCACGTCCACGTCCACGTCCACGTCCACGTCCACGTCCGTGTGTGCGTGCGCGTTCGCGTGCACGTCCGGTTCCGTGTCCGGTTCCGTGTCGGTGTCCGTGTCGGTGTCCGTGTCGGTGTCCGTGTCCATGTCCGCGTCCGCGTCCAGGTCGGGGTCCGAGCAAGGGAAGAAGCCAAGCTTCGCCGTGGTGAGACCTCTCGCGTTTCTGTCCCGTGAAACGCGGAACGTTCTGCACGCGCACGCGCACGCGCACGTGGACGGGCACGTGGACGGGCACGTGGACGGGCACGTGGACGGGAACGCACGCGCACCATCAGCGTTGCGGAGTTGGACACGGACCGAAGCCGGACACGGACCGACGCCGGACACGGACCGAAGCCGGACACGGACCGAAGCCCGGAACCGAAGGCGAACACCGACCGATGCCGGACACGGACCGAAGCCGGACACGGACCGAAGCCGGACACGGACCGAAGCCAGACACGAAACCGAAGCCGGACACGAAGCCGAGTCCGCGTCCCGTCTGTCTGCGCGTCGGGAGTCCGCGCCGCCGACCCGACGGCCATTCGACCCACCTGCGAAGCGCAGCGCCTCAGCGCGGAGCGGGCAACCCCCATCCCCCTTCCGGAAGACCCCCGCACCCTCGACACGGGACGTCGCCACCTCGCGCACGTCGAACCCTGCGAGCGCTGTCGTGCGCGCAGCTCACGACGGCGCTCGCCTCCGACCCTACTTTCAATTTTGGGGCGTGATGTCCATCGAACGTCCGAAGGCACCGGGCGCGCTTCGTTCTCCCAGGTCACTCGAACGAATCCGGATGCGAAGACCCGTCGTCCGCGCCTCGTGGGACCGGGAGCAACGCGAGTCCCACGACCGCGAACGGCACCGGGAGACCCGAAGGTCCATCGAACGGATAGGCGGG
>JAHBWH010000328.1 GCA_019637115.1 Myxococcales bacterium | reverse complement strand
GCGACGGACGGCGATCCGTGGATTGCGAAGAACCGCGGCGCGCTCGAGGGCGCGCTCGGGGTCGTCCGCAAGCGCATCACGACCCTCGAGGTCCGCGGCGCCGAGGGCGCCGAAGTCTACCTCGACGGCGTGCGTGTCGGCGCCGGCGCCGGACCGTTTCGCGTCGAGGCCGGCAAGCGCACGCTCGAGGTCCGCGCCTCGGGCTTCCAGTCGACGACGCGCGCCGTCGAGCTGCCGCCGGGCGGCATCGCGCGAGAGACGGTGACGCTCGTGTCGGTGCCGGGCTCCTCCGCGTCGGACGGACCCGCGGACACGCGCGGCGCTGGCGGCGCGGACACACGCGGGCGCCTGCCGGCGGAGGACCCGGGCGCGGGGCAGCGCCTCCTCGGCTGGGCGTTCGTCGGCACGGGCGCCGCGCTCCTCGCCGCCGGCGGCGTCGGCCTCGTCGTCCGCAAGGGAATCATCGACGACTACAACGCGACCTGTCCGGGGCTCGGCGTCGATCAGCCGGCGAGCTGCGACGATCAGGTGAGCTCCTCCCGCACGTGGCTCACGCTGTCGATCCTCACGCTCGTCGGCGGCGGCGTGTTCGCCGCAGGCGGAATCGTGCTCGTCGCGGCCGCGCCCTCCGCGGACGGGAGCGCGAAGAGCACCGCCGGAGCAGGGGGCCGCCTCGCTTGCTCGCCCACCGGCGCGCCGGGCGGCGTGGCGCTGGCGTGCGCGGGCAGGTTCTAGGGGACGCAGGCGCTTCGTCGCCCGCGTTCGGGCTTCCGGGGACACCCGCGGACCCCGACGCTCACGGTCGATTGACGGTTCGCCGCCGGCTGCCCTCGTCGACGGAACTCCTACGCTACCTCTGAGCTTCAGCCAGCGACCGGCTCAAGCGATCGCGAGCGACAGGAGCGCTGGCCCGCGGTTCACGTCGCGGCCCGCGGCGAGCGCGGAGTCCTCGGTGGCGAACGCGCAGCAAGCGAGGCGTTCCTGCGTTCCCGTCCCGCGTGCGAGCTCGCGGCCTTCGCGATCGAGGACGATGAGGGCTTCTTTCGAGGTCATCGCGATGCGCCCACCGGTCGGTGAGAGCGCCAGCGCATCGACCGGATACGTCCACGGGAGAACGCGCCGTGTCGCGCCCTTCGCGGCGGAGAGGAAGCCGAGAAAGCCGGCGCCGCGCGGTCCTCGTCACGCCCTACCCATTGTGACGTCGCGACGAGGAGGTCCGAGCCCTCGGGCGTCCAGGCGACACAAGAGGTGTACGCCGGGCCCAGCGACGCAGACCAGCGCACGCGCCCGGTTGCGGCATCGAAGCACGCCACGCTTCCGATCGACTTCCCGTTCTCGGCGCGCAGAGTGGCGGCGGCGAGCCATTTGCCGTCCGGCGAGAAGGCGATCGACGCCTTCCGGATCGTCTCGTCCTCCCAGAGCTCCTGCCTGGACATCGTGTCGAAGACACGCAGCGGACTCTCGAACGAGCTCGCGGCGAGCCGGCTCCCATCGGGCGCGATCGCGAGCGTCGCGGGCTTGCCTGTCTTCGCGAACGATGTCGCGGCACCCTTCTCCGGGTCGAGGATCAAGATCGCATCCCTATCGCCGAGGTAGAGGCGTGTGGCGTCCGGTGAGAGAGCGCACGCCCAGTGCTCGCCCGTGCGTTTCCGCTCGAAGATCGGCCTTCGCGTCGCGACGTCGAGCACGCCGACCTCGCCGCCAGACCCCGAATACGCGATCGTGTGGTTCGTCGAGAGCGAGAGCCCGTTCACCTGATACGCGTGCGCTCCCCACGCCTCGACGCGGCCCGTGGCGCGGTGCAGATGCAAGTAGGGGAGAGCGCGCTCGACGGCGCCTCGCGGGTTGAGGCGCTCGGCGTGCTCGAGCCACTGCTCGTCGCTCATGTCGCCGTAGACGACGTTGACGATCACCTTGGAGCGTGCGGCGCCGCAGCCGAAGAACCCGTCGCGTTCGAGCTCGCGGAGCGCGTCAAAGCACGCGTCGTGGAGTGCCTTTCCCGATTGGAACCTCGCGAAGCCTTCGCTGTGCGTCTCGTGGAACGGCGAGTCGGGCGCCGAGAACCGCAGCGCGCGCGTGTGCTCGTCGACGCTTCGCCGCGCGTCTCTCTTCCGGTACGTCACGACGACGCGCGCGAGCGCTTCTTCCGACCATGCGGTCGCACAGACGTAGCTCCCGTCCTCCGTCGTGTAGAGGGCGAAGAAGTAGAACAGGTCCTCGGGCGCGTCGTTCCTGATCGCGGTGAACGCTGCGCGTGCCGCGATGGCTAGGCTGGGATCGGCCATCACCACACCGTAGCTGCAATCGAGCGCGGCCCCGAGTGGCTGCCCTGCAGCTCTACGCGAGCGGCACCAGCGGGAAGCCGAAGAGCACATCCGCGGACGGGGCCGCCTCGCTTGCTCGCCCAGCGGTGCGCCGGGCGGGGTGGCGCTGGCGTGCGCGGGCAGGTTCTGAGGTCACGTCGCCGCGGAGAGACGCCGCGCAGCGCGTGTTAGCCTCGTGGTCAATGACCGTGGTTCTCACGAGCGTCCATGCCGGCTCCGCGGACGTCTTCGAGCTCGAGAGAACCTGCTCGCTCTGCGGCCACCGGACGTGGGCGCGCGTGCGAGGAGAAGGCCGCGCGCACGCGATCGGCAGCCGCCCAGAAGACCTCGACAGAGCGCGCTATCTTGCCGCCAGCGCCGCGCGAAGCGACGCCATCCAGAAGTTGGCCGGCTGTGCCTGCCTCGGCTGTGGGCGGCACGATCCGCAGACCGTCGCGTGGGCGAAGCCCGCCGACGAGCGCGCAGCCCGTCGGGGCTGGTGGCGCATTCAATGGGGCCGTTGACGCTGCCGCTCGTCCCCGCTCGCGGCGGTCGGGTTCGCGGTCCTTCGCGCGGTCGATGGAGGGGAGGCACACCTGTCCGATTTTACCGGCGGGCTCGTCATGGCTGCGCTGGGTTGGTTGTTCATTCCTCCGATCGCGTTCTTCACGCTCCGGCCTCGCAAGGAGAGCGCGCCGCGCCTCTACGACAGCGTTCCGCCGGACGTGGTCTTCCTTCCGTTCTCTCCACATCGCGGTCCGGGCTAACGATCCGAGCGCGTCGGCGTGATCGTCACGATCGCGACCTCTGGCGGGCATAGGAAACGGACACCGATCACCGATGTCCCGACGCCTCGCGAGACGAGCATGCGAGCGTTGGCGGCGTCGTACCACCCGTCGACGTAGCGCCCTGAGCCGGGAGGCGTCCAGAGCGCTCCGATGAGCGGAAGGCGCACCTGGCCGCCGTGCGTGTGGCCCGCGAACGCGAGGTCGATCCTGGGCGCGATCGCATCGAAGACGTCTGGCGAGTGAAAGAGCGCGATCTTCGCCGCCTTCGGAGGTGCACCACGGAGGGCGGTGTCGATGTCGGCGGTCCCGGACATCGGATCGTCGAGGCCGGCGAGCCAGACGTCGGGTCGCAGCAGCGTCCCCTCGTTGACGAGGAGCTTTGCGCCGAACGACTCGATCGTCGCGCGCTCGTTTGGAGGGGGCCGCCAGTTCTCCCAGTTCCCGCGGACGACCCACACCCCGAGCGGAGCGTGGATCTTCGCAAAGAGCGGTCGCGCCGCCTCGAGGTCGCCGTCGTCGACGAGATCGCCGGTCACGACGATCACGTCCGGTGATTCGCGGTCGAGGATCTCGACGACACGCTGCTCGCGTCGATCGAGACCGTGCGTGTGCAAGTCGCTGAGGTGCGCGAGGACGATCGGGCTCGCCACCGCCGCGGCCGCGGCGTGGTGCGGGACCTCGATTCGATACGGCTCGACGAAGACCGCGTCGACGCCGAGGAGCATCGAGGCGCCGAGGAAGCCGGCGCTCGCGAGGCGTCGACGTTTGGATCGCCCGAAGAGGAGGGCGATCCAACGGGAGCTCCGACGCCGCACGTCGAGAGCTTACGTGTGCGCGGGGCCGTCGGGAGGTGATTCGGCCGGCGGCGTCGTGCCCGGGATGCCGCGGCGCGAGCGGCTGCCCTGCAGCTCTACGCGAAGGAAGCCGAAGAGCACAGCCGCGGGCGGGGGCCGCCTCGCGTGCTCTCCCACCGGCGCGCGGGCGGGGTGGCGGCGGCGTGCGCGGGCAGGTTCTGAGCTAACGTAACGTCGTAGTCGACGTGCGGCCGCTCCACGTGAAGCTTCATCCGTCCGGCGCGCTTGGCGGCGCGTCCGGACTCCGCGCGCTGGCGACGGCGTCGTTCACGCCGCGCGGAGCGGGCTACGATCCGCGCGCGCGTCTCCAGC
>JAHBWH010000327.1 GCA_019637115.1 Myxococcales bacterium | reverse complement strand
ACGCCCCCTTGGACCCTGACGCGGCGCCCACGACGCCCGGCACGTGGCCCGCCGAGTCGGGTCCGCTCCCTGACCTCTCGCGCGATCCGTGGGGCGACGGAAGCTCCGCGCCGGGGGTGAGCCCGATCCCGGACGCCTTCGTCGTGCGTCCGAGCCTCGACACCACCTTCAAGCTGCCTGCGGTGACCGACGCGCCGTCGCGCTCGTGGGCTCCGTGGATCATCGCCACTGCCCTCGTGGTCGCGGCGCTCGTCGGCGGGATCGCGCTAAAGGGCTTCCTCCGCGACGCGGAGCCGCAGGCGCGACTGGAGATCCTCTCGCGTCCTCCTGGTGCGACGGTGCTCCTCGACGGCCGCCCGCTCTCGGGGGTGACGCCGCTCGGGGTGGACGCGCCGATTGCGGGGCTCGTCGTCGGGCAGCGTTATGAGATGGAGGTGCGGCTCGAGGGCCACGAGATCTGGCGGGGCGACGTCACGCCCATCGATGGTCCCCTGCAGAAGGTCGCCGTGCTCGTACCGCTCCGGCGGGACGTGATCTTCGACGCGACCCCGCCCGGTGGGCAGATCTGGATCGACGGTGTGCTGCATGGGGCGCTCCCTCGGCGCCTCGAGGGGGTCCGGTTCGGTCGCGCGATCGCAATCCGGGTGACGTGGCCTCGAGGGCCAACGCTAGAGCAGGACGTCGTGATCGACGCGGAGACGCCCGAGCGCGTCGAGGTCGTTCAACCGGCGCCCTGAGCGGGCCAGCGTTCCTGTCGTCTGCGCTCCGGCAGGCCAGCGTTCCTGCCGCCAGCGTTCCTGCCGCCAGCGTTCCTGCGGGTCCCTGCTGGCGTTCGTGCTGGCCGGCGACGGATCGGTGCTCTACATTGCGCTCGTTGCCCGCGATGCGTGGACCGGGGATTCCCTCGGCCGCGACTGAAAGGGGCGAGGAACAGCCATGAGCACCCAGGGCGCCGAGAGCTTCGGCAAGCCGGTCACGGTCCCGCGTCTGTTGCGCATGAAGGAGCGCGGCGAGCGCATCGCGATGGTCACCGCCTACGACGCCACCTTCGCGCAGATGCTCGATCAAGGCGGCGCCGACATCCTCCTCGTCGGCGACTCGCTCGGCATGGTCGTGCAGGGCCGGGAGACGACGCTGCCGGTCACGGTCGACGAGATCATCTATCACTGCCGCGCCGTCGCGCGTGGCACGTCGCGAGCGATGATCGTCGGCGATATGCCCTTCCTGAGCGCGCAGATCAGCCCCGAAGAGGCGCTCCGCAACGCGGGCCGCTTCCTCTCGGAGGGCGGCGCGCACGCGGTCAAGCTCGAGGGCGGGCGCAGCGCCGCGCCCACGGTCGCGCGTCTCGTCGACGCGGGCGTGCCGGTGATGGGTCACGTCGGGCTGCTCCCGCAGAGCGTGCACGCGATGGGCGGCTTCCGCGTCCAGGGGCGCACCGTCGAGGAGGCCGCGAGGGTGCGCGACGACGCCCGCGCGATCGCCGACGCTGGCGCCTTCGCGATCGTGCTCGAGGGTGTGCCCAGCGATCTCGCGGCGGAGATCACCGCCGAGCTCCACGTTCCCACGATCGGCATCGGCGCGGGTCCGGGCTGCGACGGCCAAGTGCTCGTTTCGTACGACCTGCTCGGCCTCACCCCGAACCTCCGGCCCAAGTTCGTCAAGCGCTATGCCGAGTGGTTCGAGGAGGGGCGCGCGGCGATGACGCGCTACCGCGACGAGGTCCGCGAAGGGGTCTTTCCGGCGCCCGAGCATGGCTTCGGCGTGGTCCGCGAGGAGCCCGCGGCGGCGCCGAGCAACGTGCTGCGCATCGGCGGCTACGGGCCGCGGGGCTGAGGTCCGACGTGGAGCGCGTCTCCGAGCTCGAGGCCTTCCGAGCCGCGTGCGACCGCGCGCGCGCCGCCGGTGAGCGGGTCGGTCTGGTGCCGACGATGGGGGCCCTCCACGACGGTCACCTCGCGCTCGTCGACGAGGTGAAGCGACGCGGCGCGAGCTTCGTCGTCGTCACGGTCTTCGTGAACCCCCTGCAATTCGGGGCGAACGAGGATCTCGGCCGCTACCCGCGCACGCTCGCGCAAGACCTGGAGGCGTGCGAGGCGCGTGGCGTCGACCTGGTCTTCACGCCGGACGACGGCGCGATGTACCCGCCGGGCTTCCAGACCCACGTGGAGGTGGAGGGGCTGACGCAGCCCTTCGAGGGCGCCCACCGGCCGGGGCATTTCCGCGGCGTGACGACCGTGGTGGCCAAGCTCTTCGGGCTCACGGGGCCGTGTGTCGCGGTCTTCGGCCGCAAGGACTACCAGCAGTGGCGGGTGCTCGAGCGCATGACCCGCGACCTCAACCTCCCCGTGGAGGTGGTCGGACACCCCATCGTGCGCGAAGAGGGCGGCCTCGCGCGCTCCTCGCGCAATCGCTACTTGAGCCCCGACGAGCGCGAGCGCGCCCTCGGCCTCTCGCGAGGCTTGCGTGCGGCGGCGCAGGCGTGGGCAGCAGGCACGCGAGACGCCGCGGCGCTCACGGAGATCGCGCGCGGCCCGGTCGAAGACGCCGCGGACTCGGTCGACTACGTGGCCGTCGTCGACCCGACGACGCTGGAGCGCTTGGACGGGACCGTCTCGCGCGCGCTGGTGCTCATCGCCGCCCACGTCGGCCCAGCGCGCCTGATCGACAACCTCGAGCTCGGCGTCGACCCGCTGCCTGCGTAGACTTCGGGGCTGCCAAGGTCGGCGTCCTTCGTGTCCGAGGCGTGCGACCGCCACACCGGGGCCTCATCCGAGGTCCGGTTCGCGGGAAGGAACTGTAGCTCGTGGCTGTGTTGCGTCTTCTCGTGGTTCTACTGCACGGAGCCCCGATGGACGTTTCTGGTCGCGCACGCGCACGCGCACGTGGGCGTGGACGCGCACCTGGACGTGGACGTGGACGTGAGGCTGCGCCCCTGGCTGGGCCGTCCGTTCCTAGCGGGCTGCTCGTCCGGACCTGATGCATCGTCGCGGCCGTGACACCGCTCCCCTCCGTGGCGCGGGGTCACGGAGGGGAGGGGTCGGCTCGGGCGTCCCCAGCGGGGTTTGAACCCGCGTTACCGGCGTGAAAGGCCGGGGTCCTGGGCCACTAGACGATGGGGACTTGGCAGGCTCTCCTGCCGGTGGGCCGTGCGGGATTTGAACCCACAACCGTCGGATTAAAAGTCCGCTGCTCTACCGTTGAGCTAACGGCCCCGAAGGAGGTCGCGTCTCGCCGCGCGGCCGGGGCGTTAGGTAACCGGCGCAGCGCGTGTGGTCAAGGTCGTACGATCGTCTCGGGGTCAGGTTCTTCGCTTCCCGCTGCGTCTGGTCGACGACTCTCCCCGCGCCTCAGGCCGCGGGTGGGACGCTCGGCGGCAGGCGCTCGCGGAGGAAGTCGAGGACCTTCTCGAGCGCGTCGACCGTGGGGTGGCCTGGCCGGTCCACGAAGTCGTGCGCGAGCACCGAGTGGGCGATGCGCGGGATGCCGTGCGCGTTCCCCGGACCCGAGTCGATCTCGACGGCGACGAAGGCGTCTCCGAGCTCCTCGCGCAAGCGCTCGAAGCGCTCGGGGGGCATCAGCGGGTCGTGCGTGAAGCGCAGGCCCAGCACGCACGCGCCGGCAGCGGCGCGCTCCTTGACGCGCGCGAGCGTGGCGTCGTCGATGCCGAGATCACGTCGCTGCGACGGGGTGAAGGGGAAGGGGAGCGAGGGCTGGCTGAGCACCGGTGCGACCATGCGCTCGTCGACCATCATCGCCAGCGCGAAGCCGCCCGTGAGGCACATCCCGATCGCGCCGACGCCGCGGCCACCGCACTCTTCGTCCGCTTGGGCGGCGAGGGCGCGGAGCCAGGCCGTGATCGGGCTCGTCTCGCGCGTGGCCCACACGGTGAACTCCCGCGCGACGCACGCCCTCGCGAGCGTCTGGAGCGAGTAGCCGACGCTGAAGGGCTTGCCAGGTGTTCCGACGAGCGAAGGGCAGTACACGCGGTAGCCCGCGCGCGCGATGCGGCGCGCGAAGTCGGCGACCTTCGGGTGCAGCCCCGGCGCCTCGTGGATGACGAGGACGGCCGGGCCGTCGCCGAGCACGTAGACGGCGCGGCGCTCGCCGAGGAAGGTCAGGTCGCGTCGCGTGAAGTCGGCGAGTCGGCTCTCGTGATGCATCGGACCACCGGTGTAGCAAGCATCGGCCCGTAGCGTCCCCCCGTCCGCCCGGTCGGTCTCGGTCTCGGTCTCGGTCTCGGTCTCGGTCTCGGTCTCGGTCTCG
>JAHBWH010000326.1 GCA_019637115.1 Myxococcales bacterium | reverse complement strand
GCGGGTCAGGCCTCGCGGCGCGCAGTCAGCGAGCACGCGCTCGGCGTGCGCGTAGTCGGGATCGCGGGCGATGGCGTAGACCGTCGTCGCGGGCCCCTCGGTCGCGTCGCAGACGCCGTAGTACCAAGCGTCTTGCCCGCGCACGAAGCCCATGACCGTGGGCTCGCACGCCCGCGGCAGCGCGAGACCGACGCCCTGCCGCTCGGTCGGTCCGGGGGCGAGCCGCGTCATCACGATGGGCACGCACGAGGGGCGTGGCGGGCGTGGTGCCGCCCGCCCCCGCTTGGCACGCCGGGCGCGCGCCGGTCGCTCCTCGACCTCCTCGGTGGGCTCGACGCAGGGCTGGGGCGCGAGCCGCGCCATCACCTCGAGGTGGCCTGCGTCCGACGCGGCGGCGGCGACGTGTCCGCGGGTGCCGAAGCGCTCTCTGGTCGTCGCCCCGAGCCGTCGCGGCGGCGCGAAGGCCCCGGCGGCGTCCCCGAAGGTCGCGTGGACCGAGATCAGGGTGTCGAGCCGCTCGACCCACGCGAGCACGAGCTGCCCGGCCCCGCCCGCGACCGAGAGCTCGAGGATGTCCACGTGCTCGTCGGGCTCGAGGATCGCACGCGGCGCGCCGGCGGGGGCGCCGAGCCGCGTCAGCGCGAGCGTCTGCAGCGTGCCGCCGATCGCCGAGGGTTCGGCCCACACGAGCCGAGGCTCCGAGCCGTCGATGACGAGGTCGAACGCGGCGCCCGTCGCGACGGCGCGCGGCGCGGCGACCTCGCGCCTCGCCGGGGGCGGGGGCGCGGGCGCGACCTCGGCGGGCGCGGGAGGCTCGTCGCACGCGAGGGCCAGCGCGACCGCGAGACAAAGCGAGAGCCGACGACGCATCGAGGGCGAGCGTACCGCGACGGGGTGGGCGCCCGCGAGCCCCTCCGCGAAGGCTCCTCAGGACACCGTCCGGTCCGTGTCGGGGTCCGTGTCGGAGTCCACGCTTCAGCGCGCGCCGGCGCGTCGGCGCACCCACCACTCCGCGCCGAGGAGCGCGACCAGAAGCGCGAAGGCCCAGCCCGTCGCGAAGGGGGCGACCTCTCGGATGCCGAGGTGACGCACACGGGTCGTGTCGAACGCGGCGAGCCGTGGCGCCGCGCTCGCGCCATCGTAGGACGCGCCTCCCGTCGTCTCGGCGAGCCGCGCGAGCAGCGTGTGGTTCGGGCGTGGGTCCGCGAGCTCGTCGCCGCCCGCTTCGACCACGAAGAGCTCCGTCGCGAGCGGCGCGTCGTCGCCCGCGACGATCACCTGCGCCCGATACGGACCTGGCGCGTCGGGCCCTTGCAGCGTGACGCTCAGCTGCCCCTCGACGTCCGTCGTCACCTCCGCCTCGTGCACCGCCAGCGCCGCGCCCTCCACCCCGGGCACGATCTGCGCTCGGACCCGACGTGAGGCGATCGGCTGATAACGAGCGTCGCGAAGTCGCGCCGTGATCCGCACCCGCGCGCTCGGTCCGTAGCGCTCGCGATCCGTCGTCAGGGTCGCGGGCTCGAGGGTCGGATCACGCGCGAGCCACCGCAAGGTCCGGTCCCAGAAGCGCTCGAAGGTGCTGGCGTCACCGGTGAGACCGCCGGTCGTGATCCCCCAACGCCAGCTCGTATCGCTCGTCAGCGCGAGCACGCGCCCTTCGCCCGCGTCACCCACGACCAACACCGGCAGGGGCCCCTGCGGGCCTCGGGCGCTCGGGTGCGAGAGCAGCACCGCGGTTTCCTCGCGCGCCCCCTGGACCACGTTCACGCCCTCGAGCGGCGCGAGGCGCGACCAGGCCTCGACGTTCGCCGCGGGGTCGGGCGAGAGCGCGACCAGCGGATGCCGCGCGAGCTCCGGCTCGACGCGCGGTGAGAAGCGCCCGGGCGTCACGAGCCTTGCCGGAGGGGTGCTCGCGGGCGGAAGGATGACGGGGAGGATCTCTGCGATGGGCGTGCCCGCGTAGCCCCCCGAGCCGAAGCTGCGCTCACCGCCAACCATCGCGAAGGAGCCGCCGCGCCGCACGTAGTCGCGGATGCGCGGTAGATACGACGCCATCTGGTAGGGGCCGTAGTCGAAGCTCTGGAAGACGAGCACGTCGAACGAGCCGAGGTGCTCACGGAAGAGCTCGTCGGTGGGAAAGGGAATCAGGGCGAGCTCCTCGGGCGCGGCCATCGTGAGGTCGGCGGTCGTGCGGAGGATGAAGAAGCTGATGAGGTCGATGCTCGGATCACGCTTGAGGAAGCCGCGGAGGAAGCGGACGTCCCAGGTCGGCTCGCCGGCCACCAGGAGGACGCGCAGGCGCGCGCGCTCGACGCGCACGAGGAAGCTGCGCTCGTCGTTCTCCGGGACCTCGTCACCCGAGGCCGAGGGGATCGAGACCGTGTAGACGGCGCGACCGAGCCGGCGTGGCGTGAACGAGAGCGTCACCTCGCGCGTCTCGCCGTCTGGCACGTCGACGAGCTCCTCGGCGACCACCTCGTCCCCAGCGCGCAGGGTGACCGGGACCGCCCCCGAAGCCCCGAGCCGACGCACCACCACCCGCACCTCGGCAGGGGTCCGCAGGAAGGCCACCGGATCCGCCTCGAGCTCGGCCACCGCGTCGTCGCGGATCTCGGCGGTGCCGAGGGCCACCACGTGCACCTTCCGGCCGTCCACGTCGGGCGTGGCCTCCGGCTCGCGCGTGGCGCCATCGCTGACGAGCACGAAGGCGCCGATCTCGCCCGCGCGATCCTCGCGGGCGGCGGACTCGAGCGCCTCGAAGAGCCGGGACTCGTCGTCGCTCGGGGCGGGGACGGAGTCGCCCCACCGCGCCGAGCTCGTCCGGGCGCCGAAGCGGTAGAGCGCGACACCCTCGGACTCGGCCCGCCACCCGTCGAGCAGGCGCGTCAGCTCGTCCGCGCGATCCTGGATCCGCATGCTGCGCGAGCCGTCGTAGAGCACGGCGAGCCGCCCCTCGGAGCGCTCGCTCCGCTCGAGCGTCCAGCGCGGCTGCGCGGCGACGAGCACGATCGCGAGCGCGGTCAGGATTCGCAGGGCCGCGAGCGCGCGGGGTCCGCGACGACGGAGCTCGAGCCACACCATCGCGCCCGCCCCGAGCGCGAGGGCGAGCGCGACGAAGCCTCCCCCGGGCACGGCGAAGTGGGGCCAGAGCGACTCCATGCGCTCAGGGCCCCGCGCCGCGCCGGCGCATGATGAAGGGCGCGTGCACCTGGTCGTCCTTGTAGTCGAGGCAGAGCGCGTACATCACGAGGTTCACCGCCAGCCGCGTCGCGAGCTCGCGCTGGGCGTCACCGCCGGGGGTCACGGGGTGCTGCCAGTTGCCGAGGTTGTCGCGGGCGAGCGCGCCGCCCACGTCGTGTCGACTGAGCACGACGGCGAGACGATCGCCGAGGGTGACCCCCTCGAGCTCCGTCGGGCCCCGCACGCGACCGACGGGGCGGGAGACGAGGAAGAACGAGCGGAAGATCGTGTGGTCGCGGGGCAGCGGCCGCAGCCGATCGCGAGGCAGCGCGCGGGCGAGCTCGCGGCGCACCGAGGCGTCGAAGCCTGGCGCGTCGGGGCTCGCGTCGTCGACGAAGAGGAAGCCGCCCAGCTCGAGGAAGCGCCGCAAGCCGACCACCTCGCCCTCCGAGAGCGGCGGGAAGGCGCGATCGCCGGACCAGTAGAGGAAGGGGGACTCGAAGATGCGCGGGTCATCGAGCCGTGCTCGATCGGGCTGGAGCGCCGTCTCGATGCTCGTCCGCTTGCGCACCTCCCACGCGAGCCGGCGGCGGGCCATGGGGCGGGGCTCGTCGAGCCCGCCTGCGTCCACGCCGAGGATCGCGACGCGCGTCCCCTCGCCGAGCGCGGACACGAGCGTCGGGGTCGCGGCGCCCAGACAAACGAGCCAGGACGACGCGATGAGCCCCCAGAGGCGGCGGTGGACCTTCACGCCGCGAGCTTAGCAGCCAGGCGCCGCTGTCGAGCGTGTCGGACGCGGTCGTTGGACGCGGTCGTTGGACGCGGTCGTCGGACGCGGTCGTTGGACGCGGTCGTTGGACGCGGTCGTTGGACGCGGTCGTTGGACGCGGTCGTTGGACGCGGTCGTTGGACGCGGTCGTTGGACGCGGTCGTTGGACGCGGTCTCGGTCACTGGACGCGGGCGGGTGCACTCGGGCGGGCACCCCACCTGGCGTCCGCCACCCCCTCCGCCGCCAATCCGCCGCCAGGCGCCGTTTTGATGCCCTGATTCGCGAATGATTTCAGCGCGAGAATCGCCGAGAACGGCGGGCACATCGATTGCTCATCTGCTCTGCGATGAGCAAGCCCCACCTCGTCCTGCCTGGCCAGGTCATCTC
>JAHBWH010000325.1 GCA_019637115.1 Myxococcales bacterium | reverse complement strand
TCGGAAGGTGACGGTCTCGGTGGCCGTGACCCCCCGGCTCGCGCCGAGGCACGCCAGGTCCGTGCCTGGCGTGCAGCTGATTGCCTCGTCGTCGGCGTCCAGCACGAAGAGATCGAAGTCTGCGCTCGAGCCGCTCCCCCGAGTCGCCACCACGCGGACCTCGGTCGGCCCCGCGAGGCGGTTGCGGAAGCGCCAGTACTGCTCGCGACCGCCGTAGCCCGTGCCTGTGTAGCAGGAGCCGTAGTTGCCGGGGTTCAGCGCAGAGCCGTTCGGCTCGGTGGTGCTCCCGTTCACCGTCCCGCTGGCGCAGTCCAGGATTCCGGGAGCGGCGATCGGGCAGGCCGTCTCCACACACTCGGCCGCGCCACCGACGAGGTCGCAGGTGTCGTCGCATGCTTCACGCGTGGTCTCGACGAGGCAGCCGTTGGCGTCGCTCACGCACGTCACGCGTTCGTCGAGATCGCAGTAGGTCGCCGCCGGGCAGACCTCGACCAGCGAGCAGGGATCGACGCACATGGCCGTGCCGCTCGCGGTCGAGCAGACGTCGCTCGTCGCGGCGCACGAGGTGGCCGTGAGCACGAAGCAGCCAAACGCGTTGGCGGCGCAGACCTCGAGCGTGCCTTCGCCCGTGCACTCGCGAGACGGCTCGGTGCCGCACGGCATGATGCCGAGGCAAGGGTCCAGCGCCGCCGTGCTGCAGATCGGCGCCGGGGCGGCGTCCGGGTCGCAGAAGCCGAAGGGCGCGTCCGTGCAGGCGGTGCGCGTCTCCACGAAACAGCCGAAGGCGTCACGGGCGCACTCGACGAGATCCGGGCCGTCGCAGCGCGCGCTGGCGTCAGTGCCGCACTGCGCGACGCCGTCGCAGGGGTCGGTGGCGAATTCGCACGCGGCCACGCCGTCCACGTCGCCGCACGTGCCATCGGCGCGCGACGCGCAGTCGGCCCGTGTGGTCACGAGGCAGCCGAACGCATCGGCGGCGCAGGTGAGCAGCTCGTCGCCGTCGCAGCTCGTGCCCGCGGTCGAGCAGCGATCTTCGGCCGGTATCGACGCGCAGGGGTCGGCGGGAAGCACGCACATCGGCATCGCCCCGTCCGGATCGCAGGCGCCTCCGGCGGCTTCTGCGCACTCGGTGCGCTCGAGCGCCAAGCAGCCCGCCGCGTCCATGGCGCACACCTCGAGGGTGGTGCCGTCGCAGGCGCGCGCGCCTTCGGTCTCGCAGCGGTCCGCCTCGGGGATCACCGAGCAGCGGTCGACGCATGCCGCGCCACCCGCCGAAGCGTCGCAGATATCGCCCGACGCGCCGCAGTCGGTGCGGGTCTCGACGAGGCAGCCGTCCATGTCCAACGCGCACGTGACGAGGCGATCACCGTCGCACGACGTCCCCGCGGTCGAGCACAGCACCCGACCCATGCAGCGATCGCCGCCGTCGCGACCCCCACCGTCCTCCATCATCGTCGAGCCGCCATCGTCGGGGGCAGGGGCCGTGCCGCCGCAACCTGTGAGGGCGGCCACATAGACGAGCGGCGCCCAACATCTTCCCAGGTTTCGCATTCGCTTGGTCTCCGTGAGGCGCGTTCGCGCGCCAAAGCGGCCGACGGTTCTACGGCGACGGCCCCCGGTCAAGCCGCCGCTCGGTGGGTGGTTTGGCCGCGCGGTCGTGTGTTGGCCCGTGACGGAGGAGCGGGGATGGATCTTGCCGCACCTGGTCACGAACTTCCGGGGAGCTTTGCTCAGTGCAGGCAGCGTTGGTGGGGGCGGAGGTCGACCGGGCGGAAGCTCACCCACGCGCGCAGCCAGCGCGGCGCGGGGACCGTGAACCGGGGGTCGTCCCCCACGCGGGGCACATGCTCGGTCACGCCCGCGCGGGTGAAGGTGACGCTCGTGTCGGGGCGCCGGGCGAGCCGCTCGCGCAGCTCGAAGAAGACGTGGCCGTAGTCGCGGCGCGCCATCTCCGCGAGCCACTCGTCGGAGCTCTCGTGCACGACGACCACGTCGGAGGTCCAGCCCGTGACGTCGAGGCTTGGGAAGAGGAGGTGGTTGCTCTCGCCGCGCTCCGTGCGGAGGTTGCTGAACATCGCCAGCGCGCCCTCCGTGCGCAGGCCGAGGTAGGTCGTCACGCCGAGGCTCGCGAAGACGATCGGGAGCGCCCAGACCGCCCGCGGCGTGCGGGCGCCACGCCTCGCATCGGCGAGGGCGGTGGCGCGGCCGAAGCGCGCGTAGAGGAGCCACGCGCCGCCCGCGTAGGCGAGCCAGAGCACCCGCGTGCCCGCGTCCCAGACCTCGCGTCGGCCGGGAGCGTCGGTGGCGTAACCGAGCAGCCAGGCCGCGAGCGCGAGCAGGCACGTCGCGCGAAGGGCGGGGTGCGCGAGGCTCGCGCGGGCGCGCGCGGAGAGGTGGTCGCGCGCCCGCTCGACCCAGCCCTCCGCCGTCTGCAGGAAGAAGAGCGCGAAGAGCACGGCCGAGAAGTTGAAGTAGTGGCGGTAGGGGACGAGCCCGATCGCCAGGTGGAACGCCGCGCCGAGGAGCACGCCCGCTCGCCGGGTACGTGCGGCGAGCAGGAGCGCGGGGATGGCGGCCTCCACGACCAGCGTCACGGCGGCTGCGAGCCGAGCGAGGCCGCCGCCCGAAGGCAAGAAGCTCGCATAGCCCGCGCGCGCCGACTCGTAGAGCGCCGCCGCGCACGAGACGTCCGGGTCGAAGAAGTCGCGGTTCAATTTGTGGACGACCGCCCAGAAGTAGAGACCCACGAGGAGCGCGCGCAGGGGCGCGGTGAAGCGGCGGCGCCAGGTCGCGTCGTCGTCGGAGCGCGCGAGCGCGAGCGTGGCGAGCATCGTCGCGGCCGCGAAGGCCACGAGCCAAGCGTGGTTCGACAAGCGCGGCGCGGTCGCCGCGGCCTCCACGATCTGCACGGCGAGGAGCAGGACGAAGGTCGCGCGCCGCGGCGCGGCCAGCGCCGCGAAGGCGGCGAGGGTGAGCGCGAGCTCGAGCGGATCAGCGGCGATCCGTAGGTAGCTCACCTGATGCAAGAGGGTCGCGACGGCCCACAGGGCGAAGAAGACCGTCGTCGTCGGATCGCGCGGCGCGGTTGGCGCGCTCCCCGGTCCGGCGTCGTCCGCGTGCGTCATCGGGTCGACACGTCAGCGGAGGAGCGCGCGCGCGACCAGCAGACGCTGGACGTCGCTCGTGCCCTCGTAGATGCGGAGCGCGCGGATCTCCTCGTAGAGGCGCGCGACGACGCCGTCCGTGCAGACGCCTCGGCCACCGTGGAGCTGGACTGCGTCGTCGATGACGCGCTGCGCGGCCTCGGTCGCCACGAGCTTGGCCATGCTGCCCTTGCGCGCGAGCTCGTCGCGGTCGCCGCCCGCGTCGAGCGCGGCGGCGGCGCGGTAGACCAAGAGACGCGCGCCCTCGAGCGCGCAGGCCATGTCGCCGATCTTCGCCTGGACGATGGCGAGCTCGGCGAGCGGCGCGCCGAATTGCCGGCGAGCCCGCACGTGGGCGACGGCCTCGTCGAGCGCACGCTGCGCGAAGCCGAGCGCGGCGGCGCCCACCGTCGTCCGGAAGCGGTGGAGGGTGCCGAGCGCGAGGGACATGCCGCGTCCCTCTTCGCCCACGCGCATCGACTCGTGGACCCGGACGCCTTCGAAGTGCACCTCGCCGATCGGGTGGCCGCCGAGGACTCGCTGCGGCTTCACGTGGAGCCCTGGCGCGTCGCCGGGGACGGCGAAGGCGCTGAGCCGATCCCGGGCGCGGGCGAAGACGACGTAGACGTCGGCGATGCCGGCGTTCGAGATGAAGCATTTCTGCCCGTCGATCACGTAGTCGTGACCCTCGCGCGTCGCCTGCGCCCGGATGCCGCCGAGGTCGGTGCCGGCCTCGGGCTCGGTCAGGGCGAAGGCCGCGACGGCCTCGCCGCGGACGACGGGCGGGAGCCAGCGCTCGGCTGCGGTCGCGCTCCCTTGCTCGGCCGCCAGGGTCATCGGGTACGAGCCGAGCCCCTGCATGGCGAAGGCGAGCTCGACGAGGGGAGAGGCGTGCCCGAGCCGCTCGCGCACCAGGCAGAGCGAGGTCACCGACACGCGCTCGCGTCGGCCGCCGAAGCGGGCGTCCGTCACGAGCTCGAGCAGCCCTCGCTCGCCGAGGAGCCGGACGAGACGCACGAGCCCGTCCGAGGGGTCCGACGCGGCCTGCTCGATGGCGATCGCGTCGTCGCGGACGGCGAGCGCAGCGTCCGCGTCAGCGAGGTGGGACGCCGGGACGAAGGCGGGCTCGAGGGCGGCGGCGGGGAAGGGGGGCAGCATGTCTCGCTCTCTCTGGGGCCGTGTCTTTCCGGGGCCGTAGCTGGTTCCGAGGCCGTCGGGGCGTGTGTGGTTTCGTTCCGCGTCCGGTTCCGCGTCCGGTTCCGCGTCCGGTTCCGCGTCCGGTTCCGCGTCCGGTTCCGCGTCCGGTTCCGCGTCCGGTTCC
>JAHBWH010000324.1 GCA_019637115.1 Myxococcales bacterium | reverse complement strand
GGTGAAGAGCGCCTCGTCGTGATGACCGAGCGCCGCCTCGGCGCCGAGGGCGACCAGGGGCTCGACGCCCTCGACGTCCGTGCGGCGGTCGTTGAGCACGACGCGCGCGCCCTCGCGAAGGAGCAGGCGCGCCGCGGCGATCCCGCTCTTACCGAGACCGACGACCAGGATGCGTTTGCCACGAAGCTCGGCGATCACGGGCTCACCTCAGCTTCAGGGTCGCGAGCGTCGCGACGGCCAACATGATGGAGATGATCCAGAAGCGGACGATCACCTTCGGCTCCGGCCACCCCTTCTTCTCGAAGTGGTGGTGGATCGGGGCCATGAGGAAGACGCGCTTCTTGCCCTTGGTCGCCTTGAAGACGCCGACCTGGATGATCACCGAGAGCGCCTCGACGACGAAGATGCCGCCGAGCAGGAGGCTGGTGATCTCGTTCTTCGTCACCACCGCGAGCGCGCCGAGCCCACCGCCGAGCGCGAGAGAGCCGACGTCGCCCATGAAGACGGTCGCGGGGTAGGTGTTGAACCAGAGGAAGCCGAAGCCCACACCCACCACCGACGCGCAATAAATGGCGAGCTCGGAGGCGCTGTCGAGGTAGGGGATGAAGAGGTACTCGGCGACGCTCGTGTTGAAGAGCATCGCCCCGCCGAGGTACGCGAGGATGGCGTAGGTGCCCGCGCTGACCATCACGGGGCCCATCGCGAGGCCATCGAGCCCGTCCGTGAGGTTCACGGCGTTCGAGAAGCCGACGATGACGAAGCTCGCGAAGATCACGTAGAGCCACTTGGGCAGCGTGAGCGGATCCTGGCCGAGCGCCGCGAGCTTCTCGTTCGGCAAGAACTTCACGAAGGGGAGCGCCAGCCGATCGCGGATGGCGAGCCAGTCCGCGGGGAGGCCCTCTTCGCCGTAGAAGAGCCACGCGCAGAGCGCGATCGCGACCGTGAACTGAAAGAGCAGCTTGTAGCGGCCCGCGAGCCCGCCGGTGCTCTTGCGACGGACCTTGGCGGCGTCGTCGATGTAGCCGACGACCCCGTAGGTCGCGGTGATCGCGGTGACGACCCAGACCATCGCGTTCGAGGGATCCGCCCAGAGCACGGTCGAGAGGACGAGCGCGAGCAACATCAGCGCGCCGCCCATCGTCGGCGTCCCCGCCTTGCTGAAGTGCGACGCGGGCCCTTCCTTGCGGACCACCTGGCCGACCTGCTTCTTCTGGAGGCGCCGGATGAACCACGGGTAGAGCCCGAAGGTCAGGAACATCGCCGTCAGCGTCGCGCAGAGGACGCGGAACGGGACGTAGCGCAGGACGTTGAGGAACGTGAAGTCCTCGGTCAGCGGGTAGAGGAGGTAGTAGATCATTCTTCCTCTCCCCCGACGCCGAGCTCGTCGTCGTCACCGCCGGAGGGAAGCAGGCCCGCCACCAGGCCGGCGACGACGCGCTCGAGGCCCATCGAGCGCGAGCCCTTCACGAGCACCACGTCCTCGGCCATGAGCGCGGCGGCGCCGAGCGCCTCGATCGCAGCCTCGGCGTCCTCGAGCGCGGGGCCGACGGCCGCCATCTCGGGTCCGACGAAGAAGGCCTCGTCGGCGAAGGCCGCCGCCGCCGCCCGGACCTCGTCGTGCTTCGCGCGCGAGAGCGCGCCGAGCTCCTTCATGTCGCCGAGCACCGCGACGAGCCGGCCCCCGCGCGCGTCGGCGATCGCGCGCGCCGTGCGCAGCGCGAGCAGCGTCGAGCTCGGGTTGGCGTTGTACGCGTCGTCGAGGACGAGCGCGCCGCCCTTGGCCTCCACCGGGCTCATCCGCCCGAGCACGGGCGCGAGCGCCTCCATGCCGCGCACGAAGTCGTCGAGCTCGACGCCGACGGCGACGGCGACGGCGATCGCGCCCGCGCCGTTCACGGCGGCGGCCTCGCCGAGCAAGGCGAGCGAGCCCTCGAGCTGGCGCGCGGTCGCGCCAGCGACGCGCCAGCGGACCCGCGTGCGCGCGCCCTCCATCTGCCACGAGATCACCGAGACGTGCGCGTCGTCCGCGAGGCCGTAGCGCATGGCGCCGGGCACGGCCTGCAGCCGCGCGTCGTCGCCACAGACGATCGCCAGCAGCCCCGGACGTGGAGGGACGCCGCCGAAGATCGCGGTCTTCTCGACGAAGACGTCGTGCTCGGTCCCGATGCCCTCGGTGTGGGCGGCCGCCACGAGCGTCACGACCGCGACGTCGGGCACCGCGAGCGCGGTGAGCGTGGCGATCTCGCCGGGCGCGTTGGTGCCGAGCTCGACGACCGCGACGGCCTCGTCCGCGAGCGTGAGCAGCGTCATCGGCACGCCGACGAGGTTGTTCAGGTTGCCCTGCGTGACGTTCGCCGCGACGCCCGCGCCCTGCAGACCCGCCGCGACGAGCTCCTTCGTGGACGTCTTCCCCGCGGACCCCGTGATCGCGACGACGCGGCGTCCGGTGTCCTGGCTCGCCCAGCGCATCCGGTGCGCGTGCCCGAGCGCACCGAGCGCGGCAAGGGTGTCCGGCACGACGACCGCGGCGGCGCCCGCCGGCAGCGCGCGCTCATCGGAGACGAGCAGGCCGCCGACGTGAGGCGCGACGTCCGCGAGGAAGCGATGCCCGTCGTGCGTCTCGCCGACGAGCGCCACGAAGAGCTCCCCGCCGCGCACCTGCCGCGAGTCGATGCGCACCCCGGTCGTCTCGCGCGCGCCGTCGCCGCGCAGGACGCCGCCCGTGAGCGCCGCGATCTCGGCGAGCGTGAAGCGAGCGGCGTTGGTCGGGATCGGAGTCCCCATCAGCGCTCCTCCCCGGAGGCGAGGGCGTGGGCGACCGCCGCCGCCACCGCGCGATCGTCGAAGGGCCGCCGCTCGTGCCCGACGATCTGGTAGTCCTCGTGCCCCTTGCCCGCGATGAGGACGGTGTCGCCTGGTTCGGCCGCGACGAGGGCGGCCTCGATGGCCTTGGCGCGGTCGAGCTCTACGATGAAGCCGCGGCGCTGGCCGGCGAGCGCCTCGAGCGGCGCGAGCCCCGCGCCCTGCACGCCGGGGACGATCGCCTCGGCGATGGCCGCGGGCGCCTCGGTGCGCGGGTTGTCGCTCGTGACGACGACGAGGTCCGCGCCCTCGGCCGCCGCGCGACCCATCAGCGGCCGCTTGCTCGCGTCGCGGTCGCCGCCGCAGCCGAAGACCACGAGGAGGCGCCCCGCGGTGAGCGGACGAACCGCCGCGAGCGCATTCGCGAGCGCGTCGGGGGTGTGCGCGTAGTCGACGAGGATCGTGACGCCCCGCGGATCCGCGACGCGCTCGAGCCGTCCCGGCGCCCCGCTCGCGCGACCGAGGGCCGCCGCCGCTGCCGCGAGCTCGTGGCCGAGCGCGAGCAGCACGCCGAGCGCGACCAGCAGGTTCTCGAGGTTGTGGCGCCCGACGAGCCCGCTCTCGAGCGCGACGCGCGCCTCGCCCAAGGCGATCGTCGCGTGGATGCCCTGCGCGTCGAAGCGCGCGTCGACCGCCCGCAGGCGCGCGCGCTCGTCGCGGATGCCGACGGTGAGCGGCGCCCGCCCCCCCGCCTCGATCCGCGACGCCAACGCCGCGCCGAAGGCATCGTCGACGTTCACCACGCTCTCGCGAGGCGCGTGCGCGAGGAAGAGCGAGGCCTTCGCCTCGCCATAAGCCTCCATCGAGGGGTGGAAGTCGAGGTGGTCCTGCGAGAGGTTGGTGAACGCCGCGACCTCGAAGCGGACGCCGCGGACACGCGCGAGCGCGAGCCCGTGGCTCGACACCTCCATCACGAGCTCGCTCGCGCCCTCGTCGCGCGCCATCGCGGCGAAGCGCGCGAGATCGTCCGCCTCGGGGGTCGTGAAGGTCGACGCCACCGTGCGGCCGCCCACGCGCGACGCGACGGTACCGAGGAGCGCCGTGTGCTGCCCGAGCGCCTCGAGGGCTTGGTCCACGAGGTACGCGACGGTCGTCTTTCCGTTGGTGCCGGTGATCCCGATCACGCGGAGCGCGTGCGTCGGCTCGGCGTGCACGGCGTGGCATACGGGACCGAGCCACGCGCGGACGTCGCCGACGACGAGCTGTGGGAGCGCCGCCCCCTCGAGCGGCGCCCCTTCGAGCGGCGCCGCGACCATCGCCGCCACGGCGCCCTTCGCGCGGGCGTCGGGGATGAAGCGCTCCCCGTCGACCTCTTCGCCCGTCAGCGCGGCGAAGAGATCGCCCGGCGCGACGCGGCGCGAGTCGCGGCAGACGCCCGTCACGTCCACGTCCGGGCCGATGATCTCGAAGGCGCCGTCCCCGACGCGCGCGGCGATCTCGGAGAGCCTCATGGCGACACCTCGCTGGCGGCGGCGAGCATCGCGACCTCGTCCTCGGCGCCGCGCTCGGCGGAGGCGAGGTGCGCGGGCCGGAGCCGGAGCCGGACGCGCTCGCCGCGCGGCATCGCGCTGCCCGCGGCCGGGAGCTGATCGACGACGACGCCGCCGCCCTCGAAGCTCGCGGTCAGCCCCTCGGCGGCGAG
>JAHBWH010000323.1 GCA_019637115.1 Myxococcales bacterium | reverse complement strand
TTTCTCGGCGACGACGGGGGCACGCTCGCGGTGGCCCACCTCGAACCGCGCTCACCCATGCTCTCACGGTTGATCGAGCGAGCCAACAGGCGGGCGGTCTCCCCGCCGTTGCCGAGCTCGGGGATCCTCTTGCGAACGAGAGCTCAGCGCGGCGCCCACGCACCCACCCGGTATGCAACTTGTATCTCACCAGCGGCCGAAGGAGTCGCACGTGAGAGCTGTGGTGTTGAAAGGCACACGCGAGGTCTCGGTCGAGCGCGTGCCGGATCCGGAGATCGAAGCGCCGACGGACGCGATCATCCGGGTCACCTCAGCGGCGATCTGCGGGAGCGACCTCCACATGTTCGCCGGGCGAACGGTCGCGCCTGCCGGTCTCGTCCTCGGCCACGAGCCGCTCGGCGTCGTCGTGGAGGTCGGAGCCGACGTGACGTCCGTGAAGAGCGGGGATCGCGTCGTCGTTCCCTTCAACGTTTCGTGCGGCGTCTGCTTCAACTGCATGCGCGGGTTCACGTCGGCCTGTCTCGCGGTCAACGCCGACTCGGCGGGCGGTGCCTACGGCTACGTGGGTATGGGCCCGTACCGAGGCGCGCAGGCCGAATACCTCCGCGTCCCGTTCGCCGAGACCAACTGCCTGAAGGTCCCGGGCAAGGCTGGAGACGAGTGGGAGGACGCGTTCGTCCTCCTCGCCGACGTCTTCCCCACAGGCTGGTACGCGAACGAGCTCGCGGGGGTCCACGCCGGCAGCACGGTCGCCGTCTTCGGCGCCGGTCCCGTCGGCCTCCTCTCGGCGTACAGCGCCCTGCTCAAGGACGCGGCCGAGGTGTACATCGTCGACGGCGTCGACGATCGACTGGCGAAGGCCGCCGAGGTCGGCGCGTGTCCGATCGACTTTCGACGCGGTGATCCCGTCGAGCAGATCGTCGCAGAACGCCGGAGGAAGACCGCCGGCAAGCTCCGACCCGGTGAAGAGAAGATGATGGGCGTCATGTGCGGGATCGAAGCGGTCGGCTACCAGGCGATCGACTGGAGCGATCCGACGATGGCGGAGAACCCCGGTCGGGTGCTGGAGGATCTGATCCGCCTCGTCAATCCGACGGGTCGGATCGGATCCGTCGGGCTCTACGTCCCGAACGATCCTGGCGGCATCAACCCTCACGCCAAGCGAGGCGAGTTCCGACTCTCGTTCGGCAAGCTGTGGGAGAAGGGGCTGTCGCTCGGGACCGGCCAGACCCCGGTCGTCCGCTTCGCGCCGATGCTCCGCGACCTCATCGTCGCGGGAAAGGCCAGGCCAGACTCCCTGGTGAGCCATCGCTTGCCGCTGGAAGAGGCCCCGGAAGCCTATGCGAAGTTCGAGCAGCGCGTCGCGGGGTACACCAAGGTGGTCCTCAGGCCGGAGCTTCGGGTGAGCGGATGATGCCGACGATCCTGGCGGTGGAGGACGACCCGGATCTCCGGAGCCTCCTCACCATCGTCCTCGAGCAGGAGGGCTACGTCGTGACCACGGCGACGAACGGGCGCGAGGCGCTGTCGAGAGTAGAGGAGCAGATGCCCGATCTGATCCTGCTCGACCTGAGGATGCCCGTCATGTCCGGCGTCGAGTTCGTCGCCCAGTACCAGGCCCGCTACGGGAGCGGGCCGCGCGCGCCCTTCATCGTGATGACCGCAGGGGAGCACGCATCACGACGCTGCCAGCAGCTCGGCGGGCGCGGCTTCCTGCCGAAGCCGTTCTCCGCCGACGAGCTGGTCGAGGTGGTCAGGAGGTACGCTCCGCGCTCTCGACCGGCCGCCTCAGGGTGATGCGGAAGGTGCTGCCCTCTCCCTCCTTGCTCTCCGTCATGACGCCGCCCCCGTGCAGCGTCGCGATCGCCCGCGCCACGTAGAGCCCGAGGCCGAGCCCGCCGGAGTCGTAAGGGGTGTCCGTGTGCGCGCGATAGAAAGGCTCGAAGATGTCCGCCTGTTTCTCCTTTGGGATGCCGATCCCGTGATCCTCGATCTCGATGCTCGCTCCCCCGTCCACCGTGCCCACGCGGATCCGCACGTCGCCGCTGCCGGGCGAGTAGCGGAGCGCGTTGTCGACGACACTGCCGATCGCTCTCTCGATCAGCTGTCGGTCCGCGGTGATCACCGCCGGCGAGCTCACCACCTCGACGTGCCGACCGGTCTCGCGCTCGAAGCGCCCGGCGAGCCGCTCTGCCAGGTCGACGAGGTCGACGTTCGCTTCGGGCGCCGGCACGAGGCGCCCCGTCTGGAGCTGCCACAGGATCAGGAGATCGGTCACGAGCCGGTCGATCCGATCGGTGCCGCGGATCAGCGCGTCGACGAGCCGGCGCTGGTGTCCCGCCGGCGCGTCGGCGTGGCGCAGGAGATCCGCGTACCCCTTCACGATGGCGATCGGCGTCTTCAGCTCGTGCGCGACGATCCGGATGAACTGCTCCTTGAGACGATCGAGCTCGATCGCCTCGGTCACGTTGACCCCGAGCGAGATGGCTCCCGCGAGCGCGCCGCGCGCGTCCTGGAGCGGCGCGGCGCTCAGGCGCAAGTGCGTCGCCCGGCCGGTCTCGGGATGCCGGACGGTCATGTCGACCGAGCTCAGGATCTCGCCGGCGAGCGCGCGCAAGAGCGGGAGCTCATCGGCGCGGAACGCCTCCCCGTTGGGGTGGACGGGGTGCAGCTCCCGGGCGAAGTCCTCCACCCGCAGCTTTCCCCCGGAAGCGACGTTCCGGAGCCCGTACAGCCGTAGCGCCGCCGGGTTCGTGAACGTGATCCAACCCGAGCGATCGCACACCAGGACGGCGTCGACCATGTTGTCGAGGATCGCGCGCAGCGTCGCCTCGGCCTGCTGCCGCTCGGCGATCTCACGCAGCATCTCGGCGTGGAGCCGCGCGCTCTCGAGCGAGATCCCGGCGAGCTCGGCGAGGAGCTCGACCAGCGCCAGCCGGTCGTCGGTGAACGCTGCCGGGACGAGGTCGTCCTCGAGGTAGAGGGCGCCGAGCAGGTCCGTGTGCCGGATGATCGGGAGGCAGGCGAGCGACCTCGGGCGCCCCGCGGCGATGTAGGGGTCGCTCGAATGAGGGTTGGGGACGCTCGCATCGTCGACGAGCACGCGCTCACGCGTGCAGACCACCTGGTCGATGATCGACGTTGGGACGCCACCCACCGGGCCTGCCGAGCACTCGAGCGCCCAGCGGCCGCCGGAGACCGAGAGGAAGACCGCCCTCCGCGCGCCGGCCTGCTCGGTGAGGAGGCGCGTCAGCGCGCGGAGGAGCCTCCAGCGGACGGTCTCGTTCGAGAGCACCCGAGTGAGCTCGAGCACTTCGAGCCGCCCTGCCGCTCTCCCTCGATCCACCTCTGCGCCGGCGGCGCGGGGGGCGCGCGCGGACGTCTCTTCGGGCGGCAGCGCGACCGGCACATCGAGGCAGCGGGCGAGGTCGTCGTGGAGATCGGCCGCCGTCCGGTAGCGCTCGTCGGGGAGCGCCGGGAGGAGCTTCGACACGACGTTCGAGACGGCGAACGCCGGTGGTTCCACGGCCGCCGGCAGCCTCTCGGCGAGGTGGCGCTGCGCCCAGCCGAGCACGTCTCCCTCCTCCTCCTCCGGACGGACTCCGGTGAGCATCTCGACGAGGACCACGCCCGCCGAGTAAAGGTCCGCGCGCCGGTCGAGCGGCCTCTCGATGCGTCCCCGCTGCTCGGGGGCCACGTACGGCGGCGCTCCTTCGACCGCCGCGCCCTCGGCCATGTGTCCGTCCTCGGGCGTCGCGCTCCCGAAGCCCGTGAGCTTCACCTCACCGGTGCGCGCATCGAAGTAGACGTTCTCGGGGCGGAGGTTCCGATGCACGAGGCCCTTGCGATGAACGCTCTCGAGGCACGAGGCCAGCCGTGCCGCGATCCGCAGCGCGAGTCCGACCTCCATCGGCGCGCCAAGGAGCTGCCTCAGCGGTACTCCGCCGAAGTCCTCGAGCACGAGCGCCGGGCGATCGCCGAACGTGCTCATCTCCACCGGCCGGAGCGCCACCGCGGGGTCGAGGGCCGCGCCGATCTCGAGCTCGCGGCGCAACGCGTCGGCTGCGCGGGGATCGGCGCTGTGCTCGATCTTGAGCAGGACACTTCGGCCGTCGCGCGGGCTCGAGACGCGGCGGATGGAGACCCGAGGGTCTTCCTGAACGATCCGAAGCACCTGGTAGGGAGCGGGAGACGACGTCGCCGCCATGGCACCTCAGGGTCTAGGCCGGCGAGCGGCGCTTCGCGAACTCACGCCGAGCCCCTTTGGAGGCGCCCGTGGGCGTCACGCCTCGAGGTCGAGCACCGCGGGCGCTCCAGCCAGGCGAGTCAGCTCGGCCGGCGAGGCCCCGTCCCGTTCGTCGCGCCGCGGAGGCGAGCTACTTGATGATCGACTGGCAGCCGAACAGGACCTCGATCTTCGGAGGCGTATCGCCTCCCTTCGACTGCGCGTCCTCGCAGGAGGCGGCGCAGAGGAAGACCTTCGTCGGCGCGTTCGGGTCGTCGTAGTACCACCCCGCCGCGGCGCCGCAGGCTGTC
>JAHBWH010000322.1 GCA_019637115.1 Myxococcales bacterium | reverse complement strand
TGACTGACGCCATCGCGCCTTCGCGGCGCTGCGCGGCTCGGCCATGGCCCGGGCCGCGCGCTCCTGCGTCCGTCGTCGGTCGCACCCTCCGAAGGGGGGTACTCCCATCGCGCGTGGGGCCGCTTCGGACGCTCCGACGGCCCCCCCCGCCGCCGCCGCCCGCGCCCCCCTCACCCCCTCCTACTCAAACCGCGTTCGGATCATCCGCCGGCCCTTCCCGTTGCGGCACGCTGTTGAACCACACACACACGAAAAACGGCGCCCCGCCG
Source organism: Myxococcales bacterium (assembly GCA_019637115.1). GTDB lineage: Bacteria > Myxococcota_A > Polyangia > Polyangiales > Houyiibacteriaceae > JACKEH01. The sequence continues at coordinate 4,292 of JAHBWH010000322.1, read as the reverse complement.
AAGCGAGACGCCGTTGCCGTCGATCGAAGTGGAGCTCCCTCAGATCAGGAGGATCTCCTCGAGGTTCAGACCCGCTGGATAGGCGTACGAGGTGAACTGGCCCATGCCGTAGACGATTACGCCGAAGGGCTCGGTGGACTCCATCCGCCGGGTGCCGCCCTCAATCGGTAGGATCCCGACCTCACGATCGCCAACCGTCGTCCACGTGGTCGAGACCGCGCCACCGTCGAGCATCACCGGCACCCCGGTCGGGCGGACGACGAGCACGAAGTTCTGGCCCTGCGTCCCCGAGTTGTACGAGGTCGGCGCGACGAAGGTGTAGTCGCGACGGAACTGCTCGGACGGCGGGAGCACGACCATCGCGGGATCGCCTCGGCTCGCGGCCGGCGTCGTTGCGTACTGGCCCACGAGGTATTGCGTGGCCATGATCGCGCGGTTCGCATTCACACGGTACGGCGAGGTGATCTCCACCTCGCGCCACTGACCCGCCGAGAGGGTGAACGACGAGGTGCCGCCCTGCGGCGGGTCCACCGTGACCTCGGTGCCGTCGAACGCCGCGGTCACGCGGAGCAGGTTGGGCGCCGACGAGCCCGTGTCGCGGAGCGGGCCCGACACGAAGCTGGACCCCCACGTCTCGAGCGGCGGCATCTGGTTCTCGAGGTGGTCGCAAGCCTGAGCCGAGTACGGCACGTAGGCGCAGACGTGACCCCCGAAGACGACGATGGGGTGATTCGAGCTAATGCGCGAACCCGTCAGGTCGTGCTCGGCCTCGTTGCAGAAGAACCGTCCCGTGTCGTCGGAGCGACGCCCGGGGCGACTGCTCGTGCAATCGGGTGGAGGAGCAGCGGCGACGACGGCGACCTCGCCGCGCTGGAGCATGAAGCTGATCGTGCCGCCGCGCGGCGTCGCGGGGAAGCGACCTCCTGCATCTGCAGCGACCGGCGCCGAGAGGGCGATGGAGACCTGCGTCGGCTCGCGTGTGATTCCCGTGATGGCGATGTACCCCGGGTACTTGCTGTAAGTGTCGGGGAGGAAGATGAAACCCGGGTCAGCCGCCGAGAGCGGGACGAAGCTCGAGGCGATGTAGTTGCCGGTGAGGCTGTGGGCCGGGAGCAGGAGTGACGCGTCGTTGGTGTACGACGGGTCCCCGCCAGAGCGGCTGTACTCGAAGGGGTTGAACTGCGCGACGGTCACGGGACGGTCGCTGAGCAGACGGTAAGAGCCATTCGCGACCGTGAGGCTCTGCCACGGGGCGCCGCTGATGGAGAAGGTCAAGCTATCGACCCACGGGAGCACGATCGCCTCGAGACCGTTGGCAGCCACCATCGTGCTGCTCACCATCGTGTCGCCTCGAAAGACGCGGACGTTGGCGGGCTGCGAGTTCGGGTTGGCGACGACCACTCGGAAGTCGTACCCGTTCATTCGAATGTTGGAGAGGTTCGGCAGCGGCGCCGGCCAGTACTCGCACCCGATGTTCGACAACGTCGACTCCGCCGCCGCGCAGTCGTCGGTGCAGTAGCCGCTCGGCCCACACGTCGCGGAGTTCTCCGCGCAGTCGCGAGACGTCACGAACCGGCTTCCATCGGTCGCGCAGATCATGGAGTTGGTCCCGTCGCAGGAGCGCTGGCCTGGCATGCACGCGACGCAGCCCAGCGTGGGGCTGCACGCCGCCGCGCAGACCTCCTCGTTCAGCCGCGTCCGGCCGTCGTCGCCGCAGAGGTACCGGGTGTTGCCGGAGCAGGCGTACTGGCCGGGCGTGCAGACGGTCGGGATCGGGCCCCCGTCCTCCATGCCACCGCCGTCGCTGCCGCCGCCGCCGCCATCGCGGCTCGGCGGTCGATCGTCGTCACCACAACCCAGAGCCAACGCGAGGCTCGCCACCACCACATAAGTCAAGCGCACTGACTGACCCTCCTGGACGACCCGGTGCCACCCGAAGCGCGTCGCATCCGGGGTGTCACGGTAGTGGATCTTTTTCACGCTGTCACGTGATGCGCGCTCGCTCCGACACGGGAATTCCCGCATTTTCCATGCGGTTCTGGGGGAGGATCCTCACGCTCGGCCGCGCTCATCGCGGCCTCGCGCGCTCGAACGCGGCTTGCTATGCCCTCTGCCCATGGCCTCCGAGCTCGTCGACGTCCTCCGCCGCCTCCTCGGCGATCCCCCCATCGCCGCTGCGCTGCCCGACCACCTGACCGACGACGCCGACCCCGCCGGCTGGTGGGCCCACCACCAGCGCGCGGTCGCCCCCTACACGACCACGGTGGGTCGCGCGTTCGGCGCGGGCTTCGCCATGGACCGCCTCGGCTACGCCTTCGCGAGCGGCTACACCGAGGCCCTCGCGCACCTCGTCCCGACCCTCGCGGGCACCAAGTCGGCCCTCTGCGCCACCGAGCGCGGCGGCGGCCACCCGCGCGCGATGGAGACCCGGCTCGAGCCCGTCGAGGACCGCTTCCGTCTCGTCGGCGAGAAGAGCTTCGTCACGCTTGGCGAGCACGCGGACGAGCTGCTCGTCGTGGCCTGCGTCGGCGTCGACGACCACGAGCGCAAGAAGCTCCAGGTCGTGCGCATCCCGCGGGCGCGCGACGGCGTCCGCCTCGAGGCGCGTCCCCCGACGCCCTTCGTCCCCGAGGTCCCTCACGCGACGGTCCTCTTCGAGGGCGCGCGGGTCGAGCGCGACGAGATCCTCGAGGGCGACGGCTTCGAGGAGTACGTCAAGCCCTTCCGGACGGTCGAGGACCTCCACGTGATGGCCTCGGTGCTCGGCTGGCTCGCGCAGGTCGCGCGCCGCGGGCACGCGAGCCGTGAGCTGCTCGAGGACCTGGCGGGCCTCGCGACCTCCACCTTCGCGCTCGCGCTCGTCGAGCCGCTCGACGCGGCGACGCACGTCGCGCTCGGCGGGCTCTGGCGGCGCTTCCAGGCCCTCGTGGCCTCGGTCCCGTGGGACGCGGTCGACCCGACGACCCGGTCGCGCTTCGAGCGCGACCGACCGCTGCTCCAGATCGCGAGCGACGTGCGCGAGCAACGCCTCGACATCGCGTGGGGCCGCCTCGGCCGCCTGAGCATGGTCCCCGAGAGCCCCTGACGCGCGCTGCAGCCGTCCGAAGCCTCCCGGGCTCCCCGAGAGCCCCTGACGCGCGAGCTTCCGGCCCCGTCCAGAGTCTCCCGGGCGTCCATGACGGCCGCTCTTCTTCCCTCCTCGAGACCTGAAGCGCACCTGAAGTCCCCTCCGCTCGGCGAGCCGAGGAGCGCTTCCCGACACGCGCTGCTCTCGTCGCGCGAGACTTGCCAGCGACGCCTCGTCCGACGATGCTCTCCGACCATGTCGGGGGACATCACGGGCGCTTGGCCCGGCCTACGTTTCCGCTACGTCGACCTCCCAGGTCGCGGCCTGCGCCTGCACGTCGCGGAGCAGGGCCCCGAGGACGGCCCCGCGGTGCTGCTCGTCCATGGCTTTCCGGAGAGCTGGTATTCGTGGCGGCACGTGGCGCCGGTGCTCGCGGACGCGGGTCATCGCGTGATCATGCCCTCACTCCGCGGCTATGAGCGCAGCGACAAGCCGAGCGCGCTGGACGCTTACCACCCGAACGAGCTCGGAGACGATCTCGACGCGCTGCTCGAAGCGCTGGGCGTTGCGCAGGTGGTCGGGGCCGCAGGCCACGACTGGGGCGGCATCGCGGTCTGGTACCTCGCGATGCGCCACGAGGCGCGCGTCGGTCGGGTGATCTCGATGAACATCCCGCATCCGGGCGTCTTCGCGAAGCAATGGTCGACGTTTCGCCAGCGGCTGAAGTGCTACTACTTCTATCTCTTCGCCCGTCGGCGCTTCGCCGGCTGGCTGTGGACGCGGTGGAACGGCTTCTTGATCCGCTGGCAGCTGCGGAAGTTTGCGGGCAACGTGCCGACGCACGCCGAGCTGCAGCTTTTCGCCGACCACGCCCGCATCGACCACGCGATGCGCTTCATGAGCGGCTACTACACGAAGCTCCTGTCGCTCGACCCGAAGGAGATGCTCCGCGAGGTCCGGGACGTGAGCGTCCCCGTGCGCGTGCTCTGGGGCGACCAGGACCCCGCGTTCGCCACCGAGCTCGCGTGGCGGACGGCCGAGCATTGCGACGCCGCGAAGCTGAAGGTGCGTATCTTTCCGGGCATCGGACACTTCCTGCACCTGCAGATCCCGACGGTCGTCGCGCAGGCGGTGTTGGATGCGCTGACGGATTGAGGAGGGTCGCCGCCTCTCCACTCCTCCCGTGGGCGACGGCGCTCGAGAGCGGTCGTGGCCACGGAGCTCG
>JAHBWH010000321.1 GCA_019637115.1 Myxococcales bacterium | reverse complement strand
TCCGTGTCCGTGTCCGTGTCCGTGTCCGTGTCCGTGTCCGTGTCCGTGTCCGTGTCCGTGTCCAAATCCACGTCCGCGTCCGTGTCCACGTCCGCGTTCAGGCCCGGCTCCGGGCGGTGTCCGCGTCCGGGGCCGCCCCCCTTCGTGTCCGGGGGTGGCGCACGTCAGCCGGCGACGAGCACCAGCTTCGTCACCTCGGGGGGCGAGAAGAGGCGCGCGGGGGGGCCTGCCGTGCCGAAGCCGCGGTTCACGTAGAGCACGCTCTCGCCGACGTCGTAGCGTCCGCGCACCCAGCCGTTCGGCAAGACGAGCTGCGCGGGGTTCCAACCGAGCGAGACCTGGCCGCCGTGCGTATGACCGCTGAGCTGCAGGTCGACCTTGCCGACCGCCTCCTCCATGAAGACGGGCTGGTGCGCGAGCAGCACCTTCGGCACGTCCGGAGGCACCATGGCGAGCGCGCGCGAGAGGTCGGGACGACGCCCTTCCCCGCGCGCCCAGACGTCGTCGACGCCGAGCAGACCAAAGGCGCCGCCGCCATCACCGACCAGCCGCCCGGCGTTCGTCATCAGGTGAGCGCCCGCGCGCACGAGGGCCTCCTCGACCTCGTCGACGCCCGCGTAATGATCGTGGTTGCCGGGGATGGCCGCGACGCCGAAGCGCGCGATCGGCCGCATCGCCTCGACCCAGCGCCCGAGCACGGGCGCGTAGGCCGCGTCGTGATCGAGCAGGTCCCCCGTCAGCACGATCAGATCGGGGCGGGCCTCGCGGACGAGCGAGGTCGCGGCGCGGAGCTCGCGCTCGCCGATGAAGGTGCCGACGTGGATGTCGCTGAGCTGCACGATCGTCAGCCCGTCGAGCGCGCGGGGCAGACCGCGGAGGACCACCGGCACCTCGTCGATCGTGTAGTCGCGTCGACCGAAGAGCGCCGCGTAGAACGAGCCGCCGGTGCCGACGGCGATCGCGCCCGCCGACGCGTGCCGGACGAACGCGCGACGCCCGAACGCGAACGCTGGGGACGTCGCGTCGGCGTTCGCGTCCGCGCGTGTGGAGGGCCGCTCCATCTCATCGGCGGGGCGCCCCATGCCGGACGCATGCGTCGCCGCGTCGGAAGCCCTCGCCGCCACGTCGGACGCATGCGTCGCCGCATCGGAACCGCTCGCCACCACGTCGGACGCATGCGTCGCCGCATCGGAACCGCTCGCCACCACGTCGGGCGCGTTCGTCGCCGCATCGGAACCCCTCGTGGCCACGTCGGACCCACGCGACGTGGCGTGGTCGACACGCGTCGCGGGCGCGGTCGCACGCAGGGCTCCCTGCTCGTCACGCGCCAGGGCGCCGAGCTCCGCGGCCTCGACGTCGAACGTCGAGGCGTCGCTCGAGACCCCGGGACGCTGATGCTTCAGGCCGAAGAGCCGCTCGCCGAGCCACCAGAGCCCGCTGACGAGGTCGACGTGGAAGAGCAGCCCGGTCGCGAGCACGATCGCCATGCTGAAGCCGGTCCCGACGATGGCCAGCTCGCGCAGCCAGGTGTCGTCGCCGCCGATCAGCCGCCGCGCGAAGAACGTCGAGAAGCCCGCGACGAGCACCAACGCGAGCGCGATCCGGGCGCGCCGACCGAGCCGGAACACGTCCGACGCGCGCCGGTGCACGTACCACCCCATCAGGCTCATGCCGACGGAGAGGACGAGGAAAAAGAGGACGAATCGGTTCATCGGGTCCCAGACGTCGGGCAGAACGCCCCGAGAGCAGTCGCGCTTCCCACCCAAACGCTACGCCGCCCGAACGCGGCGCCACCGAACGCGGCGCCCCCCGAGCGTGGCGCCCCTCCAACGCGCCGAAACGCTACCCCGCACATGACCCGGCCCGAACACGCTACGCCGCCCGAACGCCACGTCGCTCGACGCGATGCCGCCCAGGGCTCGCTGCGGCCCGAAGGGCGGACGCCGCGGCAACGGGGCCCACGCGCATCAGCCGAGCGCCAACGCCGCCACGCGAACGCCCCAGCTCACGATCGCGCAGAGCGAGAGCATCACCGCGACGCGCTCGAAGCGCATCCGGTCGAGCGTATCGAGCACCCCCCAGCCCCGCACGAGCCCGAGCGCCGAGATGGGGATGCTGAAGAAGGTCACGAGAAAGAGCGGCACCCCAAAGGGGTTCGCGCGCGCCGCCCCCACGACCTCGAAGCGCACCATGTGCGCGAACGACGTCGTCAGCCCGCAGCCAGGACAAGGCACGCCGGTGAACGAGAGGAACCCGCAGGGCGGCAGACCGAGCTGCGTATGCGTCCCGTGCCCGAGCGGGTTGGGCGTCAGCATCGCGGCGGTGACGACCACCGCGCTCGCGATGGAGAAGAACACCCCCCACGCGACGCGCGAGCGCAGCAGCGGACGCGGCGGGGCGAGGCTCAGCGTCTGGCTCGTCGACACGGGACCAATCTGTCGTGACCGAGGGTGCGACGTCAACCGGGCGGGCACCATCCTCGGGCGCCGAATGGCGACCGCGCAGCGCCCAACGCGCGGGGCGCGCTATCCCCCGCGAATCCGCACGATGGCCTCCGCCGGATCGAGGCGGTGCGACGTCAACCCGGCGAAAGCCATCCGCATCGGGCGCCGATTGGCGACCCAGCGCCCAACGCGCGGCTCGCGCTATCCCCCGCGAATCCGCGCGACGGCTTCGGCCGGATCCCCCTCTGGGCCCGACACCGCGTGGGGCGGCTCGCGCCACGCCGCGTCGCCCACGCAGGCCGCCTCGCAGTCCAGCGGCTCGACGAAGGCGCTGATCTCGCGACCGACCGGGTTCTCGCCGCCTGCCGCGTGGTCGGCGAAGTGCGCGTGGAGGCACTTCACGCCGCTCGACCGCTCGCCGATGCCCGCGACGCCTCCCTCGGGGCGACGCGCGACGTCCGCGTCGAGCGTCTCGAGCGCGACCTCGCGCTCGGCGGCGTAGCGCGCGTGCGCCTGCGCCAGCTCTGCGCCGAGCGCGTCGTCGTGCGCCAGCCGCGCATCGAACGCGCGCACGCCCCCCGCGCCCTCGAGCCGCGCCACACGCCGCCGCGCCAGCGGGCAGGTCAGCCAATAGCGCGTCGGGAACGGCGTCCCGTCGACGATCGGCGGCACGGCGACGACCACTGGCAGACCGAGCGGGCAGCGCCGCGCGACCTCGATCGCGCCACGGATCGGCCGCCCGAGCTGCGCGCTCACCACCTCGGCGTCCGACGAAGCCGCGACGCGCTCGTCGCGCGGCTCGGTCATCGCTTCGGCCAGTGAGCGCCGATGAGCTCGTCGCGCCAAGCCAAGAGATCCGCGTAGCGCTTCGCGAGCCGCGCGTCCGTCCACGCGCGGCGCTCGGCCTCGCTGCGCTTCACGTGCGCGCCAGGCGAGACGAACTCGAGCGCGCCGGCCATGGCGATGTCGCCGAAGCTCAGCCGCTCGCCCGTCAGGTGCGCGCGCCCCCCGAGGCCCGCGCGCAGCGCCTCGAGCACGTCCTCGAGGGCCGCCGCCGGCTCCGCGCCGTACTTCCGCACCAGGTGGCGCGCGCCGAAACGCGCGACGGGCCGCAGCGCGCCGCGGAGCGCGGGCGGCGCGAGGAAGGCCACCGCGTCCCGCTGCGCGTCCGGGTCGCGCAACACCGTCTCCGCCGTGCGCGCGCGCCCCGCGGAGAGCGCGCGGTCGGCGAGCGCCACCCAGCGCGGGCACTCGTCCGTGAAGAGCGCAGGCGCTCCGCCCACCGCGTCCGCGTGGCGCGCGATGTCGACGCTGTCGTCGATGACCTGCCCCTCCTCGAAGAGCACTGGCACCGACACACGCCCGAAGGGCCGCCGCAGCCGCGCCCGCAGCCCGGGCTCACCGACGAGCGGCGCATAAGGGACGAAGCGATAGACGAGCTGATGGTGGTCGAGCGCCCACCGCGCCCGCTGAGTCCAAGGCGAGTAGTGGATGCCGTGGAGAGTCCGCATGGCGGGAAGATGACCCCAATCAAGCGAAGGGTCGAAGCACAAGAAGTCCCCTGCCCCTGCCCCCACCCATGCCCATGCCCAAAACCTCGCACCGTCGTGCCGTTCGTCCCCCACACCCGCGTCTACTCCTCAACCACTCCGCCGGGCCCCGACACAGCCGCCCCGGACCCTGACCCGCTGGCGGCCTCGGACCCAGACCCAGACCCCGACTCAGACCCCGACCCGGAAGCGACCTCGGAACCCAACCCCGAGGCGGCCCCAGAACCCCCGGAATCCGACCGAGCGGAACCAGACCCGGACACGGCCCCGGTCTCGGTCTCGGTCTCGATCTCGGTCTCGGACCCGGTCTCGGACCCGGTCTCGGACCCGGACCCGGACCCGGACCCGGACTCGGACCCGGCCCCAGACCCGGACGCGGACTCGGACCCGGACTCGGACTCGGACCCGGCCCCAGATCCGGACGCGGACTCGGACCCGGACTCGGCCCCAGACCCAGACCCGGCCCCAGCCCCAGACCCAGCCCCAGACCCCGCAGCCCCCGAAGTCGAAGCACGCGGCCCCACCGACACCGCGCCCCCCGCCGCCCGAAACCGCCGATACTCCTGCAAACGCGCCAAATACGGCCGCGGAT
>JAHBWH010000320.1 GCA_019637115.1 Myxococcales bacterium | reverse complement strand
CGAGCGGGTGAGCGGCGCCGATCTCTCGGCGCGCGAGTGCCATCCGCGGCCGCGCGATGGCGGCGTGCGGGCGCTGGTGGATCCGGCGCGCGGGCGCTTCGCGGCGGCTGGCGGTGCGGACGGCGCGGCGTTGCGCGTCGTGCGCTACCACGTCGGCGTGCCGATGCCGATTGGCGCGCTGCCGATCGCGCGCGCGGACGTGGTCGCGGACGCGGCGCCCTCGCGGGGCGGCGGCGATGTGTCCCTGCCGGCCGGCGGGCAGCTGACCTTTGGCGACTCGCGCAGCTATCGCCTGATGGTCGACGCCGCCGTGAGCCGCGAGGACCTCCGCGTGCAAGCGGTCGATGGCGCACGGCCCTACGTGCGGCTCGCTGGGGGCGCGCTCGAGGCGGCGCCGGGCGCGGCGCGCCGCCTCGAGCTGTCGGGGGTCTGGCTCGCCGACGCGCCGCTCGTGCTCGGTCGCGCGCACGACGCGGCGCCCGGGGTCGTCGATTGGGATGAGGTGGTCGTGCGCGACGCGACGCTCGACCCGGGGGGCACGAGGGCTGACGGCGACGCGATCGCGCCCGTGTCGATCGTCGTGCGCGCGCGCGTGCGCCGGTTGGGTGTGGAGCGCTCGGTGCTCGGCGGGTTGGTGATCGATCGCGACGCGGGCGGCTCGCTCGGGGAGCTCTGGGTGCGCGACAGCATCGTCGACGGGCGCTTCGCCGGTGGCGTGGCGATCGACGCGGGAGACGCCGCGGCTGATCTGGCGCGGACGACGCTGCTCGGGGGGCTGGTCGTCGGCCGGCTCGAGGCAAGCGACGTCGTGGTCTTCGGGGAGGCACGCGTCGTCGACACCGCGAACGGCTGCTTTCGCTTCTCGGCGGCCGATGGGGGCAGCCGCTTGCCGCGCCGCTTCGAGTCGTGGCCGGCCGCCGTGGGCTCGGACGCGCGGGTCGAGGCGGGCTTCTTTCGGTCGCTGCGCTTCGGCGACCCGGAGTACGCGCAGATGAGCGCGCTCGCGCCCTTGGAGCTCCGCGAGGGGGCCGAGACCGGCGGCGAGCGCGGCGCGTACGCGCGGCTCGGCGAGGCGGCGCGCCTGCGCGGCGTCGCCCTGAAGCTCGAGGAGCTGACGCCCGTCGGGGTCCGCGCCGCGTTCTTGCCCGGCGGGCCGCTGCACGGCGCCTGACGAGGGGAGCCCACGAACACGAGGCCTCGCCAACCCGCTCACGCACACCGCTTCACGCACACACGCGCTTACGCGCTCGCACCTACCGCACCACGCATCAGGGAACTCGCTTCATGACCGTTCACGACGTCACCCGTCACCTCTTCCAACCCGGCAAGCAATACAGCGGCGCGCGCATGCAGCAGGGGCGCGTCCTGTTGGACGCCGACTTCAACGAGCACGCGACGCTCATGGCCGAGGATCACCGCGAGGGGCTCGTCGACCTCATCGGTCCGGTCGGCTCGAGCGACGAGGGCTTCTCGCTCGATCTGCGCGTGGGCGAGGTCGTGCCGACGCGCGCGCTACGCTTCGGCGAGGGGCCGGAGGTCTCGGTGCTGGACGTCGGGCTCCGGCCGGGCTCGCTCTACCTCGGGGGGCAGCGGCTGACGCTGGCCGAGCGCGAGCTGGCGTGGGCGCAGCGGGACTTCTTGTCGATGCGCGAAGGCGACGCGCCGCTCGCCGACAGCGGCCGCTTCTTCGCGTGGATCGAGACGCGCGAGCAGGTGGTGTCGGCGCACGAGGACGGCGAGATCGTCGAGACGGCCCTCGGCGGGCCGGACACCACGACCCGCGTGCGGCGCCTGCGTCGGGTGCGCTTCGCCGCGCTCCCCGAGGGCGCTGAGCTCGGCTGCGAGGCGGCGCGCGAGGCGATCGAGCACGCGCTCGGGGGCACGCTCGACCCGCGCTCGCACGAGGTGCGCTCGAGCGCGCGGCTGCAGATCTCGTTCGAGGGGGACGCGTCGGATGACGCGTGCGCGCCGTGTACGCCGAGCGCGAGCGGGCGCTACCTCGGCGCCGAGAACCAGACGATCCGCGTGATGCTCACCGGGCCGAGCAGCTACGTCTGGGGGTTCGACGCGGCGGCGCCGCTCTACCGGGTCGAGGTGGACGGTGACGCGCTGCGCTTGATCACGCCGCCGCGCGACGAGCACCACGCGCCCCGCGTCGGCGCGGTGGTGGAGCTCTTGGGCCGCGGCGCGCTGCTCGAGAACGGCGAGCTCACGGCGGATGTGCGTGGCGTGCTCACCCGCGTGAGCTCGCCGCTCTCCGAGGGCCGCTTCTCGATCGAGGACCCGGCCGCGCTCGACGCGCTCGTGCGCGCGTGGCCCGACGCGCACCCGGACGCTTCGCGCCTCGGCGGGGGCACCTTCTTCGCGCGCTTCTGGCACCGCGATGAGGGGGAGGGGGTGGAGATCCCGACGGGCGCCGGCCATGCGCTCGGCCAGACGGGCATCGTGCCGACGTTCAGCGGCGAGGGCCGCGCGGGCGATCAGTGGCTCCTCTCCGTGCGGCCGGCCGATCCGGAGCAAGTGGTGCCTTGGAGCCTCTTGCGCGAGCCCACGCCGCCTTCGGGCGAGCGCGTGTGGGCGGCGCCGCTCGGTGCCTTTGAGGTCGACGAGGAGGGGCGCGTGACGGCGCTCGTCGATTGTCGGCCGCGCTTCCGGCCGCTGACCGAGCAGCGGGGCTGCTGCACCGTGACGGTGGGCGACGGGGTGCGCAGCGTCGGAGACTTTCGGTCGATTCAAGCGGCCATCGACGCGCTGCCGGCGGAGGGCGGGCGCGTGTGCGTTCGACCGGGGACGTACCGAGAGGAGGTCGCCATCGTCGGCCGCGTGAACGTGGTCGTCGAAGGGTGCGGGCTACAGACCCGCGTCGAGAGCCCCGAGGCACCCGAACGCGGCGCGGTCTTCGCGATCGATGGCTCGACGCTGGTGAGCGTGCGCGACCTGTGGATCCAGGCGCGGGGGCAGGTGGGCGTGCGCGTCGGGCAGGAGGGGCGACCGAAGGGGACGCCCGCGAGCCGGCGCGTGAGCGTGCGCGGCGTGTTCTTCGAGCTGGGCCCGGAGGGAGACCGCGAGACCCGCAGCGCGGTCGAGGCGCACGGGGCGCTCGAGCTGGAGGTGCGCGAGTGCGAGGTCATCATGGACGGAAGCCCGAGCGCGCACGCGGGGATCTTCGTCTCCGGGGAGGAGCTCGTGGTGGAGCGCTGCCGGGTGCACGTCACGGCGGTGCGGGTGCCCGAGGATCTGCGCGCGCGGACCTTTGGGGCGTCGACCGCCAGCTTCGCGTGGGGCGGCGTACAGATCGGTGGCGACTCGGCGCGCGTGCGGGTGCGAGAGTGCCGGATCGACGGCGGCCTGGGTCACGGCGTGACGCTCGGAAGCGTGGTGTGGCAGGCGCGGCAGGACCCGACGCGGTGGCGCTGGCTCGGCGGAGGCTTCGGCTTCTTCGATCCGCGCGACCCTTGCCCCGTGATGCGCCCCGCGCCGGGGCGATGGGTGGCCATCCCGGGGGACGAGGAGCGCTTCCCCGTGAGCGCCGGCGACCTCGAAGACGTCGAGGTGGTGGGCAACCACGTCGAGGCGATGGCGACCAATGGCGTGTCGGTGATCGCGAGCGTCCTCTGGCGACCCACGCGCGATTCGAGCGGGGCGGGCAGCGCGCAGCCCGAGCTCATCGCGATTCGTGGGCTGCGCGTGGTGGACAACGTGATCACGCGGAACGTACGCCGGCCGAGTGATGGGCTCGAGAGCGGCGCGGTGATTGGCGCGCCAGTGCCCGTGCTGGTGCATGGAGGGATCGTGCTCGGCCAGGTCGAGGACGCGAGCGTCGAGGGCAACCGGATCGAGCGCAACGGGCCGAGCTATCGCGAGCCGGTGTGCGGCATGCACGTGGTGATGGCGGACGCGCTCCGCGTGGAGCGGAACACCATCCGCGACAACGGCGGGCGGCTCGGCGATGGCGTCGTCGACCGCGCGACGCGGAGCGGGCGGCGCGGCGGCGTGGTCGTCGAGCTCGCGGGACTCGGCAGGCTCGGCGCGTCGCACGACGCCACGCTGCGGGTACGCGGCAACGTCGTCGAGCAGCCCGCGGGGCCTGCGCTCTACGCCTTGGCGGCGGGGCCGGTGGCCGTGCAGGACAACCACCTCGCCTCCGGCGGCAGCGCCGACGCGAGCTGGCCGGCCCTCTTTGGACATGCGCTGACGGTCATCGACCTCGGCGGGCCCTTCGAGCCTCGCGTGGCGCTCGGGGCGCCCGCGTTCAGTGGGGGCTCGGGCCGGGGCGGGCAGCTCCTCGTACAAGGCAACCAGGTGATCCTCGGCTGGGTCGAGCGTCCGACGGCGCTCCGCGTCGGCGTGGGCGTGACGCTCTGGTCCGCGGATGACGTCCGCGTCGTCGGCAACCAGTTCGCGGCGAGCGTTCGTGCAGGCAACGGCGAGCCGATGCATGCGCACGTCTTCGTGGTGGGCACGACGTTGCACGCCAGCGGCAACCGCTTCGCGGAGGGGAGCGGGGACACGCCGCTCTCGTTCTATGGGGCCGCGGCGTGGGCGTGCACGGTGGTGCACAACGAGGCGACGCATTGCGTGCTGTCGATCTGCGAGAGCGCGCGACACGTGGCCGGGCCGAACCTGGAGCTCGACGACGCGGCCTGCGCGGCGCTGCGCAGGGGGCTCGCGGCGACGCCGGGGGCGAGCGCTCCGGT
>JAHBWH010000032.1 GCA_019637115.1 Myxococcales bacterium | reverse complement strand
TCTGCCCGGCGGCTCCAGCGGCTTCTTGCGCTTCGCGGCGACCGCCCTCTTCCACGTGGCGCTTCCGCAGATCTCGCGCGAGCGGAAGTACCACGACATCCACGTCCGCGACCGGATGTGCTGCACGAGCCCGGTCTGCACGAGCCGCAACGTGACCTGCCACCACGTGAAGTACCGCGCGCACCAGGGCGACGACGCCCCCGAGAACCTCACGAGCCCATGCGACTTCTGCCACCTCGAGGGCGAGCACGAGGGGCGCCTGCGCATCCGCGGCGAGGCCCCGAACCTGCGGTGGGAGCTCGGGCGAACGCCGATCCTCATCGTCGAAGGGCGCGAGCGCCTCGAGCCGACGGCATGACGCCATCGTGCGCTCGTAGGTGAGAAAGCGCCCTGAAGTCGACGAGGGCGGCCCTTCGCGAAGCCACGGGGCACCGCCTCGAGAACTTGCTCGAGGAGGCTGCACGGACGCGCAACACGGACGCGCAACACGGACGCGCAACACGGACGCGCAACACGGACGCGGAGGCCCCACGACCAGGCCGGCTTCGCGTCGGCCAGCCACATCCTCGAGCGGCCGATCCAGCCGGGTCAGAACCGGTGGGCCGCGCACATCGGGGGCGCGCAGGCGCCCGCCTCGTGCGGTGAGCGGCAGACGAGGCCAGGGGCGCAGGTGTCGAGGAAACACGCCTCGCCGCGCGTCGGGCGGGGGACGCAGCGGAAGGCCCCGGCGTCGTCGGGGACGCAAGCGCCTCCGTCGCCGCACTCGTTTCCGTCGCGACACGTGGTGCCGGGTGCGAACCAGGGCGCGCAGCGGCCTTCGCGGAAGTCGCAGTAGAGACCGGTCGCGCAGCTCTCGTCGAGCCCGCACGACTCACCCGCCGCTACGGGTGGGCGACAGACGCTGGCCTCACCCTCGACGTGGCACGCGAGGCCCTCGGCGCAGCGCACGTCGCCGGCGGCGCAGGGCTGCCCGTCGCCCGGCGGCGGACCGCAGCGTCGGTCGCGGCAGGGCGGCTCGGTGCAGTCGAGGCACGCGAGGCCGGGCGCACAGACGACCGGACCGAAGGTCCCGAGCGCGCAGGGCTCGCCCTCCCCAGGCTCCGGTTGGCAGGTGCCCTCGTCCTCGCCCGAGAAGCGGCAGGCGAGGCCCTCGGCGCAGGCGACGCCGTTGCCGCAGGGCTGGCCGGCGGTCGGCGCGGCGACGCAGCGGCCGTCGGCGCCGCAATATTCGCCCTCGACGCAGGCTTCGTCGCCGGTGCACTCGCCGCCCGCGACCTTCGGCTGGCACTCGCGGCGAGACGACGCGAGGCAGAGGAGATCGCCCGCGCAGTCGCTCGGGCCCCCGCAGCTAGCGCCGTTACCTTCGAGAAGCAGCGGTCGGCAGGTGCCCGCGTCGCCGCATCGCTCCCCGGCCGGGCAGGCCTCGTGGATGGTGCACGCACCGCCCGAGACCGGGACGGCGCAGCGGCCCTCGTCGCCGCATCGCGCGTCCGGCGCGCAGAGGCCCTCGAAGCACGTCGCGCCCGGGCCCGGCAGGTCGCGGCTCGCCCCCCGCGGCCAGACGAGCGGACACGCGACGGCGAAGAGGTCGGGCTCCGGGAGGTGGCAGCGCGCGAGCGCCGCTTCGTACGCGGCCGCGCAGCCGTCGGGGACCGCCGGGGCGACCTCGAGGGCGCCGGCCGCGACCGCGCTGGCGAAGCTCGCGAGGCGGTCTCGGCACCCCCGCTCGGCGCGGCTCAGGCACGCGGCGCGTGCCCCGAACTCCGGGATCGCCTCGCAGCCGCAAGCCTCGGCCGCCGCGCAGAAGCGCGCGGCCTCCTGCGGACACCAACCGTCGGCCAGCGCCTCGAGCGCGCCCGACCCGCCGTCGTGGGCGCCGCCGTCGACCGGCGGCGGGTCATCCCCGCCACACGCGACCAGGGCGACGATGGGCATCACGAGCACACGAACGGCGTTTCGCATCACGCGGGATTGCCACGCCGAGCGCCCTCGGGCGAGCGGGATCGCCACGCCGAGCGTCCTTGGGCGGGATGGCTACGCCGCGTGTCCTTGGGCGGGCGGGCTCATGATGCCGAACGCCGTCGAGCGGACGGGTTCGCCCGACGAGCCGAGCAGGCCCCGGTCGTCACGACGATGACATGCCCCCGCCGCTCGCTGGCGCGCGTCACGCCCCCGACGCCGCCACGCCCGGCGAGACACGCGCGGCTTGCCAGGCGCGCCGTGTCTTCCGATAGTGCGGGGGTCGATGAACGCAGCAGGAGCAGTGGGGGCCGTCGAAGCGGGCGTGGTGCTCGCGGGGCGGTTCCGCGTCGAGGGAGAGCTCGGCGAGGGGGGTATGGCCCGCGTCTTCCGCGTGACCGACCTCGCCACCCAGCGACCCTTCGCGCTCAAGCTGCTTCGCGCCGACATCGCCGACAACGCCGAGGCGGTCGCGCGGCTCAAGCGCGAGGCGGAGGTGCTCGCGGCGCTCGACAACCCCGCCGTAGTCGGCATCGAGACCTACGGTGAGCTGCCCGATCGCCGGCTCTTCATCGTCATGGAGATGCTCGAGGGCGAGACGCTCGGCGCGAGGATGCGGCGCGAGCAGCGCCTCGCCCCCGAGGCGCTGACGCCGATCGTCACGGGCGTCGCCGCAGGGCTCAGCGCGGCGCACCGGGCGGGCGTCGTGCACCGCGACCTCAAGCCCGACAACGTCTTCCTCGCGACCGGCGCCGACGGCGACCTGCAGGTGAAGATCCTCGACTTCGGGATCAGCAAGGTCTACTCGAACGAGGAGCGGCTCACGCAGACCGGGCAGGTGCTCGGCACGCCGCGCTACATGGCCCCCGAGCAGCTCGGCGCCGAGCCGGACCTCGACGCGCGCACCGACGTCTACGCCCTCGGCGTGATGCTCTACGAGGCCCTCGCTGGCACGCCGCCCTTCGTCGCCACGACCCCGAGCGATCTCATCTTGGCGATCCTGCATGGCAAGACGACCTCGCTCCGCACGCTGCGGCCCGATCTCTCCGCCGAGTTGGAGGCCCTCGTCGCGCGCGCGATGGCGCGCTCGCGTGACGCGCGCTTCCGGACGGTCGTCGAGCTCGCCGAGGCATGGATCCACGTGGTCGGCGCCCGCGCAGCCGCGAGCGGCGCCCGCGCTGGGATGCGCACGAAGCTCGTGGGCAGCGGCGGCCCCGGGGTCAGCGTCTCCGCCTCGGGTGGCGGGCCTTCGGGCTTTCGCATCGCGACGTTCAGCGAGCTCGAAGAGCAAGCCGCCGATCGCGGCGCGGCCGAGACGTCGCTGAGTCGCCCGCGCCCGCTGCCGGCGACGCGTGCGATGGACGCGGCCGACGAGCCCGGGGCGTTCGTACCCGCGCCGCTCGCGTTGGCCTCGAGCGACGCTCCCGTCGCGCACGCTCCCGCAGCGCACGCGGCAGCATCCCCGGTGGCGGCGCTCGCGCCGGCGTACGCTGCCAGCCCCAGCGCCCCCTACGCACCACCGAGCGCCGCGGCGTATGCCGCCAGCCCGAACGCCGGCTACGCGCCCGCATACGCGGCGAGCGCGAGCGCCAGCTACGCGCCCGCGTACGCAGCGAGCGCAAGCGCCAGCTACGCGCCCGCCTCGTACGGAGCGGCGCCTTCCTCCGCGGGCGGCCCGACCCCGACCACCGCGCCCTACGACGACGAGGACTGGGGCGACGCTCCGCTCGTCGTCCCCACCTCGCGCGGCCGCTGGATCTGGGTCGTGGTCGCCCTCCTCGCGGGCGCCGTGACGGGGGGGCTCGCGCTCGCGTACCTCGATCGCAGCGACGGCGCACAGCGCGGCGAGGTCATGGAGCTCGAGGCGCAGCCCGCCGCCGCGCCCGCAGGGCACGCGACGGCGTCCGCGCAAGACGAAGGCGCGACCAGCGTCGAGCCGAGCAGCGCGCCGGCCGACCCGCAAAGGGAGGACATGGCGACGCCCGATCAGGCGATCGCCGCGTCCGCGGCAACGCCCGCGGCGACCACGGCCGATGCACCCGCGGCGACGGCGGGCGCGCCTCCGTCCGGCGCGATGCCCCCCGGAGAAACACCACCGCGTGGAAGCGCGCGCAGCACACGCGGGGAGCCGCGCATCGGCGTCACGGCGCCACCGATCACCCCCGCGTCGACGCCAGTGAGCCCGTTCGAGCCCACGCCGATGGTGGAGACCCTACCCCCTGCGTTCGCGCCACAGCCCCGCGAGGCACCGCCCCGCGAACCACAGCCCGCGCTCCCGCCCGATCCCTTCGTGACCACGACGACGTCCGACCCGATCGCCGAAGCCCGCGCGGCGCTGCACGCCAACGATCCCGCGCGCTGCTTGCAGCTCCTCGCAGGGTCGCCCCGCATGACCGCCGCGCGCCTGCGCCTCGAGGGGGACTGCTACCGCGCCTCCGGCAACGCGCAGGAGGCGGCGAAGAGCTACGAACGCATCTGCGCGCTCTACCCGAGCTACACGGGGATCGCCGAGGTCCGCGCGCTCGCCGAGCGCTACGGCGGCCGCTGCGAGTGAAGCTCGCGGCGCGCGCGAAGGGTATCGCGACGTCGTGACATCGAGCCACTTCGCGGCACGCGACGCGACCGACATCACGCGCGCTCGAGGCGCATCGACACCATGCGCTGCGCCACCGTCGGCACAGCGAAGGGATCGCGTGCCACCGTCGTGTCATTCACGCTTGTCGCCCTCGTGCGCATGTGATCTAAGGCGTCGGTGACAGCGACATCGACGGCGCGTATCAGTCTCGATCTCTTCGGGGCGCGCGACGAGCAGCGGACATCGGAGCATCGCGGCGGCCCTCACGGAGCCGCCGTTCGTCCCCTCGAGGTGGAGCGCAACCCGCCGGGGGACGACGTCCTCCGTCTCCCCGAGCCCGAGGTCTACCGGGGCCGCCTCATCCCTCGTCTGCGCGTCTTCGCCGACAACGTCTTCTTCGCCCGCGACGCGAACGCGAACCGCCTCGACGAGGTGAAGGCTCCCTTGCTCGAGCTCTCGTTCGAGTACGTCGACCTCGGCCGCACCATCCGCGCGAGCGACACGCAGGACCGCTTCCTCTCGTCCTCGCGCGAGGGCGTGCGAATCGTTCGCCGCGACCTCGAAGCCGAGCGCCAAGCGAGGCGCGTGCTCGAGAGCTTCGGCGCCGTCGACGTCGAGGCGTTCGACACGATCGGCGTCCCGCCCGACATCGAGGCCGACTACCTCGTCCACGTCGGCGGCGATCGCCACGTCCAGTGCACGTTCACCGCCTACGCGCTCCCACAGCTCGAGAAGCTCGGCTGGAAGATCGACCTCGCCGCCGACTATCCCTTCCAGGTCATCCAGCAAGAGTCGAGCTTCTACGCGAACGTCAGTCGCGCCGACGAAGAGGAGCGCCCGGATTGGTTCGCCCTCGAGCTCGGCGTCGACGTCGGGGGACAGCGCGTGAGCCTGATGCCGGCGCTCCTCGACCTGCTCGACGAGGGCTCGGAGGGCGAGAGCCTCAGCGCGCTCACCCGCGGCGTGCGCGAGACCTTCGCGCTGAAGGTCAGCGAGACGCACCACGTCGCGGTCGAGCGCGATCAGCTCCGCGCGCTCCTGCGCGTGGTCATCGAGCTCTACGAGGGCACCGAAGAGATCCGCTTCCCCATCGGCCGCGGCGCGGCGCTCGAGGCGCTCGACGAGATCTTCGCCAAGTCGGGCCAGCAGATCGCCTGGGAAGACGAAGAGGGCGTGCGCGAGCGCGCCTTCACGCGGCCCAAGGAGCCGCTCGAGCGCAGCGAGCCCGAGGGCCTCGCCGCGACGCTCCGCCCCTACCAGCGCGAAGGGCTCGCGTGGCTCCAGCACCTACGCGAGCACGACGTCGGCGGCGTGCTCGCCGACGACATGGGCCTCGGGAAGACGCTGCAGACCATCAGCCACCTCGCGACCGAGAAGGCGGAGGGGCGCATGGACCTCCCGACGGTCGTCATCGCGCCCACGTCGCTGATGGGCAACTGGGCCCGCGAGATCCGGAAGTTCGCGCCGCACCTCGTGGTCGTCGAGTACCACGGCGCCCACCGCGCGCGCGCCTACGAGGACATCTGCGCCGCGGACGTAGTCCTGACGAGCTACCCGATCGTGATCCGCGACGAGGAGAAGCTCGCGGCGCAGCAGTGGCATTACGTCATCCTCGACGAGGCCCACGCGATCAAGAACCGCAAGAGCCGCGTGCACCAGAGCGTGCGCAAGATGGAGTCGCGACACCGCCTCTGCCTGACGGGCACGCCGGTCGAGAACCACCTCGGCGAGCTCTGGAGCCTCTTCGACTTCCTCAACCCCGGCCTGCTCGGCAGCGAGGAGCGCTTCCGCAACTGGTACCGGACGCCGATCGAGAAGTTCGGCGACGAGGAGCGTCTGCTCGCGCTCCGCGAGCAGGTCGAGCCCTACATCCTGCGGCGGGTGAAGAACGACGTCGCCAAGGAGCTGCCGCCGAAGACGCGCCTCTTGCGCCCGGTCGAGCTGAGCGGAAAGCAGCGTGAGCTCTACGAGGCGATCCGCGTGGCAGCCCACGCCAAGGTGCGGCAGACGATCCGCCGCAAGGGCATGGCGGGATCGACCGTGCCGATCCTCGACGCCCTGATGAAGCTGCGTCAGCTCTGCTGCGATCCGCGGCTCGTGAAGATGGACGCCGCGCGCTTCGTGAAGCAGTCCGCCAAATACGACGCGACGATGGAGCTCATCCGCCAGCAGCTCGCCGACGGGCACCGCGTGCTGCTCTTCAGTCAGTTCACGTCGATGCTGCAGCTCCTCTCGGACGGCCTGAAGGCGGAGAGCCGCCCGCACCTCGTGCTCACCGGCAACACGAAGGATCGGCAGGGCCTCTGCGACCGCTTCGAGGCGGGTCAGGCGGACGTCTTCCTCATCAGCCTCAAGGCGGGCGGCACCGGCCTGAACCTCGTGAGCGCCGACACCGTCATCCACTACGACCCGTGGTGGAACCCGCAGGCGCAGGAGCAGGCGACCGACCGCGCCTACCGCATCGGACAGACGAAGCCGGTCTTCGTCTACGACATGTTCGTGGCGGGCAGCGTCGAGGAGCGCATGCTGCAGCTCCAGCAGAAGAAGCGCCGGCTCGCCGACGCGATCCTGCACGGCGAGCTCCCGCAGGGCGACGGGTTGACGGAGGACGACGTCGAGGTCCTCTTCGCGCCGCTGGTGGATTGAGCGAGTCCCCCGAGTCCCGCGTCCACGTCCACGTCCACGTCCACGACGTCCACGTCCACGTCGTCCACGTCCACGTGCGCGTGCGCGTCCACGTGCGCGAGAGTCCGTGGCTGAGTCCGTCGGAGCGCCAGGTCCGACGGACGGGTCCGAGCGCAGAGTCCGAGTCCCCGCTCGGAGCGCCGAGTCCGGGCGCCGAACTACATTGCGTCCAACGCGCCAAGCCCGAGCCGGTCTGGTCGCGTCCCCTCTGTGAGAGCGAGGGTGCTCGGGGCACGGGGAGGGGCAGAAGCTCGGGGCAGAAGCTCGGGGCAGAAGCTCGAGGCAGAAGCTCGGGGCAGAAGCTCGGGGCAGAAGCTCGGGGCAGAAGCTCGGGGCAGAAGCTCGGGGCAGGAGCTCGGGGCAGGAGCTGGAACTCTGGGCAGGGGCAAGGGCAAGGGCAGGGGCAAGGGCAAGGGCAGGGGACTTGTTCTGCCTCTTTCACGGCTCTGGCGGGGGATCAAAGCCGCCCTCCGCGAAGGGGTGGCAGCGGCAGATGCGCTTGGCCCCGAGCCAGCTCCCGCGCGCCGCGCCGAAGCGCTCGATGCAGGCCGCCGTATAACGCGAGCACGAGGGCTCGTAGCGGCACGTGCGGCCGAGCAAGGGCGAGAGGGTCCACCAGTAGAGGCGAATCAGCGCGAGCGCGAGCCAGCGGAGCATGGTCGCCTCAGCGCGGCGCCGCGAGCCCGCTCGCGGATTGCTCCATGCGCCAGCGCTCGATGGCCCGGACGAAGAGCGGGACGAGGTCCGAGTCGAACTGGGTCCCCGAGCAGCGCAGGATCTCCGCGATCGCGACCTCGTGTGGCAGCGCCTTGCGGTAGGCGCGGTCGCTGGTCATCGCGTCGTAGCTGTCCGCGATGCAGATGATGCGGGCGATCTGTGGGATCTCCTCGGCGGGGAGCCCGAAGGGGTAGCCCTTGCCATCGATCCGCTCGTGGTGGAGCAGCACGCCCGGCACGAGGGGGGCGAGGAAGCCGATCGGCTCGAGGATCTCCTGGCCGTAGATCGTGTGCTTCTTGAAGTCCTCGTACTCGTCGGCGGTCAGCTTGCCGGGCTTGTTGAGGTTCACGTGGCAGCCGATCTTGCCGATGTCGTGCATCTGCGCCGAATTGCGGATGCGATCGATCTCGGCCTCGTCGAGCTTCATCTCGCGCGCGAGCAGCGAGGCGTAGAGCGCGACGCGGTCGGAGTGGCCAGCGGTGTAGGGATCGAGCTTGTCGATCGCGCGGGCGAGGCCCTCGATGGTTTGCTGGATCGCGAGCTGCTGGCCCGCGAAGAGGCGCGCGTTGGTGATCGCCGCGGCGGCGCGGTGGGCGAGCATCGCCGTCAGCTTGCGCTGGCCCTCGTCGAAGACGTCGGTCGCGTCGAGGCGGGCGACGCTGAGGAGCCCGAGGATCTCGCCGCCCTCGACGAGCGGGACCACGAGGAGCGCGCCGGGGGCCGCGCCATCGCCAGCGAAGCGCGCGGCCTCTTCACCGTGCAGGCGGATCCCCGCGAGGCCGTCCTCGAGCTGGTCGAGGAGCGCGTGGCCGTCGATCGCGATGGGCGCGTCGCCGTGGCGAGACTTCTCCACGAGGTGCCCGTGCTCGAGCAAGAGCAGCTCCGCGACGTCCGCCCGCGCGCCCGTCCGGCTCGCGGAGGTCACCGCCTGAAGGATGTCCTGCAGCGAGAGGGTCGCGGCGATCCGCTCGCTCGCCTCGTAGAGGCCCACGGCGTCGCGCAGGCGGAGGTTCTCCGCCTCGAGGCGTCGCTCGTCGATGGCGCGACGGACCGTGAGCACGACCTCCTCGACCCGGAAGGGCTTGAGAATGTAGTCGGTCGCGCCGCGCTTCATCGCCTCGATCGCGGTCTCGACCGTCCCGAAGCCCGTCATGATCACGGCTTTGGTCGAGAGGTGGCGCCGCTGCAGCTCGTCGAGGAGCTCGAGCCCCCCCATCACCGGCATCTTGAGGTCGCTGAGGACGAGGTCGAAGCGCTGCTCGTCGATGCGCGCCAGGGCCTGCTGACCATCCGAGGCCGTGGACACCGCATAGTCCTCCATGGACAGGAAATCCGCGAGGACCTCGCGGATCACCTCCTCATCGTCCACCACGAGGATTCGGGCTTGGTCGCTCATGCCGTTCGCGCAGCTTAGCGCGCGCGACGCCTCGCGTCACAGACGGCGATCCTGACAGTCCTCTTCGAGGGGCCGCGGCCATCCCCTCACGCCCTGCTGAACCGTCTCTCGGAACGTCGCTCGGGACCCGAACGGGGACCGGTGTCGGGGTTCTCGTCCCCCAGCTCGGGGACTCGTGCTAGAAGGCCGCCCGTGGAGCAGTGGGCAGACAAGCCGCCCCTCGTGGGCATCGTCATGGGCTCGAAGTCGGATTGGCCCACCATGCGGCACGCCGCCGAGATCCTCGCGGAGCTCGAGGTGCCCCACGAGGTGCGCGTCGTCTCGGCGCACCGCACCCCGGATCTCCTCTTCTCCTACGCCGCCGAGGCCGAGGCGCGCGGCCTGCACGCGATCATCGCGGGGGCGGGCGGCGCCGCGCACCTGCCCGGCATGCTGGCCGCCAAGACCCTCGTCCCCGTGCTCGGCGTCCCCGTCCGCTCACGCGCCCTGAGCGGCCTCGACTCGCTGCTGTCGATCGTGCAGATGCCCGGCGGCATCCCCGTGGCGACCCTCGCCATCGGCGAGGCGGGCGCGAAGAATGCGGGTCTGCTCGCCGCGGCCTGCTTGGCGCGCACGACCCCGGCGCTGCGCGATCGGCTCGCGGCATGGCGCGCGCGGCAGACCGACGAGGTGCTCGCGGCGCCCGATCCGCGGGAGACGGACGATGGCTGAGGGCCGACGGGTCGGGATCCTGGGGTCGGGGCAGCTCGGCCGGATGCTCGCGCTCGCGGGCCACCCGCTCGCCGTCCGGACGCTCTTCGTCGGCGAGGAGGACGCACCTCCCGCCGCAGCCACCGCCCGGCAGGTCGCGCTCGCGCCCGACTCGCCCGCGCTGGCCGGCGCGCTCGAAGGCGAGGTGGACGTGCTGACCTACGAGCTCGAGCACCTCCCCGTCGACGCCCTGCGGTCGCTCGAGCCCGTCGCGCCGATCCGGCCCAGCGTGCACGCGCTCGCCGTCGCGAGCGACCGCCTCGCCGAGAAGCAGTTCCTCACCGACATCGGCCTCTCGACCGCGCCCTTCGCGCGCGTGGACGACGAGGACGGCGCCGAAGCCGCCGTGGCGCAGGTCGGCCTGCCCGCGCTCCTCAAGACGCGGCGCGAGGGCTACGACGGAAAGGGCCAGCGTGTCGTGCGCACGGCTCAGGAGGCGCGCGCCGCGGCGCGCGAGCTCGCCGTCCCCTGCATCGCGGAGGGCTTCGTCCGCTTCCGGCGCGAGCTCTCGGTCATCGCGGCGCGCGGCCTCGACGGCGAGGTGCGGGTCTATCCGCTCATCGAGAACGTTCACCGCGACGGCGTCCTGCGCCTGAGCCGCGCGCCCGCCCGCGAGGTCTCCTCGGAGCTCGCGGCGAGGGCGGTGTCGCTCGCGCGCACGGTCCTCGAGGCGCTGGACTATGTCGGCGTGCTCACCGCCGAGCTCTTCGAGTCGGAGGGGGGCGATCTGCTCGTCAACGAGCTCGCCCCGCGGGTCCACAACTCCGGCCATTGGACGATCGAAGGCGCCGAGACCAGCCAGTTCGAGAACCACCTGCGCGCGATCCTCGGCTGGCCCCTGGGCAGCACCACGACGCGCGGCGAGAGCGTGATGGTGAACCTGCTCGGCGACGTGCCGACGACGCCGGCGATGCTCGCGATCCCCGGCGCCCACGTGCACCTCTACGACAAGGAGCCGCGTGCCGGCCGCAAGCTCGGTCACCTCACGTTCGTGAGCCACGCCGACGACACCGCCCGCGACCTGCGCGCGCGGCTCGAGCAGCTCCCCGAGCCGCTCCGCGCCGAGGCGCTGTCGTGCTTCGACGCCACGACGTGACCGCGACGTGAGCCCGTCGCCCGGGGCTCACATCGCCTTGGCTCACATCGCCTTGGTTCACATCGCCTTGGTTCACATCGCCTTGATGTGACGCGCGTCGAGCCGGTAGAGGCTCGTGACGTAGCCGTCCTCGCGCATCTCGCTCGCCTCGAAGCGGCCGTAGACCTTCACGCCGCGGCTCTCGAAACGCGCCGCGACGTTCGGGTTCGCGCGGATGACGATCGCCTCGTGCAGGTCCGGCGGCTGCCCGAAGCAGCAGCTCCAGAGGCTCTGCACGAGCAGGTACTGATCGCCCTCGAGGTAGAGCAGGTAGCCCCACGCCTTGGCGTCCTTACCGTCGAGCGCCTGGACCGCCGCCGGCAGCTCCATGCCCTCTTCGTACTGGAAGCCGCTGATCACGGGCCACGACGCGTTGGTCCAGTCGCCCGGCGGATCCTCGGTGTCGTCGTCGTCGAGATCGCCGCCGAGCTGCGTGATCAGCGTGCGCGCCATGATGCGGGACTGACCGAGGATCGCCTGCTCCTGCATCTGCCCGAAGCTGCGGCCGTCCGCCTCCGCGGCCTGCGCGAGGATGTCGCCGATCAGCTGGTCGGTCGCCTGCACGCGCCCCTGCGCGGTCCCGATGCCTGCCTCCGCGAGGATGGTCGAGAGCTCGCGCATCGCCTCGCCCTCGTCGACCTCGCGATCCTGCGCGGCCGTGGTGATGAGCCGCCGGATGACCGCCGCCAGGCGCCCCTCGGTGGAGTTGGAGTCGTCCGCGCGATCCGCGCGGAACTCGGTCCGGCGGAAATTCTCGGTCTGCGACGCCTGGCACCACAGCGGCGTCGTCACGAACGCGCCAAGCGCGACCATGATGAGACCCCGCATGACGGTGTCCATGGGGCCACGCTTCGGGCCCTTCGGATCGCCCTCGCCGGGCTTGGCGCCGCGGGACTTGCCGCCCTTCGCGACCTCCGGCGTCGCGCTCGCCTCGGTAGCCGCCTCGGGCTTCCCGGCCTTGGACGTCTCGGCCTTCGCTCCGGCGTCTTCGACCGACGACGCCTCGGCCTGCTCGGCCGCTGACGTCTCGTCCACCGCACCCTCGGCAGCGGGCTCACCGGAGTCGTTCTGCTTCTTCTCGCTCATCTCGGGACCTTCGCGCGACACGTCTCGGAGCGTGAGGCCCCGGCCGCGCCGCGCAAGCCTTCCACGCGGGGACGCCCCGAGCCACCGCAACCGGTGCGCGACCGCCCCCTCGACGAGCGGGCCCGTCGCGCAAGCCGGGTTCACGACCAGGACGGCGGCCGCAGGCGCTCGGCGACGTCACTCGACGAGGCCCCGCGGCGTCAGGACAGCGGGCGCAGGCTCTCGGCGACGTCGGTCGAGTAAGCCTTCCACGCAGGCACCACGCCGGCCAGCGCCCCACCAGCCGTGACGATCGCGACCACCAGGAGCTCCGCCGGCAGCAGCGTGCTCGCGAGCGGCCGAAAGCCCGCCACCTCGCCGATGTGGCCGCTCGCCGCCCAGACGAGCACGTGCCCGAGGACGAGCCCCGCCAGGGAGCCGAAGACCGTCAAGGTCGCGGCCTCCCCGACGATCGCGCCGAAGACCGTCCTCCTTCGCGCGCCGATGGCGCGGAGGATCGCGACCTCGCGCCGCCGCTCGTTCATGGTGTTGTAGATGGCGACGAGGATCGAGAGCACGCCGATCACGACCACCAGGATGCTCACGATGAAGAAGAGCACGTCCACGCTGCCGACGATCGTGAAGAGGTTTCGGATCTGCTCGTTCACGTCCGCGACCTGAACGTCGGGCCGCCGGTTCAGGCGCGAGAGCAACATCGCCTTGTGCACCCCGCCGCGCGGGAAGAGGAGCACGCTGCTCAGCGCGGCCTCCTGGGTCCCCGGGATGAGGCCGCCCGCGGCGTGCTCGTCGATCGCGAAGAAGCTGTCGAGGTTGATGAAGACGACGCGATCCACGGGCGTGCCCGTGCGCTTCAAGATGCCGACGACCTTCCAGAGGTGCTCATGGTCGTGGGCCATCGAGTCGTCCTCGATGCCGTGCGTCGGCTCGATCATGTCGCCGACGCGGATGCGGAGCGCGCGCGCCACCTCGGCGCCGAGCACTGCTTCCATCACGCCGCCGTGGTCGTGGTCGTGGTCGTGGTGGTCGTGGTCGCCGTGCGCGGCGTGCTCGTGGCCGTCGTGCTCGTCGTGCTCACCCTCGTGCGCGTGCTCGCCTTCGTGCGCGGCATGTGCGGCGTGGTCGTGCCCGTCGTGCTCGCCTTCGTGCGCGTGCTCGCCCTCGTGCGCAGCGTGCGCGGATTGGTCGTGCCCGTCGTGCTCACCCTCGTGCGCGTGCGCGGCATGGTCATGCCCGTCGTGCTCGTCGTGCTCGCCCTCGTGCGCGTGCTCACCCTCGTGCGCGTGCTCACCCTCGTGCGCAGCGTGCGCAGCGTGGTCGTGCCCGTCGTGCGCGCGCTCGCCTTCGTGGGCGGCGCGCGCCGCGTGCTCGTGCGCGTGCGCGTGCTCGCCTTCGTCCCCGCGCTCGTCGGCATCGTGCTCGTGCGCGTGCTCGCCCTCGTGCTCGTGAGCGTGCGAGTGCTCTCCCTCCGGACCCTCCGCCGACGCGGGCTCCGCCGCGCCCTCGGTCAACGACGCGGCCCCCATCCGGTCGAGCATCTCGAAGAGCCGCTCGCGCGAGAAGTCGAAGGGCCGCCCCTCGGCCAGCTTCTCCTGCCCCTCCCCCTCCGGGTGAGGGAACCGCCGATCGAAGAACGCCTCGGTCGTCGCGACCACGCGGTAGCCGCGGAACGAGTCGCCGACCGCGTAGGGCACGGCGAGCGCGACGCTGTCGTCACCCTCGAGCTCGAGCCAGGTCCGCATGGGCATCAGGCCCGGGCTCTTGTCGAGGTGGTAGACGGCGTTGAGCGCGAGCTGGAGCGCCGAGCCCGGCGCCCCGACCGCGAGCGAGTAGCCGCGGCCTGGCTCGAGCATCTGCTTCTCCATCTGATCCTGGAGCACGAGAATGCCGCTCACGAGCATCACGCCGAGCGCGACGCCGAGCCCCGTGAGGAACGACGAGAGCTTCCGCTGCGCGAGCTGCCGGACGATGAGCTGCCAGAGGGTCATCGCGCCTCCTCCCGAGCCTCTTCCGCCCGGCCCTTCGACGCGGGCGTCGACGGCGAAGACTTCAACGCCTTCAGATCCAGCACGTCCGAGAAGCGCTCTCGCACCCGCGCCTCGTGGGTCACGAGCACGAGCGTCGAGCCCTCCTCGGCCACGATCTCTTCGAGCAGCTCCAGCACCTCGTCCGCACGATCCTCGTCGAGGCTGGCGGTCGGCTCGTCGGCGAGCACGACCTTCGGCCGATTGACGAGCGCCCGCGCGATCCCGACCCGCTGCTGCTCGCCCACGCTCAGCGTGCCGGGGAGCGCGTCGAGGCGGCGCTCGAGCCCGACCCGCACGAGCAGACCCTTGGCGCGCGCCCGCGCCTCGCGCGCCGAGAGCCCGCCGAACGAGCCCGCGATCGCCACGTTCTCGAGCGCGCTCAGCCCCTGCAGCAGGTTGAAGCTCTGGAACACGTAGCCGACGTTCTTCGCCCGGAAGCGATCTCGCTCTGCCTCGGCGAGCTTCGTGATGTCCACCTCGCCGTAGCGGACCTCCCCCGAGGTCGGGGTCACGATGCCCGCGAGCACGTTCAAGAGCGTCGTCTTGCCGCTGCCCGACCCTCCGACCAGGCAGAGCCGCCGCCCCTCGTCGATCGTCAGGTCCGCGACGTCGAGCACCGTCAGCTCCCGGCCTCGGGGGTCGCGATAGCGCACCTGTAGCCCACGAATTCGTATCGCCATCGTCGTCCTTCGCCGCGCGGCTCCCGAGCGAGGTGTACGGAGCCGGAAGCCCGCGCCTCCCCTACGACGCCCGAGGGCGGCGTTCGGTTCCCGCGCCGAGAGCCTGGCGCATCGGGCGCGCCGCGCAAAGCCTGCGACACGCCAGAGCTCCCCATCCCGGAGTCCGCACGCGATTCCGCTCGCTCCTAAATCTTCTGTCCACACCATCCGGTCGTTCGCTACGCTCTCGCTCGACGTGGACGGGGCGCCGTACGACGCGCTCCAGGGGAGACCTCGATGAGCACAGCTTCGCTGCCCTCCAAAAACTCCGTTCGGCTGCGCGACGCGCTCGTGAGCACCGCGCTGACGACGCTGGCGCTGACGCTTGCGCTCGCGCACGCCGACGCTCACGCGCAGGCGTGCCCCGCCGGGCGCTCCTGCTTCTACATGCCGCCCGCGCTCGCGACGCCCCCGGGTTACACGGTCGGGTGGGACATGGTGCTCGCGAGCCCGCGCGGGACGATCTCGGGCACCTGGCGCGGAGGCGCGGGGGCGCCGACCGCGTTCACCGTCAGCCCGGGCAGCCCGCTCATCGTGCCCCTCAGCACCACCCTCGGGACGGCGGGTGCCTACAACACGATCGAGGAGCGCGGCATCTTCATCGAGGCGAGCTCGAGCGAGCTCATCGTCAACCACCGGCTCATCGTCGGCCCCTGGCAGTCCTCCTCGACGATCAAGAACGCCAACTACGCGCTGGGCACTCGCTTCCGCCTGGGCGCCTACAACCTGAACCGGGACGGCACGGCGGACACGGGCTTCGACTACGCGAGCGTCTACGCGCCCTTCGGCGGGACGGTGACCTTCACGGCGCCCCCCAGCGCCGCGGCGCCCTTCTGGCAGGCCGCCGCGACGCTCAGCTTCTCGGTGACGCTGGCGCCCGGGCAGACCTACGTCGCGCGGACGATCCCGGGGGGCGTCTGCACCCGCGAGACGATGGGCGCGCTCGTCACCTCCTCGGACCCGATCGTCGTCGAGACGGGCGGCCGCGGGTGGTCCGGGATCTGCGACGTCGCCGGTGGCTGCGGCGACGACGGCGCCGACAACGTCCTGCCGACGACCGGCATCGGAACGCAGTACGTGGTGCACAGCTTCCCCACCCCGTCGACGGAAGGGGAGGATGTCGCGATCGTCGCCGACACGGCGGACACGGAGGTCCGCATCAACGGATCGCTGGTCGCCACCCTCGCCGCTGGCGGTGTCCACCGCGCGACCTTCTCGGGCGCCACCACGCT
Organism: Myxococcales bacterium; assembly: GCA_019637115.1. Taxonomy (GTDB): domain Bacteria; phylum Myxococcota_A; class Polyangia; order Polyangiales; family Houyiibacteriaceae; genus JACKEH01. The sequence continues at coordinate 40,988 of JAHBWH010000032.1, read as the reverse complement.
GATGTACATCGAGACCAGCGCGCCCGCGTACGTCTACCAGAACACCGGCCGCGCGGGCTGCGAGATCGACGTCGCGATCATCCCGCCCGTCGTGCTCGCACCCGTCGGCGATTGGGTGACCGACTTCAACGTCTCGGGCGCGGGTCAGGTGGGCGTCGTGATCGCCACCGCCGCCATCGGCACGCTCCGGCTCGACGGATCCGTGCCCACGTTCCTGCGGAACGCGACCGTACCTGGGCGACCCGACCTGACCGCCGTCACCTTCGACGTGACGGGCGGCAACCACAGCGTCCGCGCGGGGGCCGACTTCCAGCTCGGCCTCGCGACGTCGACGTCGGGGACGGGACTCTTCGGCTATTTCACCCCCTTCCGCATCCCCGGCTGCGGCGATGGCGTCGTCGGCGCGGGCGAGGGCTGCGACGACGGGAACCTCGTCGATGGCGACGGCTGCAGCGGCACCTGCCGCATCGAGGTCGGCTTCCCCGGCTGCGCCAGCTCGGGCGATTGCGTCCCGAGCGGGCGCTGCGACGAGGGGACCTGCGTCGCCCGCTGCAACAGCGACGCCGCATGTAACGACTCGAACCCCTGCACCGTGGACCTCTGCAACGTCAGCGGCGCGTGCGAGAACGACCCCGTCGCGGCGGGCTCGCCCGGGGCCTGCGCGGGCGGCCTGGTCTGCTCGGGCGCGCCTTCGAACACGTGCGTCGCGTGCGTGAGCGCGGCGCAATGCGCCGCCCCGACCCCGCTCTGCGACACCACGACGAACACCTGCGTCGAGTGCCTCCTCGCGTCGCATTGCGACGACGGCAACGCTTGCACCACCGACGTCTGCGCCGCGGGTGCGTGCGGGAGCACCGGCGTCGAGGAGGGGACCGCATGTCCCGACGGCGTCTGCACGGCGACGAGCGTCTGCGTCGCCTGCATCGACGACAGCCGCTGCGCGGCGCCGACCCCGCGCTGCGACCTCACCGCCTTCGCCTGCGTGCAATGCCTCGAGGCCTCGGAGTGCGACGATGGCAACGAGTGCACGACGAACGCCTGCGGCGCGGGGAGCTGCTCGACGACGGCGCTCGCGGCGGGGGCGGCGTGCTCCCTCGGCGTCTGCACCCCGGCGGCGGCCTGCGCCGTGGTCGCCGTCACGATCGTCGTCCCGGACGACGGCGCCGCGATCGCGAACGCCACGCCGACGATCGCGGGCACCGCGACCCCTGGCACGACCGTCAGCGTGAGCGTCGACGGCGTGCTCGTCGGCACCGCGACCGCGGGCGCCGACGGCATGTGGGCGCTCGCGCTCGGCGCGCCGCTCGCGGACGGGATGCACGTCGCCACTGCCGAGGTGAGCACCTCGAACGGCAGCGCGATGGACATGTCGACCTTCATCGTCGACACGGTCACGGAGGTCGCGATCACCTCGCCCGCCGACGGCGGCACCACGCTCGACTCCACGCCGAGCGTGCGCGGTACGGGTGAGGTCGGGGCGACCGTGGTCGTGACCCTCGACGGCGAAGAGATCGGGAGCGCGACGGTCGGCGCCGATGGTACGTGGGTGGTCACGGTCGCCGAGCCGCTCCCGAACGGAACCTACACGGCGGAGGCGCGGGCGACCGACGCGGCGGGCAACACCGCGTCCGCCACGTCGACGTTCACGATCGACGCCAACACCGAGGTCGCGATCTCCTCGCCCGCCAACGGCACCTCCACGAACGACACCACCCCGACGATCTCGGGGACCGCGGTACCAGGCGCGACCATCGTCGTGACGGTGGAGGTCGACGGTGAGACGCGCGAGATCGGCACCGTGACCGCCGACGGCGAGGGGCTCTGGACGATCGACGTCATGGAGCCGCTGCCCGAAGGTACGCACACGGCGACGGCGACCGCCACGGATCCGGCCGGCAACATGGCCTCCGACGAGTCGACCTTCACGGTCGACACGAGCACGACGGTCGCGATCACCGACGTCGATCCCTCGGGTCGAGTCAGCGGCACCGGGGAGCCCGGCTCCACGGTCGTCGTCACGGTGAACGGCGTCGAGGCTGGCTCGACGACGGTCGGCGAGGATGGGACGTGGACGCTCGAGATCTCGCCGCTCGGGCCGGGGACCTACGAGGTGACGGCCGAGGCGACGGACGCCGCCGGGAACACCGCGAGCGACTCGACGACGATCGTGGTCGAGCGTCCGGACGCCGGCTTCACGCCGGACGCCGGCTTCATTCCTGACGCGGGTCCCGCGGACGGCGGCTTCGACGCGGGACTCGAGGGCTCCTACAGCGGCGGCGCGCTCTGCGCAGCGAGCCCGAGCGGCGACGATCCGTGGCCGCTCGCGCTCCTCTCGCTCGCAGCCCTCGCGCTGTGGCGACGTCGGCGCTGACCCTCGCGCGCCGGCGGTTCGTCCGCCGGCGCCGACCTCGCGGCGCGGCGGGCTCATACGCCGGCGCTGACCTCGGGCGCGGCGGGTTCATCCGCCGGCGCTGACCTCGGGCGCGGCGGTTCATCCGCCGGCGCTGCCCCTCGCTCGCGCTGAAGTCGCGTGCGTCGACTGTTCATCCACCGACGACGCTCAACCTCGCGCGCCGACGGTTCATCCGCTGCCGCGCGCGTCTCTGCTACGCTCCCCGCCGCACCATGATCGACCTCCGCTCGGACACCGTCACCCGCCCCACCGACGCGATGCGCCGCGCCATGGCCTCTGCGGAGGTCGGCGACGACGTCTACGGTGAGGACCCCACCGTCCGCCGCCTCGAAGAGGAAGTCGCCGCGCTCCTCGGCAAGGAGGCCGCTCTCTTCGTGCCCTCGGGGACGATGGCCAACCAGCTCGCGCTCGCCCTGCACGCGCAGCGCGGGGAGGAGATCCTGGTCGGCGAGAACGCGCACGTGCTCCTCTACGAGAGCGGAGCGGCCGCCGGGACGAGCGGCGTTCAGCTCACGCCAATGCCGGGCGGGGGCCTCTTCGACGCCTACACGCTGGCGCCACGCATCCGGCCGCCCGCCTTCTACTACGCGAAGCAGGCCGCGGTGGCGGTCGAGAACACGCACAACCACGCGGGGGGCCGCGTCTTCCCGCAGGCGGACCTCGTGGAGCTCGCCGACCTCGCGAAGCTTCGCGGGCTCGGCGTGCACCTCGACGGCGCGCGCCTCTGGAACGCGAGCGTCGCGACGGGACTCTCGGTCGCGACCCTCGCCGCCCCCGCCGACACGGTGAGCGTCTGCTTCTCGAAAGGCCTCGGCGCGCCCATCGGCTCCGCGGTCGCCTTCCCCGCGTCGCGTCGCGACGAGGCGCTGCGCCTGCGTCGCCGCATGGGCGGCGCGATGCGTCAGGCCGGCTTGCTGGCGGCCGCTGCGCTCTACGCGCTCGAGCACCACCGCGACGATCTGCACGCCGACCACCGACGCGCCCGACGTCTCGCCGAGGGGCTCGCCGAGGCGGGCTTCGGCTGCGACCCGGCGCTCGTCGAGACCAACATCGTGCCCTTCGACGTCGACCGACCCGCCGAGGCCTTCCTCGCCGAGGCCCGCGAGCTCGGGGTGTGGCTCGGCGCGATCGGGCCCGAGCGCATCCGCGCCGTCACCCATCGGGATCTCGACGACGACGCCCTCGACGCAGCGCTCCGCGCGCTCGCGACCCTCGCGCGCGAATGATCGCGCGCTCCGCGCGGCCGCCGAGGGCCCGCTCCGTGGCCCGGTCCGCGCGACAGGTGACGGCCCGCTCCGCGGCCTGGCTCGTCGCCTTCGCGTCGCTCGCGCTGCTCTGCGCTTGCCCTCCGACCCTCTCCCGCCCGAAGAGCGCGGCGCATCTGGACGCCCTCGCCGAGGGCGATCGCCACGCGCGCCACGGGCGCCACGACGCGGCGGCGGCGGCGTTCGCGACCGCCGCGGAGGCCGCCGACCGGCGCGTCGACCGCGACGAGGCGCTCTACCGACGCAGCCGCTCGCTCCGCGCGGCTGCTCGCTACGACGACGCGATCGCCGTGCTCGACGCGCTCGCGGCCGCGCGCCCCGCGTCGCGGCGCACGGCCCGCGCGCTCTACGACGCCGCGCACCTCCGCTTCGAGCACACGGGAGAGACCGCCGCGGCCCTCGCTGGCTTCGAGCGGATCGTGCGCGAGCACCCGGACGCGGGCCTCGGCGGCCGAGCGCTGCACCATTGGCTCGGACACGTCGAGACCCACGAAGGTCGCGACGCCGCGATCGCGCTGGCCCGACGCCTCGAGGCGCCCCTCGCCGAGGCCTCGCTCGGCGGCGAGCTGCTCTGGCGGCTGGCGGGCATGCTCCTCGAGGCCGAGCGGCGGGAGGAGGCGCGGGCGACCCTCGAGCGCCTCGTCGAGCGCTACCCGTACCCGCAGGGCGGACATTGGGACGACGCGCTGCTCCGCCTCTCCGAGCTCGCGCAGGAGGACGGCGACGCCCCTCGCGCGATCGCCGCGCTCGAGGCGCTGCTGCGACGCGCCGAGCGCACGACCCTCGTCGGGAGCTACACGCTCCCGAGCTTCCCCGAGGCGCGCCTCAGGCTCGCGCGGATTCACCGAGACGCGGGCGACGTGGACGCCGCGCGCCGCTCCTACGAGCGCCTCCCGCGGGACTTCCCGCGGTCGCGCCTGCGCGCCACCGCCGGCTACGAGCTCGGCGTGATGCTCCTCGAGGCTGGCGATCACGAGCGCGGCTGCGATGCGCTGCGCGGCGTCGTCGAAGATTTCGAGGTCGGCCGGTCTCGCCGCGCCGCCGCCGAGCGGCTCGCTCGAGACTGCGAGGCCGCGCGCCGCTGATGGGCGCGTCGGAGCGGCGGGTCAGGGCGGCGGATCAGAGCGGCGGGTCAGAGCGGCGGGTCAGAGCGGCGGGTCAGAGCGGCGGCTCTTCCTCGAACTCGACGTCGCCCTCTTCCTCTTCCTCTTCTTCCTCTTCGTCCTCGTCCTCCATCTCGGGGGCCGAGTACTTGAGGTCGACGTCGGCGTCGGCGAGCTGACCCTCGAGCAGCTCGAAGAGCTCTTCGATGTCGTCACCGCCCCACTCGTCGAGCACCTCCGAGATGAACTCGAAGATGTCTCCGCTGTCGATGCGGCGCTCGATCTCCTCGACCTGCTCCTCGGAGAACGCCTCGATGAGGTCCTCGCGGAGCGTCTCGGTGTCGCCCTCCTCGATCGCATCCGCGGCCGAGAGCCGAATCTGACGTACCGCACGCTTGTCGAGGTAGATCTCCATGAGTCGTCACCCTGCGCTATCGTGGACCCGCTGGCGACCGCGGGGGCATCTCGTTGCTCGCGGTCACCCTCTTCTACAAGAGGCTTCTTAAGAAGGCTTCTACATGAGGCCGAACGCTGGTCGACCGCGATCGGCGCGAACTATAGGTGGCACGGTGGGCCTGTCAACAACGGCGAAGGCGCTGCGCCTCGAGAATCGAAACCCCGCGGCCTCATTGAGATTTTGCGGGTTGCTCCTGCTCGCTTTGCACGCGCTCGGCGGGGTCGCGGGCGCCGACGACCACGCGCCTCCCCCACCCCCGGACGATCACCCGCCCCGGATCACCGGCGAGGTGCACCTGGACGTGGTGCTGCCGATCGCGACGCGGCCGCTCTGCCCCACGGGGTCCGGCTGCGTCTTCGGCGGGGGCGGTGGGATCGGCGGGATGTTGGAGTGGCGGTGGCCCCGAGGTCAGACCGTCGGCCTCGGCTACGACGTCTGGTTCTTGGACGGAAACGGTGTTCACGAGCTCAGCACTTTGCAGTCGCTGCGCGCGGTGACCCGGCGCTTCTTCCTCCGCGATCGCCAGGTCCACCCTTACCTCGGCGCCTCGCTCGGGGTGCTGCTCTTCGGAGAGGCGTTCCGCCACCGCGCGGTCGGCGGCCTCGTCGACCTGCTCCTCGGGATCGAGTCCGAGATCACGCCGACGCTGAGCTTCGTCGTGGGAGTGGCCGTCCGACTCTTCACGACCTCGCGCTTCACCTCGCGCTCGGACGACGTCGTGCGCTCGGGTCGGTTTGGGCTCGACAGCGCCGCGCTCCTTCAAGTCGGGCTCATCCTGAGCGAGCGCGGCCTCCGCTGACCCACCACCCGCTTCTTGACGGCGAACCACGCGGCGAGTTCCACTGCGCGCTGCATGACGTGCCCTCGATGCGGCCACCAGAACCAGGCCGGCAGCGTGTTCTGCGAGCAATGCGGGACTCGGCTCGGGGCGCCCGCGCCCGCGCCGAGCCACGAGCTCGTCTGCGGGCGCTGCGGCGGGGGCAACCCAGCCCACATGCGGTTCTGCGTCCACTGCGGGAACACGCTCGCGGCGCCCGCGCCCGCTGCGCCCGCGCCCGTCGCCGACTCGTCGTACGCGCCGACCCCCTTCGGCGCGTCGCCCGCCGCCGTCGTCGCTCCCCCCTCACCGATGAGCGCGCCCGGTCCGATCTGCCCTCGCTGCCAAGGGATCGGCGATCCAGGGGCGTCGCGGTGCAAGTTCTGCGGGACCGCCTACGCCGGCGTCGCGCAAGCGGGCCCGCCGCAGGCCGCCCCGCCGCAGGCCGCCCCGCAGGCCATCGCGCCGCAGATGGCGCCGACGCCCGCCGCCGCCGTCTCCCGTGTCGCCCAGGACGTGCGACTCGTCGCGATCTTGAAGGACGGCTCGGACGGCGCCCCCCACGCCCTGCAGGTCCCCCAGACGGATCTCGGTCGCAGCGAAGGAGAGCTCCGCTTCACGGACGACCCCTACCTCTCCCCACGCCACGCGCGGCTCCGCTTCGACGGGGCCCGCTGGTTCTTGCGCGATCTGGACTCGGTGAACGGGGTCTACGTCCGGATCCGCGAGCCCCAGGACCTCGCGGACGGCGACCGGATCCTGCTCGGCCAGCAGCTCCTCCGCTTCGAGCTCATCGACGACGCCGAGATCCCGCTCGGGCCGGCCAGCGTCCAAGGGGTCCTGGTCTTCGGGACCCCCGAGGCGCCCCGATTCGCGCGCCTGGTCCAAACGACGACGGAAGGGGTAGGCCGCGACGTCCACTACCTGTATCGTGACGACACCGTGTTGGGCCGTGAGACTGGCGACATCGTCTTCACCGACGATCCTTTCCTCTCCCGTCGGCATGCCTCGATCCGAATCGAGCGCTCGACGCGCCGAGTGACGTTGAAGGATCTGGGCTCGTCGAACGGCACCGCGTTGCGGCTGCGCCGCGAGCACGAGCTCCGCGTGGGTGACCAGTTCCGCGTCGGCCGGCACCTCTTTCGCTTCGACGGGCACGAGCAACGATGAGCGACACCGAGAAGCGCGACGACGACGCCGAAGGGGCGGAGAAGGACGCAGAGGAGTCCTCCGACGAGCGCGTGGCGACCTCCGACGAGAGCGGCGCGAGCGACGAGGGCGACGTGACGGCGACCGTGCCCGACATGCCCGCCGCGAAACGCCGCTCGGACGCGCCAGACGAGCCCGCGGCCGAGGAGCCCAAGAAGCCCGCGCGCCACGACAGCGCGCCCCCGAAGGGCCCGATCAGCTTCCGTTATTTCGGCCTCACCGAGGTCGGCCTCGTCCGCGAGCACAACGAGGACAACTTCGCCATCGTCGAGCTCGACACCGAGACGGCGTTCTGGGGAGGTGAGGACGATCCGCGCCCGATCGACGCCATCCACTCGGGTGAGCTGGGGCCCAAGGGCCTGATCCTCGCCGTCTGCGACGGCATGGGCGGGGCCGCCGCGGGCGAGGTCGCGAGCAAGATGGCCGTCGACACCATCCGCGAGGTCATGCTCGCGGGAGGCCCCCCGTCCGACCGCGACGTGTTCGCGCACCGCCTCGTCCACTCGATCGAGGAGGCGGGCGCCCGGATCTTCGGCGCCGCCAAGATGGACCGCAGCCGTCGCGGCATGGGTACGACCGCCACCGTCGCGGGCTTCGTCGACCGCATGCTCTTCATCGGCAACGTGGGCGACAGCCGATGCTACGTGCTGCGCGGCGGCGAGCTGACCCTGATCACGAAGGACCAATCCCTCGTCAATCAGCTCATCGAGGCTGGCCAGCTCACCGAAGAAGAGGCCGAGGCCTTCGAGCACTCGAACATCATCCTCCAGGCGCTCGGGACGACCGAGGAGGTCAGCGTCGACCTCACGTTCCTCGAGCTCCGCCAGGGCGATCGACTGATGCTGTGCAGCGACGGTCTGTCCGGCCTCGTACACCAGGAGATGATCAAGGACGTCCTCGCCGACGGCGACGACCTCGAGGCGATCGCGCGACGGCTCGCCGAGATGGCGTGCGCGGGCGGCGGCCACGACAACATCACGTGCGTCGTCGCCGACGTCGGCGGCGAAGGCCTCGCCCCGTCGAACGACACCAAGGCCTTCTACCAACAATATCCGCTGCCCGAGTCGAGCGCTCCGCGGCCGAGCGACGTCCCCCCTCGCGAGCCGACGATGAAGACGTCGTCGCGCAAGCCGGGCGCGGACGTGAAGAAGCGCGAGGCGATCGACTACGACGGGGACGCGCCCACCATCCCCGCCCCCCGCTTTCCGTGGGGGCTCTTCCTCAGCGTGCTCATCGTCGGCGCGCTGGTCGCGGCGTACGCGATCCACGCGAGCGACGGCGAGGGGAACGACGAGGTGGTCCCGGTGATCCCGGACCCGGAGCCCGAGCCCGTGGAGGTCTGCGTCCGCACCGACGTGATCGAGGGCGAGCTCTTCGTCGACAACCAATCGTACGGCCCGCTCCGCGAGAACGAGACCATCTGCCTCGAGCTGCTCCCAGGCTTCTACCGCTTCGAGGCGCGCAGCGGTGGCACCGTGGTCGCGCGCGCGCGCCCCAACATTCGCGCGGGGGTCGCGACCGACGTCGAGCTGCGCTTGCCCGAAGGCGCGACCCGTCCGCAGGACGCGGGCGACCCCGCGGAGGGCGAGCCAGCGCCCGGCGAGGACGCGACGATGGCCGCCGAGCCCGCCCCGGGCGACGCCCCGACCGGTGAGGGAACGCCGTCGAGCGCTGATCCGGCGACCATGGCGGGGTCGACGTCGGAGACCTCCATGACCGCGACGTCCGCGACGACGACGATGACGTCGACCGAGCCCTCCCCGACGACGACCATGACCTCGTCGACCTCGGAGCCCTCGGGGCCCTCTCCGATGACGACCACGAGCACGATGGCCTCGTCGACCTCGTCGACCTCGGAGACATCGGGGGCCGAGGCGACCGCGATGACGTCGACGAGGACGTCGACCACGATGACGACCACCGCGATGACGTCCGACGACGGCGTCCCCTCCAACCCGTTCTGACGGTGATCCGGCTCCACCAGACCTTCGGGGCGCACACCGGGCGGAGCTACTCCTTCGATCAGCTGGTCGTGCGCCTCGGTCGCATGCCCGACTCGGACGTCGCCTTCGATCCACACGCGGATCTCGACGCCTCCGGCCGCCACGCGGAGATCCGACGCGAAGGCGCGGAGTGGGTGGTCGTCGACGTCGGCAGCCGCAACGGCACCTTCGTGGCCGGGCAGCGCATCACGCGACACCCGCTCCGGAACGGAGACGAGATCGAGTGCGGCCCCGGCGGTCCCCGCCTGCGGGTCGAGCTCGCGGACGCTCCCCGCGCGCCCTCTTACCCTTCCCCCATCGTGCGGCCGGACGCGGCGACCGTCGCCTCGACGCCCGTGGGCGAGGCGCCGTCTCACGGACTCCCAGGCACCGTCCCCCCGCCCGCGCATCCTCCGCAAACCGCGCCCCCTCCCGCGCCCTCCTTCGCGCAGCCCAAGCTCTATGGTCGCGAGACGGTCGGGCTGATGATCGAGGAGGCCGTCGGCCGGGCGCGGGAGACCGAGCAGGTGCCGGGCCGACGGCTGCTCATCGGCGTCGTCGTCGGGCTCGCGGCGGTGCTGGCGATCATGCTCGTGGTGCTGCTCGTGCTGGTGCTCGGCGCGCGTCGAAGCGGCCCGGACCCCGCGCACGTCGCGGCTGCCAACGGCGCCGCCCTCTACCGCGTCGTGCGGATCTCGTCCGAAGAGACGCTCTGCACGGCCTTCGCCATCCGTCGCCGCGTCCTCGCCACGACCGCGACGTGCGTGCTCGCGATCGAGGCCTCCCGGGACGACGGGATCGAACTCCGAGGACCGACGGCGGTGCGACCGCGTCAGCTCTGGCGTCACCCCTCGCACGTGCAGGGGCAGCTCGGGCCCGACGTCGGTTTGCTCGAGCTGGATCTCGATCTGCCCGCGGTCGTGACGCTCACGCCGCCGAACGCGGACGCATCCCCCGCGCGACGCGGCCAGGCTCTGCTCGCCTATGGCTTCGCCGGCGCGCTGGCCCGGACGGTCGCCATCGAGGTGGATGACGTCGACGTGCGCAGCGACGGGACGCGCCTGCTCCGCTACGACGAGGCGGCGCCCGACGGTGCGCCGCTCTTCGACACGAGCGGGAGCGTGGTCGGCGTGCACGTGGCGGGCGAGCAGAGCTTCGCGGTGGGTGCGGAGACCATCCTCGCGCTGCTCGCGGGCCTGCCTTCGCAGGCCCCCTGAGGCGCCAGCGCATCTCCATCGTCAGGGCATCGTCAGAGGGCTGCCTCGAACTCCCGGGCGAGCTCGAGCGGGGTCGGCCGATCGCGCCAATCGCGCGCGGTCGCCGCGCGGAGCAGCTTGACGAGCGCGGCGGGGTACGCGCGGAAACGCTCCGCGTCCTCCATCGGGTCCTGCCGCATATGCGCCAAGATGCGCTCGCGGGGCTGGTCGATGTCGTCGAAGAACGCGCGCCCGGTGGTCACGTTGTAGATGGTCCCGGCCATCGCGTAGACGTCGGCCCGGCCATCGAGCTCGACGGGATCGAGCACCTGCTCGGGCGCGATGTAGCCGGGCGTGCCCGCGACGAAGCGCCCCCCGACCTCGGGCGGCACGCGCATCGCGCGCACCATCCCGAAGTCGATCAGCACAGTGTTCAGCGGCGACGCCTTGGCGGGGTCGCGGTGCTGGTCGGGCTCGAAGCGCTGACCGCCCGCGAGAGGCAGCCGGAGCCAGACGTTCGCCGGCTTGATGTCACGGTGCACGAGGCCAGCGTTGTGCAGCGCGGTGAGCCCCGCGCAGCACCCGCTGACGACGTGCCGCAGCTCGTAGAGGCTCATCAGCTTCGCGGCCGAGTACTCCTTGAGGTCCGCGCCGATGAGGTACTCGAGCACCAGATAGGGGACGTCCTGCGTGACACCCCGGTCGATGATGCTGGCGACGTTTGGGTGGTAGAGGCCGGCGAGGGCTTGCGCCTCGTCCTTGAACGACGCGAGGATGCCTGCCCGCTCGGTCTCGGTCGCGCTCGCGAGCGCGTCGGCCTTCGGGATCTTCAGCACGAAGAACCGATCGGCGCCGGGCTTGCGGACGAGCCAGACGCTGCCGATGCCCCCCTCACCGAGCCGCTTCACGAGCTCGTAGCCGACGATGGTCTCGGGCTCGCGCCGCTTGGGCGCCGGCGGGGGCGGCGGCGTGCGCGAGATCGCGCCCGCGACCGCCGCCTCGACGAGCGCCGACGTCGCGGGCCCGAGCGACGCGAACCACACGTCGAGCAGCGCCGGCTCGCGGGCGCGGACCGCGCGCGCGACGATGGTCGCCATGCGGGGCGCGTTCTCGGTGGAGACGCGGGTGAGGGAGTCGTCTCGTGGCCCCGCCTCCGCCGGACGGAGCGCGCGGACCGGATCGGCGAGCGCCGCCTGGAGCCGCTCGGCGGCGAGCACGAGATCGACGCAATGCGCCTCGAGATCGGGGCGCGGCCCCGCGGTCGTCGAGAAGCGCTCGATCGCCGCCGCCAGGCCGCCGAGGCCTTGCGCGAGCTCCGTCTCCCCCGCGTGGAGCGCCTCGAGCGCCTCCGCGGCGGCGGGCGCCCACGCGCCCGCGGGCTCGCCGCTCGCCACCGCGGCGCGCGTCGCGTCGGCGAGCGCGCAGCAGGTGTCGAGCGCGCCGTCGGCGATCATGGGCAGCGCGTTCGCGAGCTGTTGGAGGATGGCGGGTCGATCGATGACGAGCGCCCACCACGCGGCGAAGGGCCCGAGCCAGGCCACGTCGTCGACCTCGCCGAGCGCCGTCCCCCGCGTCGTGTCGACCAGCCGCCAGAAGAGCGCGCTGAGGGCGCTGGCGAGCGCGGGCGGGAGCTCGCGCGAGCCGTCGACCAGGCCCTCGAGCTTGCGGAGCCAGAGGCAGGTGTCGTGCGCCGTCTGGCCGGGTCCGGGTCCGAGCTCGCGCCATCCTCCGCCGCGAGGCCCGCCCTCGCGCTCTCATTAACCGCCACAGGCGTCGAGCGCGTAGCCACCGAGCTTGATCGCGAGCACCTCGAGCGCGAGCGTGAACGCCTCGTCGTCGTCTCCCTCGCTCGCCTCGCGCCGGGTGCGCACGATCTCGAGGAGCTCGGCGGGTGCGCGCGCGACGAGGTTCCACGTCTCCTCGAGCTCCGGCTCGTCGACCGGCTCGGCGCGCTCGCCCGGGCGCGTCGCGAGGAGCGGATCCCAGAGCCGCAGCGCGAGCGAGCGCGCGCATCCCTCGAAAGCGTTCATGGCGGCGGCCCGGTGGCGCACCGAGCCCTCACCGAGCACCACGCGGCGCGCCTCGGTGAATGTCGTCGCGAGCGTCGAGGCGAAGCGAGCCGCGCGCGCGTCCGCCTCCTCGTCGTCGTACTCGGCGGCGACGCGGACGAGGTTCTCGAGCCCGAGCTCGACGTCGAGCGGATCGCGCTCGGCGGCGTCGAGCGGGTCGGTGACGGAGACCAGCTCGAGCCAGCGGCGCCAATCGTCGACCACGTCGGCGCGGGCGCGGCGGGCGCGGCGGCGCAGCTTGCGGAAGGGTGCCCGGATCGCCTCGCGGTCCGGCCCACGGCGCCAGAGTGTGCCGAGCCCACGGCCGAGCGCGCGCGCCGCCACCGCGCCGCCGTCTCCGCGCATGATGCGCGCGGCGAGCCGGTCCCAGAGGTCGCGGCGCTCGTGGTAGAGGTAGGGCGTCGCGGCGGCCGCCGCCGCGAGCACCCAGGCCTCGTTCTCTGGGGAGTCGATGACCGCCTCGAGCTCGTGTCCGAGGAACGCGAGCCGGCTCGAGGGCAAGGACGCGAAGGCGGTCATGGCGCGCTGACGCAGTACGGGGGTCGCGCCGTGGACCCAGTCGAGGAGCGTCCCCTCGAGGGGCTCGAAGGTGCCCGCGAGCCGCCCGAACGCGCGCGCGGCGTGGATCCAGACGAGCGGCTCCGGGTGCAGGAGCAGCGGCTGCATCACCTGCAGCGTCCGCCCGACGAGCGCCGGATCGGTCATCATCGGCATGCCGCGCACGGCGACCTCGAGGCAGCGCGCGGCGAGCACGCGACCGCGGAGCGAGCCGCGGGCGGGACGGCCTATCACCGCCTCGAAGGTCGTCTCTCGATCCCAGAGCCATGCCCCGAGCTCGGGCACCTCGAGCGCGCGGGCGCCGGCCTCCCAGATCAGGACCTCCATGCGCGCGAGCGCCTCCCGGTTCTCTGGAGCGCCGAGCTCCTCGCCCGGCCCGAGCAGCGGCGCGCAGGGGAGCGCGTCCACGAGCGGGCCTTCGACGACGCGGTTGCGCGCCACGATGCGGGCGTGGTCCCGCCACGCCTCCATCGACGCCGCGACCTTCAGCAGCGTCGCGAGGCGGGCGTCTTGGTTCGCCGAGCTCGCGTCACACCAGATCAAGACGACCTTCGCGGTCGGCTCCCCCAGCGCAGCGACGAAGGCCTGGCGGTCGGACGCGACGGTCCACGCCGCGAGGTGCTCGTCGACGAGCTCCGCGGCGGCGCGCATGGCGTCGTCGAGCGCGGGGCTCGGCTCGGGGTGCCGCCAGTGCGCGTAATAAGCGCCGGCGAGCGCGGGCGAGCGCTCGAGCGAGCCGTGGATCGTACGCAGCGCCTCCGAGAGCTCGTCGTTCACGTCGCCCGCCATCGTACACGCTCACGGCCCCCGCGTGGGGGCTCGTCGGCGGGAGGATCCTGACGCCCTGGGAGCGCGCGCCAGCTCCGATCAGAGCAGGACTGGACCGTGCGGCGGGACGAGGAAGAGCACCTCGCGCTCGTCGAGCGGCGTGAACATGTCGCCGATCACCCGCACGCGGGCGCGGAAGATCTGCGGCTCGGCCGTCGCCGGCACCGTCTGGTTCGCTCGGGGGATGATGTCGAAGCACACGGTGGTGCCGGGGAAGACCCGCGGGAAGTGGTCGGGGAAGCCGTCGCCGCTCTGGTCGCCGGTGGGAAGGTCCGTGCAGACGCGGCCTTCGACCGTCGCCCCGCTCGTGTTGGTCTCGAGGCGCTGCACGAAGGCAGCGACGGCGTCGACCGCGTCGGAGGGGTCGTCCTCGGCGATGGCGTCGACGCGGATCGGCACGTTGCGGGTGAGCTGCTCGATCGCGGTCACGAGGTTGTCGCCGAGCCCCGCGCCGCTCGAGGGGATGCGGAAGTAGATCGGCTGCCCGGTGGTCTCGTCGACCGAGCCGGTGTCGGTCGCCATCTGGCGCATCTCGGCTTGGAGCGTCGAGTTCGTGCTGGAGTCGATGCCGATGTAGTGGATGCCGACCGCGTTCATCGCGTCTCTCGCGGCAGCCGCGGTCTGGCCCGGATAGCGCGCGGGGCATCCAGCGCTCTCGGTGCCCATCCGCTCGTCGCCGGCCTGAACGATGACCTTGACGGCGTCGGGGCGAAAGCAAGGCCAGCCGATCGTCGTGTCATCCGTGCATCGCCGTGGACGAGGCCGGACGTTGCCGTCGTAAGCCGAGGTGTCGCCCGTCGCGAGGAGCCAGAGCGTCTGATAGTAGGGCTCGCGACCTCCGCAGGTGCCGGTCAACGTGTCGAGCGCGGCTTGGACCATGTCGACGTCGTTCGTGATGTCCTGCATGTTGTTCATCGCGTTCGCGCAGCTCGAGCTCGGGCAATCCTCGAAGCGACCCACGCCGAACCAGACATCCGGGATGCGCGCCGCGAGCTGGGGGACGATGGTCGACCGGAAGCTCGTGCGGAGGTTGGTCATCTCGCCGCTCATCGATCCCGACGTGTCGATCGTCACGTACACGTCGACCTTCTGCAGGTCCGTGCCGAAGGAGAGCGCGTCGCGCGTCGGGTCGGGATCGATCGGCGCCTCGTCGGGCGGGCTGTAGGGGACGACGAAGACGAAGTCGCCGCGCGAGCGCGGGTTGTCGGTGGCGTCGTTCGGGTCGCTCCCGTAGGAGACCTCGACGAGGTCGGAGATGCCGTCGCCGTCGCTGTCCTCGTCACACGGGTTGGTGCCGTGCTCGCAGAGCTCCGCGAGGTCCGTGAGCCCGTCGCCGTCGCTGTCGCGGTTGCGGATCTCGTCCTGCACCTCGACGTCACCGCAGTCCGCGGCGGTGTACGGGTAGTCGGGGCAGTAGACCGTCGCCGGAGGCCCCGCGTCGAAGGGCACTGGGCCCGAGTCGACGCCGGCGTCGACGCCCGTCGACTCGCGGCAGCGACCGTCCACGCAGGTCTGACCCGAGGGGCAGTCCGCCGTGGTCGTGCAGGTGCGCGTGTCGGGGCCCGAGCCACCCGAGGGGGAGCACGCCGGCAGAGCGAGGAGGAGGAGGGGAGCAGACCAAGCGAGATAGCGCGTCACGCGACGAGGATATCGCAACCGCGCAACAAGCGAACACCGCTCACGGACGTTTCTCACGTTTTCGGAGGATTGCGAGAACGTCATCGTCCGTCGAGCGCTCGGCCGTCATTGGCACGATCATGGTGACGATGCGCCGCGCGCTACACCATCGCGATGATGCGCGCGACACCGCCGTCACGATGATTGCACCTCGCGTGGCTCCCTCGCGGCGCACATCGTCACGATGAATCGCGTCAGCCCGCGAGCGACCGGGCCCCGCCCCGGGCGTCCACCCACGCCGCGAGCTTGGCGAGGCCCTCCTCGAGCGAGACCGGGGGCGAGAAGCCGAGGTGCTGATGCGCCCGCCCGGTCGTGAACGACGCGCTCCGCGCCCGCCGCAGGACCTCGGCGAGGGGAACCCCGCCGCGCAGCGCCCCCATCCCCGGCAGGAGCGAGACGGATCCCACCGCGCTCGTGCGCGGCGGCGGCAGCGCGAGCGCGGCGCTCAGCCCACCGAAAAAGTCGCTGGCCAAGTTCAGCTCCGCGTCGACCACGTAGATGGGCATGCCGGCCGCGCCGGGGGCGTCGAGCGCCAGCGCGACCGCCTCCGCGAGGTTGTCCACGTAGGTCGTCGGCACGAGGTTCGTGCCCGGCCCGAAGAGGCGGATGCCTCCTTCGAGGCCCTCGCGCGCGAGCGCGGGGAGCCACGACGCGTCGCCCGGTCCCCACACCCGACCGGGCCGGAGGACGACGACCTCGAGCGCGGCACCGGCGCCGATGACGAGCTCCTCGGCCTCGAGCTTCGTCCGGCCGACGACGCCGACCGGTGGCTTCATCAGCGTGCGATCCTCGCTCCACCCGACGCGCGCGCCGCGGTGGAGCGTCACGTCCGAGGAGCCGATCGCCACGACGCGCCGGACGCCGACGTGACGCGCGGCGCGCAGCACGTTCTCGGTGCCCGCGACGTGCAGCCACCCGAGCGCCTCGTGGCTCGCGAGATCGTCGTGGCGCCCCGCGGCGTGGACGACGACCTCGCACTCCATCGCCGCCTCGGCGAGCGCGCTCGGATCCCCGAGCGTCGCCTCGAAGAGCGAGGCGCCTCGGTCGGCGAGCCCACGCGCGGCGCCCGCGCCGAGGCTCCGCACCGTCGCGCGCACCTCGTGCCCGCGCCCGAGCAGCGTCTCCACGATCGCTCGACCGATGAACCCCGTCGCTCCGGTGACCAAGACTCGCACGCTGCGCACCGTGGCAGCGTGGCCCGCGCTCGGCAACGAGCGGCCCGCTCCTCCGACGAGCGCGCTCAGAAGGTTCGGGAGTAGCTCACGCCGCCGCCCTCGTGCGTCACCCAGATCTCGGCGCTCGGAGGATCCCATCGCGTCGCGAACAGCGCGACGAGCGCCGTCGCGAGCCCCACCGCGCCGGTCGCGACGCCGAGCGCGATCGCCTGGCGGCGCCGACGGACGAACCACGCGTCGCCGCCGTCCTGCCCCGTGTCGCGGGCGATGCGAGCGTCCCGGAGGGTCGCCGCCGACCAGACGAAGGACGTCCCGAGCGCCGCCGTCGCCGCGAGCCCGATCCAGGTCACCCAGGGCGGCAGCGAGAGCTGCGCGTCGCGCTCGAGCTGAACCGGAGGGCGACGGAACGCCTCGGCGGGCGGCGTGAGGCGCATCGAGGGCTGCGCCGAGAGCGCGCTCGGCGCGCAGACGAGCGCTCCGATGAGCGCGATGACGGTCAGCGAACGCATGACTGCGGCTCCCTCCTCGCCAGTCCCCCCTGGCAAGGAGAGTATGGAACACGTTCTATCCGCGCGCCAGCGTCGTCCATCGTCCGCCGTCGATGCCGCCGTTCGTCGGGCCCATCGCGGGGTCCACCGAGTCGCTCGTCGCGGAGTTGGGCTCGACCCGTCGCGCGAGTCCACCCGACGATGGCGCGTGCCCACACGAGGCGACCTCGCGCCGTCGGGCGCCACGTCGGGCGCCCCCCGACCCCGAATCCTCGAAGGCCGGTTCTTCGCAGCGCCGCTGGCGGGTATGCTCCGCGCCATGATCCGCTTCTCGACGGACCCCCAGGTCGCCGAACAACAGATGCACGCCATCATCTTCTACCTGACGACGTTCGGGTACATCGACGGCGACTTCGACGAGTCCGAGAAGGACTACGTCCGCGACTACGTCCGCAAGCTCGTGGAGCAGCGCGTCGCCACCGGGATGCCGGACGCCGACCCGACCCTCCGCGGGGAGCTCGTGGCGCGCTTCTCGACGCACTTCCTCGAGGTCTTCGAGAACATCGACCGTTACGTCCGGGACCTCTTCACCGAGGCCGTCGCGCAGAACGAGAACCAGGACGCCTTCATCCACGCCAAACTGAAGCTCAAGTGCTTCGAGCTCTTCCAGGGCTTCGACCGCGACAGCCAAGAGGTGCTGATGGAGGCGGTCGACGAGCTCATCAACGCCGACGGACAGGTCCACCCGGCGGAGGCGAAGTTCCGCGCCGAGCTCGTCGAGCTCTTCCACGCCGACCTCGGGCTCGAGCTCGAGCCCGACTTCGAGGCGCCGCGCACCACGATCGCGTCCCCCATCGAGCGCCGAGTCTCCAAGCCCGACCACCCGTTCTTCGGCAAGCTCGAGTTCCACTACTCGGCCGACAAGGACAAGATCCTCCAGCAGATCGAGCTCGACCGTCAGCTCCTCGACCAGGTGCGCGGGATCTGGACCAAGCAGCGCGCGGGCGGCAGCGGTCGCCTCGCCGGCGCGCAGAAGGTCGACGACTTCGCGGGCGAGCAGCCCTTCCTCGACGGACACGTCTACGTCTGCCCGGCCACGCACCCCGCGGGCTACGAGCTGACGGTGCTCGGCGACCTGCATGGCTGCTACTCGTGCCTGAAGGGCGCCGTGATGCAGGCGGAGTTCTTCGACAAGGTCGCCGCCTTCAAGAAGGACCCGAGCCTGCCCAAGCCGCTGCTCGTGTTGCTCGGGGACTACATCGACCGCGGCCTCTTCAGCCTCAACGGCGTCCTCCGCAGCGCGCTGCAGATGTTCGTCGCGGCGCCCGAGCACGTCTACGTGCTGCGCGGCAACCACGAGTACTACATCGAGTACAAGGGGCAGATCTTCGGCGGCGTGAAGCCGGCCGAGGCGATCAACACCCTCAAGCCACACCTGCCGATCGACGTCTTCCGCGACTACATGTCGCTCTTCGACGAGATGCCGAGCGCCCTCCTCTTCGACCGGACGCTCTTCGTGCACGCGGGCATCCCGCGCGACCTGCTGGTGAAGGAGCGGTGGAGGGACATGTCCTTCCTGAACGACCCGGACGCGCGCTTCCAGATGATGTGGAGCGATCCGAGCTCCGCCGACGTCATCCCCGCCGCCCTGCAGGAGCAGTCGGCGCGCTTCCCCTTCGGCCGCATGCAGGCGGCGGCCTTCCTGCACCGCATGGGCTGCCACACCATCGTCCGCGGGCACGAGAAGGTCGACTCCGGCTTCGCGCGTGTCTACGACGACGACCAGCTCACGCTGATCACGCTCTTCAGCGCGGGTGGCCGCGACAACGAGGATCTGCCCGCCGACTCGAGCTATCGCGGCGTCACCCCGAAGGCCATGACGCTCACCTCGAAGGACGGCCAGCAGACGATCGTGCCGTGGGACATCGACTTCCGCACCTTCAACGATCCGGCCCGGAACGCCTTCTTCAAGGCGCCCCCCGAGATCGAGCTGCGCAAGTAGGTGGTACGCTCGGCCGCGATGCGATCACCGCTCACCGTCCTCACCCTCGCCTCGCTCGCTGGCGGCCTGCTCGCTTGCGGCGGCGCCCCCCTCGAAGAGGCGCTCGAAGCGCCCGGGCGCTGGAACGTCGGCTACCGAGAGCTCACGTTCGAGTACGAGCGGCCCGACGGCGGCGGCGCACGCGAGATCGTCGTGCTCGTCTGGTACCCGACCGAGGCGACCGAGGGCACCGCCCCTCGTTACCCCTTCGCGAGCGCTCCGCGCGCCTTCGAGGGGGCCCCGCCCGCCGCGGGCCCCTTCCCCGTCTTCGCCTACTCCCACGGCCACCAGGCCGTCCCGGGCGCGAGCACCTTCTTGATGGAGCACCTCGCGTCGCACGGCTACGTCGCGTTCGCGCCGCGTCATACGGGGAACACCACGCTCGACGGCGGCGACCGGCGCACCGAGATCTACTACCTGCGCAGCCACGACGTCTCCGAGAGCTGGGACCACCTGCGCGCGAGCGCGCCCTTCGCGGGGGTCGTGGGCGAGCGCGGCGTGATCAGCGGCCACAGCTTCGGCGGGTACACCGCGTACTCGCTGCTCGGCGCAGTCTACGACGTCGAGCACATCGAGACCGGCTGCCCCGCCGGCGAGGTCT
This sequence comes from Myxococcales bacterium, assembly GCA_019637115.1. Lineage (GTDB taxonomy): Bacteria > Myxococcota_A > Polyangia > Polyangiales > Houyiibacteriaceae > JACKEH01. The sequence goes on along the minus strand of JAHBWH010000032.1, from coordinate 21,109 downwards.
CGAGCGACATCTGCGACGAGCTCGACCAGGACGCGCTCGATCGCTTCGCCGCCGGGCTCGCCGATCCGCGCTTCGTCGCCGGGGTCTCGATGGCCGCGGGCGACTTCGGCCTCTTCGGCGAGGCGGGCGTGCGCGCCCTCGAGCGCCCGGTCCTCCAGATGGTCGCGGAGCTCGACGGTCACCCTCCGGGCGCCGCCTCGAGCGACCGCTACTGGGCCGCGCTCGACGGCGCGGACGACGTCCGCGTCAACCTGCTCGGCGCGCACCACAACTCGTTCACCGACATCTGCCGGCGCTTCCCGAGCTTCTTGCAATGCCCCGGCGGCCCGTCCGCCGACCAGATCGAGAACGAGCGCGTCGTCCGCATCTACGCGTTGGCGTTCGCCCGCGCGCACCTCGAGGCGGACGCCGCCGCGCGCGCCTTCTTGGCGAGCGCGACGGTGGTCGGGCCGCGAGTCGAGATCGACACGCGCATCCCCTGAAGAGTAGCTCAGCCGGTTTGGCAAGCCGCCCTACCGGACGGCGCGCAGCGAGCGGAGCGAGCGAGGCTCGTGGGAGGGGGCCCCGCGGGGCTTCATGCCCCGTGGGGGAGGGGCTGGCGACCTGGTGACAGCCCCACAAAGGAAGCTGACCGGCGCACCACGAGAGCACGTCGACGAGAGCGCCTCGACGCGCGCGCCCGGGCGCGTCACACCTCGCCCGTGCCGCTCCTCGTCGCTCGCGGGCTCCAGAAGTCCTTCGGTCCCCGTGTCCTGCTCGATCACGTCGACGTGTCCATCGAGGAGGGCGAGCGCGTGGGGCTCGTCGGTGTCAACGGCAGCGGCAAGTCGACCCTGGCGCGCATCCTCGCGATGGGCGCCAGCCCCGACGAGATCCCCGAGGCGCGCCGCCGCGACGAGGCCGCCGACGGGGGCGAGGTCATCCTGCGGGGCGGCGCTACGGTCGCCTACCTCGCGCAAGAGCCCCGCTTCCCGGCCGGCCACACGGCGGCGCGGGTGGTGCGCGAGGGGCTCGCGGCGTGGGACGAGGCGCGGCGCCGACACGACGCCGTGACCACGCGCCTCGGTGAAGGCGGCGGCGATCTCGACGCGCTGCTCGCCGAGCAAGCCGAGGCGGCCGCCACCGTCGAACGCCTCGGCGGGTGGGACGCCGACCACGTCGTCCCGGCCGCGCTCGACGCCCTCGGCATGCCCGACCCCGACCGCCTCGTGGACGGGATGAGCGGCGGCGAGCTCCGCCGCGTGGCGCTCGCGCGGCTGCTCGTGAGCGGCCCGGACCTCGCGATCCTCGACGAGCCGACCAACCACCTCGACACGGCGGCGATCGAGCAGCTCGAGCAGTGGATCCTCTCGCGCTTCCGCGGCGCGGTGCTCCTCGTCACCCACGACCGGTACCTGCTCGACCGCGTGACCGAGCGGACGTGGGAGATCGACGCCGGCCGCGTGCACGTCTACGACGGCGGCTGGAGCGCCTACCTCGAGGCGAAGGCGGAGCGCCTCGCGCTCGCCGATCGCGCCGAGTCGAACCGGCAGAACTTCTTGCGGCGCGAGCTCGACTGGCTGCGTCGGTCGCCCTCGGCGCGCTCGACCAAGCAGAAGGCCCGCATCCACCGGGCGCACGAGGCGCTCGATCAAGACGCGCCGCGCGCCGAGCGCCGCGCGGCGCTGACGCTTCAGACCACCCGCCTCGGCAAGACCATCCTCGAGATCCGCGGACTCGGCCTCGCGGTGCCCGCCGAAGGAGACGGCACCCGGACGCTCTTCGAGGGGCTCGACCTGATCGTGCAGAAGGGCGACCGCATCGGCATCGTCGGACCGAACGGCGTCGGCAAGACCACCCTGCTGCGCGCCATCGTCGCAGGGGAGCAGAGCCGCGCGACGGACGCGAGCGGACGGCGGCCCGGGGGCATCGTCACGGGCGGCGAGATCGTCGTCGGCCCGAGCACACGCTTCGCGTACCTCGACCAGACGCGCGCCGGGCTCGTCGACGACGCCTCGATCGCCGAGAACGTCGCCGGGCCGAAGGAGAAGCTCACGCTCCACACCGCGGAGGGCGAGCGCACGGTCGACGTCCGGACGTACCTCTCGCGCTTCCTCTTCGGCCCCGACCGCGTGCGGGAGAAGGTCGGCAACCTCAGCGGCGGCGAGCGCGCGCGCGTGCTGCTCGCGAAGCTCCTCCTCGAGCCGGCGAACGTGCTGCTGCTCGACGAGCCCACGAACGACCTCGACGTGATGACCCTCGGCGCGCTCGAGGAGATGCTGCTCGAGACGGACGCGACCGCGCTCGTGGTGAGCCACGATCGCTACTTCCTCGATCGCACCTGCAACGCGATCCTCGAGCTCGAGCCGGGCCAAGCGCCGGTCCGCTGGGCCGGCAGCTACGACACGTACCGCCGCCTGCGCGCCGCGCGCGACGCGGAGCGCGCCGCCGAGGCGCGAGAGGAAGCGAAGGAGGCGAAGCAGGCCCAGCGCGCCGCCGCGCCCGCCGCCAAGCCCGCCGGGCTGACGTCCAAGGAGAAGCGGGAGCTCGCGACCATCCTCGAAGTCATCGAGGCCGCGGAGGCCAAGCTCACGGAGCTCGACGCGTCGCTCTCGGATCCGAGCGTCTACGCCGATCGCCAGGACGAGCTGCCTGCCCTGATGAGCGCGCGCGAGCACGCCGCCGCCGAGGTCGAGCGCCTGCTCGCGCGGTGGGAAGCGCTCGAGGCGAAGCGCGAGGCGTGATCTCCGCGGCCTGAGCGCGCGGTGGTGCAGCGCCGCGATCCGATGAGCTTCGCGCGGCGCGCCAGCCGGCAGGCTCGCGCTCCGCGCGCCAGTCCGCGGCCAGATCGGCTCGCGCCGCGTCAGGGCGTCGCGATGGTCACCCGCCGCGCCCAGCTGCGCTCGACCTCGTCGAGGTCCCAGCCCTCGGGCGCGCGCGGCGCGTCCGTGACCACGAGCGTGGTCTCGCCCACGAGCCACTCGCTCGGCACGGACGCCCGGCGGTCGAAGATACGCACGACGCGGTCACGGGAGATCAACGTCGCGAGCGGCGCGTCGTAGAAGAGCGAGAGCCGGTCCCCCGCGCGCGTCGAGCTCGCGCTCACGGGCTCGAGCGAAGGGAACGCCGTCGGGACCTCGCCCGGCGTCGCGCGGGACACCGTCCGCGTCGTGAGCCCTCTGCCGGAGCCGACGGTGACGGCCCAAAGCGTCGCGCCCGCGAAGGTCCCCTCGAGCGCGGGGACGAGGAAGCGCGTGCGGTCCGCGCGTGGCGTCGCGTAGAGCATCACCCGCTCGCCGACCCGCACGCCAGGCACGCCGACCACGGCGTCGACGCCGCCGGGCGAGCCGGGCAGACGCGGATCGAGCGTGACCTCGAGCGTGGCCGCGTGGCGCGCGAGCGAGGCCTCGAGCGCGCCCTCCGCGACCTCGCCGAGCGCGAGCCCCACGGGCTCCTCGACGGTCGGGCGCAGCGCGTCGTCGATCCGCAGCAGCTCCGCGAAGACGAGGCTCGCGCCCTCGCTCACCTCCAGCATGACCTCACAGACCGCGTCGGCGCCGAGGCACTCCCCGCTCGGGCTCGCGTCGGCGTCGATCCGGCGGTCGCGCGCCACCTGGACACGCGCCACGAGCTGGTCGCCCTCTTCGGCGACGAGGGCCGCCCACGCGGGGATCGTGAGCCGCACGCGGCGCGTCGGGCGTGGGGTCGTCGGCTCGAGCGCGATGGTCAACGCGCCGGCCTCGGCTCCGACGAAGGTCTCGGTGACGAACCCCTCGGCGCGGGCGGTCACGGCGTCGCCGCTCGCCAGGACCACCTCCCCGCGCGCGTCGGTCGTCGCCGTGACGTCGTCGGACGTGACCGAGGCGCCGACCAAGGGCGCGCGGGTGCGCGCGTCGACCACGCGCACCCGGAGCTCCGCGGCGGCCTCGCCCCACGTCCCAGGACCGAGCGGCGCATCGGGCGGCGCATCGGGCGGCGGCACAGGGGTCTCACAAGCAACCACTGAAAGCGCCGAGAGCGCCGAGAACGCCGCGAGCGCCGAGCGCACCGAGAGCACCGAGAGCACCGAGAGCCAACGGAACGAGCGGTTCATCTCTCCCTCATTTCCCCCACGACCGAGTCGAGCGAGCCAGCGCTCGCACCACCCGGCGCGACGAGCGGTTGTAAGCCCGCGCGCCTCGAGGTGCACCCCGAGCGGCGCGCCGCGGGCCACCCTGGGCGTGTCGCCGGCCGTTGCCCCGTCGCGCGGGACACGCCGCCGCGCATCCGCCATACACTCGCTCCACCGCATGACGTCCGTCCCGTCCACCCCGCTGGGTCCGATCATCGGGCGCGAGCCCGAGCTCGCGCGCGTTCGCGCGCTCTTCGACGCGGGCGAGCGGCTGGTGACGCTCCTCGGACCGCCGGGCATCGGGAAGACCCGGCTCGCCGTGGCGCTCGCGCAGGCCGAAGCGGACGCGGTGTGGGTCGAGCTCGCGCACGCCCGAGGCGCCGAGGACGTCGCCTCGCGGATCGCGTTCGCGCTCGACGTCCGGACGAGCTGGGTCGAGCTCGAGCCCGGTCCGAGCCCCGACCTGCCGTGGCTCGACGAGCTCGCGTGGGCGCTCGAGACGCGCCCCGAGGTCGTGCTCGTCCTCGACGAGGCCGAGCACGTCGCGGCGGCGCTCGCGCCGATCATTAGCTCGCCTGCTGCGCTCATGATAACGCGCAAATCGTGACCGTCGCGCGAGCGCCTCGGGCTCGAGGGGGAGTCGTTCATCGAGGTCGGCCCGCTCTCGACCGACGCGCGCGAGGGGCCGAGCGACGCCGCGCGCGTCCTGATGGCGCGCGCCTCGATCCAGCCGAGCGACGACGCGGCACGTCGCGCGCTCGAGGAGGTCGTCACCGCCCTCGACGGAGTCCCGCTCGCGATCGAGCTCGCGGCGGCGCGGCTGCACGTGCTCGCGCCGCACGAGCTGCTCGATCGGCTGGCCGCGCACTTGGACCTCCCCCGCGGGCGTGGCGCGATGAGCCTGCGAGAGTCCCTCGAGGCTTCGTGGCAGCGGCTCTCCGACGCCGACCAGGTCGCGCTCTGCCGCTGCGCGACCTTCCGCGGCCCCTTCGACCTCGAGGCGGCGAGGCCGTGCTGGGCGAGGCTCGTTGCCCTCGCTCCAAGCCCTCCGCAGATCGGTCGCTGGTCGCGCGGGAGCCCGACGGCCGGTTCCGGCTCTACGCGAGCGTGCGCCAGTTCGCGGCCGAGCACGCGGCGCGGCGTGGCGAGGACACGCCCGCGGCCCACCGTCACGCGCACCACTTCGCGGCGCGCGCGACCCGCGAGCTCGACGCCGGGCGACGCAGCGACCACGCGACGCGGCGTCTGCTCGACGTCCTCGGCGACCTGGAGGCCGCCCACGAAGACCAAGACGCGGACCCGGCCCTTCGCCGCGCGCTCCTGCTCGGCATCGCGAGCGCGCGCATCGGCCGCGTCGCCTCGACGGAGCTCGTCGGGCGGCTCGACGACGCGCGGCGGGCCGCCTCGGACGATCCGACGAGTGGTCCCACGGCCGTCGCGACCCTGCACGCGCTGCGCGGGCGGGCGCTCGAAGCGGCGGGCCGCGTCGAGGAGGCCATCGCGTCGTACGAGCGCGCGCACACGATGACCCCGGATGGCGCGAAGGACGAGCTGGGCCGCCGCCTCGCCGAGCTCGCGCACGCCGAGCTCGCGCGCGGTGACGTGGCGCGCGCGTCGCGCGCGGCAACGCAGTCGCCGCCGCGACGCTGTGCCGTGCGCGCCCGGCGGGTGGTCGGGCTCGTCGCGCAGGCGCGCGGACAGCTCGACGAGGCGCGAGAGGCCTACGTCGGCGCGCTCGACCTGGCGCAGGAGCTCGCGCTCCCCGACGAGGCCGCGGGCCTGCGCGCCGACCTCGGCGCGCTGCGGCTGCAGCAACGACGGCTCGAGGAGGCGCGGGAGGCGTACGACGCCGCGCTCGCCGACCTCGACGGCGAGCTGGACCCGATCAAGCTCGGCCTGGCCGAGGGAAACCTGGCGATCCTCGAGCAAGAAGAGGGCCGGGTCGCGCAGGCCGCGGCGCTCTACGCGCGCGCCATCGAGCGGCTGCAGCGCGCCGGACATCGGCTCTACACGGCGCACCTCCTCGTCTACTCGGGCGCGCTCGCGCACGAACGAGGCGCGCTCGAGATCGCGTGCGCGCGCTACCAGGCCGCGCGCTCGAGCCTGCGGCGCGTGGGCGACGCGCGGCTCTTGGCGATCGCCTCGGCGCTCTCGGGCGCGGCGGAGGCGACCCGCGGGCGACACGACGCCGCCGAGGAGTCCTTCGACGAGAGCGCGCGCGCCCTCGCGCGGGTCGACGACTCGGGCGTCGAGGCGGCGGTGCGGGCTCATCGCGCGCACCTCCGGCTGACGGAGGACCCTTCGCGCGCCCTCGCGCTCCTCGCCGAGCTCGAGGGCGCCGCGATCCTCGGCGCGTCGGATGACGCGCGGTTGGCGGTGCGGCTCCTCCGGCAGCGCCTCGGCCAACGCTGCCTCACGGTCGACGAGGGGGCGCGTCGATGGGTCCTGCCCGATGGCACCGACGTCGATCTCTCGAGCCGCCTCGTGCTCTGGCGCCTCGTGACCGCGCTGCTCGCGCTGCGCGAGGACTCCCCGGGCCGACCGCTCTCGGTCGACGCCGCGATCGACGCCGGCTGGCCGGGCGAGCGCATGACAGGCGAGTCGGCGCAGAATCGGTTGAAGGTGGCGCTGTCGACGCTTCGCAAGCTGGGGCTCCGTGAGCTCTTGGTGCGGCACGACTCGGGCGGCTATCTGCTCGATCCGAGCGTGCCGGTGGTTCGCGCGTCGAAGTGAGCGCGCTGGTGGGGCGGGGGGCCGCGTCCGTCGGCGTGGGCGTGGGCGTGGGCGTGTTCGTGTTCGTGTTCGTGTTCGTGTTCGTGTTCGTGTTCGTGTTCGTGTCCGTGTCCGTGTCCGTGTCCGTGTCCGTGTCCGGGTCCGGGTCCGGGTCCGGGTCCGGGTCCGGGTCCGGGTCCGGGTCCGTGGCGTGGCCGGCTCTTGGGTCGAAACGCATCTCGCGGTCGCGGCTGACTGTCCTCGGCTCTCCGCAGCCTTGGACGCTGAACCCCGGATGGTCTCAAATCGCGCACGCGCACGCGCACGCGCACGTGGACGTGGACGTGGACGTGGACGCGCACGTGGACGTGGACGACGTGGACGTGGACGTGGACGTGGACGTGGACGTGGACGTGGACGTACGTGGACGTGGACGTGGACGTACGTGGACGTGGACGTCGTGGACGTGGACGTGGACGGAGTCGGAACCGGAGCCGGAACCGGAACCGGAACAAGCGACGTGGGGCGGGCGCCGCCGAGTGGAGGGGTCTCGGCGGCGCCCGTTCCCCGACGTCAGGGGACGGGGCAGCCGTCGAAGCCCGTGGGGATGGGCTGCTCGGGCGTCGTCGCGTCGATGGAGAGCAGGAACGCGAGCAGGTCCGCGCGCTGGCGCGCCACGTCCCCCGTCGTGAGGAAGACCGGGTTCGCGGCGCGGAGGTGATCCTCCCAGCGCGGATCCGTCAGGAGCTCTTCGAGCGTCGCCGCCTGCCCGTGGTGCAGGTAGGGGGCGCCGAGCGAGAGACCGTAGAGCGAGGGGACGTTGAAGCCGCCCTCGCCTTGCGCGCGGGTGCCGTTGGCGCGCACCTCGAGCGCGGCGGTCGCCGTCGCGTCGCCGGGCACGCCGAAGGTCTCGACGTCGCGCTGGACGCACGCGACCTGCGGCGGGCCCTGGGCGACGCCCCCCGAGTCCGCGCTCGCGGGCTGCGGCGCGATCTGCAGCGTGTGCTGGTTCCACGAGGGCGCCCAGGCCGCGGGCCGCGCGAAGGCCTGCGCCGCGAGGCCCGCGTTGGTCGCGCTCGAGGGGACGAAGAAGCGCCTCGACACCGTCCACCCTTGGCCGCCGTGGCACGCCACGCAGCCTCCGTTGTTGGCGCTCCCGCTCGGCATGCCGAAGAGCGCCGCGCCCCGCGCGACCGCCTCGGGGTCGAGGAAGCGCCGGCCTTGCGGGGGAAGCACGGTGCGGACGTAGGCGTCGATGGCGTCCCACTCCCCCGGAACGCACGAGCCCGCCGCGTCCGCCAGCTCCTTCACGGGTTGGGCGAGGTTGCCGGGCATGTCGACCTGGGTCTCGGCCGCGAGCGACGAGCAATCGCCCGTCGTGACCGCGCCTCGGCCGCCCGACACGTCGCGCGTGTTGCGCTCGAAGTCGTGCATCTCGTCGAAGATGCCCGTCCAGTTGAAGATGCGCTGCTTCTGCGTCCCCGGCCCGTGGGAGTACGAGCCGTCGAGTGAGGTGCTCTGCCGCGGTCCCGCCGCGAAGGACCACGTCACGTTGTCGGAGAGCCCGCCGGGGTGGCACGAGCCGCAGCTCGACCAACCGTTGTTGCTCCAGCGCGCGCGGCCCGTGAAGAAGAAGCGGCGGCCGCGATCCACCTCGCGCTGCGCGACGCTCGTGGCCTCCGACTCGCTCGTGATCGAGAGCGCTTGGGTGGAGAGGTCCACGACGCCGAGGCGACGGTTCGCCCAGCAGTTCAGGAAGGCGCGCGGCGCGTCGTGCGAGGTGGTGATGCCGATCGGCGTCTGGCATCCCGCGGAGCTCCCGTCGGGGGCGGGGAGCACGTCGATCTGGAGGTTCCGCGCCGAGCCGATCGTCACGGTCCCCGCGTCTGGATCGAAGACGACGCGCTGCACGGCGTCGGCGCCGCGGCTGACGGCGTACGCGATCAGCGAGTCGCCGATGAACGAGAGGTCCACCGTGTCCGCGAGGAAGAGCTTGCGATCTCCTTCGGCGTCGCGGACCAAGCGCGCGAGGTTGGTCGAGCCGGCCCCGTCGCGGACCTCCGTCCGCGTCGCGATGTCGGCCACGTAGATCACCGGCTGCACGTTCAGATCGAAGCGAACCGGCGCCGCCGCCGAGACGCTGATCGAGGTCACGTAGAGGCGGCCCCCGGCGATCGCGAGGCCGCCGAGCTGGTTGGGCGAGGTCATGACGCTCGGGCCGCCCTCGGTGGCCGAGAAGCCGCTCTCGATGGGCTCGAAGGTGATCGGGCCGTCGGGCGCGAGGTCGCTGAGCCGATAGACGCGAACGAGCCCGCGACGGCTCGCGTCGGCGCCCTCGGCGCCTGGGATGGGCGTCCCGAAGAACTCCGGCGCGAAGAGGAGCTCGTCGTCGTCGTCGTCGTCCCCGTCGTTCGTGATCGCGAGCGCGAACGGGTTGTGCGGGGAGTCGATGCTCGTGGTGCGCCCGAAGCGGGCGACGTCGATGACGCCGATGCTGCCCTCCGCGTGCTCGGCCACGAAGAGAGTCGCGCCGGTCGGCGAGAGCGCGAGGCCGGTCGGCTCGGCGCCGACGTCGACCGTCTGCGTGACGGTCGGCGTCCCGTCGAGGCCGTCGATCCGGACCACGGTGGCCTCGCCGCGGTTGGCGACGAAGGCGGTCGTCCCGTTCGGGTGAAAGACGATCGACGAGGGCCGCTCGCCGGTGTCCAGCAGGGCGCGCCGCGCGCCGGTCGAGGCATCGAAGAAGGCGACGGTCCCGTCCTCGGGGTTCACCACGCCGACGATCGTGTCGTCGTCGGAGATGGCCACCGCGCTCGAGCGGGACGCGCGACGCGAGACCGCGACCACGCCGCCTCCGTCGAGCTCGCCGCCATCCACCGCGCCGCCGTCGTCGCGTACGTCCCCCGCGTCGACCTCGTCGCCCGCGTCGACGCGGAGCGGGCCGTCGTCGTTGCCGCAGCCGAGCACGGCGAGCATCGTCGCGAGCCCCATGAGTTTTCTCCCGTCCATGCGTCCTCCTCGCGAGGTCTGCCTCGCAGGAGCCAAGCTGCGGGTCGCGGGGGGGTACCGCGAGTTAACTCCGGTAAAATCCGGGTCGGCGGGCTGACCCGAGCGGGCTCGGCGGGCTGACCCGAGCGGGGTCGGCCGGCTGACCCGAGCGGGGTCGGCGGGCTGACCCGAGGACGCCGGGCGCCAGCGAGGACGCGACGCACGACGCGCTGCACGCGACGCGCGGCACGCGATGCTCACCGAGGATCCCGAGCGCCCGCTCAGCGCGGATCGTAGTAGAGCGAATGCACCGCGTTCGAGGTCATGCCGTCGACGAACGCCGTGCCCCCGCTCGAGATCTCGAGGCGCGCGCGCGAGACGCCGCCGCCGATGCTCTCACCGCGGACACACGCCGTCTCGGTGCCGCTTTCGCTGCACCGGGTGCGCACGTAGAGGTCGGGCCGGAAGTCTCGCGAGTACGACTCGAGCACCCCGGCCGTGTTGCCGAGGAAGAAGCGCTGCTCGCCAGCCAGCCGCTCCGAATCCGACTGACAGCTCCCGGTCTCCCCGCCGAGCCCGATGACGCCCCCGAAGCTGATCACGGTGCCCCCCCGCTGAACGCTCAGCGCCTGGCCGCAGCCCCCGCTCATCGCGTTGGTAGCCTGTACGTTGAGGGCGTAGGTGCCACTCGCGGCGGTCCCGTAGGGCTCGACGAGCACGTAGACCCGCGTGTTGCCGATGAACGGCCCGCTCAGCCGATGCAGCATGACCCGGCTCCACGTGTAGCCGGCCACGTCATCGTTGCAGCCGAGGCCGCCGAGGTCGAACTGTCCGCACGTCGTCGCGACCGCGAGCACGGTGTCGCCGCTCGACCCTTGGGTGTCGATCGTCACGTCCCACGTCCCGCTCGGCAGGTCGAAGTAGTGGATCGCGTCGGGCGAACTACCACGCGGCGTCCCGCCGGTCGCGCTGCGAGGGGGAGACGTTCGGGTCACGCAGAGCGTCTGGTAGTCCGCGCGCAGGCCGACGAAGCTGCCCGTGAGGCGCCCGCCACGGCCGCCGCCCGCGGTCGCCGCGAGCGGGATCTCGGTAGCGCTCGCGCAGGTGTCGGGGAGGTCCGAGTCGCAGCCGACCGGGACGTCGTCGATCGCGCCGCTGCAGTCGTTGTCGACGCCGTCACAGATCTCCGTGGCGCCGGGGTGGATCGCCGGGTTCGTGTCGTCGCAGTCGGTCCCCCCTGCGCAGGCCCGGCCACCAACGCTCGCCGCGGGGTAGCCGTCGCCATCGGCGTCGACCGGCTCGTGAACGCAGCCGCGGTCCGGCTCGCACGATCCCACGGTGCACGGGTCACCGTCGTCGCACTCGACCGCGCTGCCCCCGACGCAGCCGACCGTCCGATCGCATCGGCCGCCCGAGAAGCAGCGGCCGTCGTCGCAGCGGCCGTCGTTCGGCGTGTTGATGCAGCCCGCGACCGGGTCGCAGCGGTCGACGGTGCAGCTGACGCGGTCGTCGCACGCCGCGTCGATCGGCGTGTGCACGCAGCCTCGCGACGGGTCGCAGCGATCCGAAGTGCACGGGACGAGGTCGTCGCAGACGAGCGGCGCGCCGGTCGTGCAGCCGGTCACCGGGTCGGCACCCGGGCCGCCGCAGGCCTCGACGCCGTTGCACGGATTGCCGTCGTCACAGTCGGCGTCGGTCGCGCATCGCAGCGGCACGCACCCGCGCGCGGGGTTACACCGCTCGTCGGAGCCGCAGCGCGCGTCGTTCGGCTCGTGGACGCAAGCGTCGGCCTCGCACCGGTCGTCGGTGCATGCGACCCCGTCGTCGCAGCCTGCGGCGCAGCCCGCGGCGTCGAGACGCGCGCCCCCATCCTCGGCGCCCCCGAGGCGACCCGGATCGGTGTCGACCAGCGCGCTGCAGGCCGTGAGCGCCGCGAGCGCCGCCAGAAAGGTCATCCGCGCCGAGGCGAGCATCAGAACCTCCCGTCGAGGAGCAGACCGCCGCCCTCGCGCGCGAACGAGGGCGCGACCCGGAGCGCGCGCCCCTCGTCCGTGCCTGGCTTGCGCAAGAGCAGGAAGACGGTCGCGCCCGCCGCGAGCACGGCGGTGACGCCGAGGACGTCCGCCGCGGTGGAGCGTCGCGAGGCACGGCGATCGGCGTCGAGCCCATCCTGGCGCGCGGCGGCGCGCTCGGCCGGCGAGAGCGAGGGGTCGTTCGAGCGCACGACGGCGTCGTCGAAGGCGCGCTGCTGCGCGAGCGCCGAGAGACCGAGCGCGAGCGCAGCCGAGGCCATGACGACGGTGCCCGCCGCCGCCGCGATCGTCGGCGCGCCGAGGTTGAGGCGCCGGCGCGGCGCCGGGGACGGCTCGAGCCCGAGCGGGTCCGTGGACGCCTCGAGCGCTGGCGAGCCGTCGTCGAGCGTCGCCGGGTCGACGCGCTCGGTGCCGACCTCCGCGGGCGAGGCGAGCTCGGCGACCTCGAGGCTGACCCGGACCTCGGCGCGGCCCCCGCCGGTCACCTCGACCTCGCGGACCTCGCGCTGATAACCGTCCAGGCTCACCTCGATGCGATGCCGGCCCGCGGGCAGCGCCACGCTCTCTAGGATCGGCGCGGTGCGTGTTTGCGTCCCGGCGATGGCGACCTGCGCTCCGTCGGGCTCGACGCGGAAGAAGACCTCGCCGACCCGGCCGCGGAGCCGCCGGACCGCCGCGCGCACCTCGCGCTGCTGCTCCGCGCTGGCGCCCTCGGCCTCGACGAGGAAGCGCTGGAAGTGATCGAGCGCCTCGACGAAGCGCCCGAGCCGCTCGTAGCAGTTGGCCATGTTCACGCGGACGCTCGGGTGCGGCGCGATCCGATAGGCCTCCTGGAACGCGCGCAGCGCCTCCTCATAGCGCTCGGCGCCGTAGTGCTCGACGCCGCTCTGGAACGCGACGCGCGCTTGCGCGCGCTCGGCGTCGCTCTGCGCCTCCACCCGCGCGGAGACGGTCGATGTGACGGCGACCGCCACGAGAAGAAAGCTACGTACCCAAGCCATCTCGACACCTCTAAACGGCGAGGCGAACCACGTCCGCGACCATCCCGCGCGCGCGGCGAACCAGCGCGGAGGATAAGGAGCGCCGTCGGACCCCGTCAAACCGCCGCGGGACGAGACGCACGCACCGCGGGTGGTTGCTCACGTCTTCGCGCGGCGCGAGCCCCACGCCAGGCCGGTGGCGAGCGCCAGCGCGAGCCACCCCGCGCCCGGCGCGCCCCGAGTCGGGACGGCGTGACAGCCGCCGCCCGAGGGCGCGGGCGCCACGCCCGCGTCGAAGGGGCCGGCGTCGAGGAGCCCGAAGTGCTCGCGGTTGTGGTCGTCTTCTTCCACCTCGCAGCGTGCCCGCGTGGCTTCGCCAGGGTCGCAGGCCACGGGTCCGACCACGTCCGAGAAGCGCATGACCGGCGAGAACGACGCGCCGCGATCGTCGCTGCGTCCGACCTCGAAGGGGCTGCGGCTCCCGAAGCAGGCATAGAGCGCGTCGTCGCGCGCCAGCAGGCACTTCACCTGGGCGGCGTCGAAGACGTGCGCGAGGGGCTCTCCGCGACGTCCGCGCCAGAGGCCGAAGCGGCGCGGCGGTCCGTCGACGCTCGTGGGCTCGCCAGGGTCGAGGCCGCCCACGAAGAGCTCGCCGCCCGCGATCGCGAAGGCGCCGACGCGCGGCACGCGCGCGACCTCCGTCCACGTCGCGCCGCCGTCGTCCGTCACGAGCAGCCGCTCGAAGAGGTCGCGGCGGTTGGGGTCGCGGAGCGTGTGCGCGTAGACGCGCGCTGGCACGTCGGGATCGACCGCGTCGAGGAGGAGCGTGAGCTCGCCGGGGTCGAGCGGCACGCGGTGCTCGCGCCACGTCGCGCCCCCGTCATCGCTCGCGCGCACGGCGGCGTCTCGAGGATCGCCCGGCGTCTCGGGCAGCACGAAGCCCGCCACGTAGATCGTCTCCGGCCTCGAGGGCGCGGTGCGCGCTCGCTCGAAGAGCGCGGGCTCAGGCAGCGCGGCGACGCTCTCCCAGCGCGCGCCATCGTCGCTCCGGAAGAGCGCGTTGCCGCCGCCGCCGTTCGAGGTCGGCGCGTAGAGCACGCCGCGGGCGTCGGCGTGCACGTCGACGGTGACCTGGCGAGGTAGCGCGCGCTCGAACGCGCAGGCGTCCCCGACGATGAGGCCGTCGAAGGTGGCGCCGACGATCGCCCCGTCGCGGCTGAGGGCGAAGACGGGGTTCTCCTGTAGCCGCAGGTCCATCCCGGCGCGGCACGTCCACGCCCACCCCTCGGGCGTCGGGAAGAGCAGCCCGATGCTCGTGACGACGACGAGCTGGCCCGTCCGGTCGTCGACGAGGACCTGCTGCGCCTCCGGGAAGCGCCCAGCGTGCGCGCCCGCCCCGGCGGGGACGAGGGCGACGAGGAGCGAGGCGACGGCCCAGGCGCGCATTCGCCCTCACGGTAGCAGCAACCTGGGCCCTGGTGAGGGGGCGCGGCGGCGACCGAGCGCGGCCTCGTGGGAGCAGCGACCGGACCTCGATGAGCGAGCGCGGCGTGGGCGGCGGAGGAAGCAGACGGTAGACTCCCCGCATGACGCGGTGGCCCCTCCTCTTCGCGCTGCTCGGCGCCTGCGCGAGCGAAGACGCGGGCGAGCCCGTCGAGCTCCGCTTCGCGGCGCTCGTCGGCGACGAGCCCTTCGCCTGTGGCGCGCGCTACGAAGGCGTCGGCGCCGAGGGCGGCGCGCTCACGCCGACCGACCTCCGCTTCTTCGTCCACGACGTGCGCCTCGTCGACGCAGACGGCGCCGAGGTCCCCGTCACGCTCGAGCGCGACGGGCGCTGGCAGAGCGCGCGCGTCGCGCTCCTCGACTTCGAGGACGGCTGCGGCGACGCCGGCAACGCCGACCTCAACGATCGCGTCCGCGGGCGCGCGCCGGCGGGCGCCTACACCGGCGTGCGCTTCCGCGTCGGCGTGCCCACCCCCGAAAACCACGGCCACCCTCCGGCGGCCGCCGCGCCCCTGAACCTCACGGCGCTGTGGTGGAGCTGGAACGCGGGCTACAAGTTCTTGCGGATCGACGGGCGCAGCGACGCGCTGGATGGCTGGCGCCTGCACCTCGGCGCGAGCGGCTGCACCGGCGACATGCGCGGCGACGCGACCTGTACGGCCTCGAACCGGCCCGAGGTCTCCATCGACGACTTCGATCTCACCGAGGACGTGATCGCCTTCGATCTCGGCGCCCTCCTGGCGGGCTCGTCGCTCGATCGCACCGGTGGCGCGCCCGGCTGCCTGAGCGATCCGAACGACGCGGACTGCGCGCCCTTCTTCGAGGCGCTCGGGCTCCCCTTCGGCGACCAGGGCGCCGGCCGCCAGCGCGTCTTCCGCGCCCGATGACCACACGGCCCTGGCCGCCGCAGCCATCGAGCCGCCGCTACCGGGCCACTGGGAACTTCGAGAGCTTCCGCTGCAGCGACCGCCGGTGGATGCCGAGCCGCGCCGCGGCGTGGCTCACGTTCCCCCCGCAATCGGTCAGGACGCGCTGGATGTGCTCCCACTCCATGCGCGCGAGCGAGGGCGCGGGCGCGTCGAGCTCCGGCGCCTCGGCGTCGGCGGGGAGATCCTTGCGCGCGAAGGCGGCGAGCACCTCGTCGACGTCCGCCGGCTTCGTGAGGTAATGGGTCGCCCCGCGGCGGACCGCCTCGAGCGCGGTCGCGATGCTGCCGTACCCCGTGAGCACGACGACGTTCGTGCATGGCTCGATCCCGAGGAGCCCTCGCACGAGGTCGAGGCCGCTGCCGCCGGGCATGCGCAGGTCCACGAGCGCGAGCTCCGGCGCGTGCTCGCGCGCGATCGCGAGCGCCTCCTCGGGCCCGGGCGCCTCCCACGCCTCGTACCCGCGCTGCCGGAACGCGCGCGCGATGCGCGGTCGGAACACGTCGTCGTCGTCGACGACCAAGATGGTGCTCGGCGCGTCCTCGGGGTGCTCGTCGTTCATCGCGTGCTCTCCATCATCCCCTCGGTGCCCATCGCCGCCAGCGGCAAGGTGAGTGTGACCGTCGTCCCCTCGCCGACGGCGCTCTCCACGTGTAGGTCGCCGCCGAGCCCCTCCGCCGTGACCTTGGCGAGGAAGACGCCGAGGCCGAGCCCGCGCCCCGCCTTCGTCGTCACGAAGGGCTCTCCGACCCGGGCGAGCTGCGCGGCGTCCATGCCCTCGCCGCGGTCCACGACGAGGACGCGCGGTGCGTCGCCAGCCTCGAGCCGCAGCTCGACCTCGGACTCGGGCGCGCTCGCGTCGAAGGCGTTCGCCACGAGGCTCTCGAGCGCTTGTTGCACGGGCGCGGCGGGGACGAGCAGGACGCCCTCCCCGCGCACCACGAGCCGCGCCGCGCGCTCGCACGAGAGCTTCTCCCGCAGCGACGACGCGAGCGCCGAGAAGCGCACGGGCTCGGGCGCGGCGCCCGTCACGTCGCCCGCGCGCGCCGAGAGCGAGTCGAGCACGGCGCGGCAGCGGTCGACCTCGGCGCGGATGAGCCGCGCGTCGTCGGCGGCGGCGCCGTCGAGGCTGCGCGCGAGCTCCCCGGCCACGACCGCGATGGTGGCGAGCGGCGTTCCGAGCTCGTGCGCCGCGCCCGCCGCGAGCGACGTCAGGCTCGCGACGCGCTCGGCGCGGGCCGCCCGATCGCGGAGCGTCGCGAGCCGCGCGTCACGGTCCCGCGCGGCCGACGCGAGGCGGAGCACGAACGCCGCGAGCAGCCCCGACGTGAGCACGTACGCGAGCCACATGCCCCAGAGGTGCATGCTCATGCCGCCGTGCGCGTGCGCGCCGAGGCCGGGCACCGGGCGGTGGTCGAAGAAGATGAGGGCGTAGCCCGAGACCGTGTTCAGCCAGAGGGCGAAGGTCCACCCGGGACCGAGGAGCAGCGACGCGACCAGGACCTGGGTGAAATAGAGCACCGAGAAGGGGTTCGAGGGCCCGCCCGTCAAGCCGAGCAGCGCCGTGAGCAACCAGGCGTCGAGGACGAGGAAGGAGCCGAGCACGTGCTCGCGCACGTCGCCGCGACGCGCCACTCGGCGGAGGATCTCGTTTGAGGCGGCGTGCCCGCCGACGAGGAGCACGAGGGGCACGATCGGGAGCTCCAGGCCGACGAGCACTGCGGCGAGGAGCGCGGTGGCCTCTCCGGCCACGGCGACCCACCGCAGCTTCACGAGCCATCCGGGGCCCGGCAGCGCGACATGCTCGACCTCGACGCTCACGGCCTCAGCCTACTCCTTCGTCGACCGCGCTCGACTCGGAAGTTCGGCCCGCTCGACGGCTCGAGCCTCGCGCGGTCGCGAGGGCTGGGCCATGCGGCAAAACGTCGCGGCAGACGTCAGGCGCGCCCGGAGCGGTGGGCCACGCGCGATGCTGCGAGGAACGCTTGGAAGCGCTGCAGCCCGCGCACGCGAGGCGCGACCTCGAGGAGCTCACGGACGACGTGCTCGGCCTCGCCCAGCGCGCCGCACGCCACGAACCGACGCGCGTTCTCGAGCACGGCTTCGGTCGGGCGCGCGGCCGCGAGCGCCGGACGAGTACGCTGGAGCGCCTCGGCCGTCTCGTTCCAGAGCTCCCAGGTCTCCCGCGCGACGAGGAGCGCCGTGACGTAGTCGGCGAAGCGGAGCCACACCTCCGCGTCCGCGCGGCACGCGCCGCGCATCGCGTAGGCCGACGCGTCGAAGGGCGATCGGTCGATCACCGCGGTCCACGCCGCGACGGGGTCTTCGGGCGCGGGCCCAAGCACCTCGAGAGGGAGCGCGTCCACGCTCACCAGCTCGAGCACCTCCGACACCTCGAGCACCTCGGACACCTCGAGCGCCTCGGACACCAAGGACACCAAGGACACCGACTCGGACACCGACTCGGACACCTCGGACACCGACTCGGACACCTCGGACACCGACTCGGACGACTCGGACACCGACTCGGACACCGACTCGGACACCGACTCGGACACCGACTCGGACTCCGACTCGGACTCCGACTCGGACACCGACTCGGACACCGACTTGGACACCGACTTGGACACCGACTCGGACACCGACTCGGACACCGACTCGGACACCGACTCGGACTCCGACTCGGACACCGACTCGGACTCCGACTCGGACACCGACTCGGACACCTCGGACGGCTCGGACGGTTCCGACACCTCGAGCAGCTCCGACACCTCGAGCAGCTCCGACACCTCGAGCAGCTCCGACACCTCGGACGGCTCCGACACCTCCGCTCGCTGCACCCCGGACGCGAGGTGCCCCGTGCTCGCGG
Source organism: Myxococcales bacterium (assembly GCA_019637115.1). Taxonomy (GTDB): domain Bacteria; phylum Myxococcota_A; class Polyangia; order Polyangiales; family Houyiibacteriaceae; genus JACKEH01. The sequence goes on along the minus strand of JAHBWH010000032.1, from coordinate 3,008 downwards.
TTGGCACCTCCACCCCGCCCACCGCGACCTCGAGCCCTACGAGGAGGTCGACCTCGAGCCCTGGGTCGACGTCAGGGTCCGCGGCCACGTCGTCCCCCGTCGCGCGGGCGGACGCGGCCCGTGGCGAGTCCGCCTCGACCTCGACCTCGACCTCGATCTCGATTGGGACCTCGGACGCGGGGGCCTCGTCGACCCGGCCGAAACGACGCAGCACCAGGGCGCGCACGTCCGCGTCCGCCGCCCCGACGCCGAGCTCTCCCGCAGCGTCGATCGTCGCGAGCGCCTCGTCCACATGCCCCAGCTCCATCAACGTGAGCGCCCGGCGATGGTGCGAGCGCGGGTCGGCGGGCTCGAGCAGGAGCGCCTGTTGAATCGCGACGAGCGCGGCGGCGAAGAACCCACGGTCATGCATGGTCTGCCAGCGCTCGAGCAGCCGCTCGTGCTCGGCGGGCACATCCGCCACCCCACCGACCAAATCCTGAACACCGGACGCACGTCGAGCGTCCGGCCCTCGCGCCTCGATCGCGGGCGTTTCGAGGCGGGCGGGGGTGACGGCCTGGTCTGGGCGGCCCGACGTTCCGCGAAGCATCGTCGCGCCGCATGCACCCGACGTGCCGAAGGAGACCGGCGAGCGCCGCTGCTGCACGACTTCAACGCGACTGCTCGCGGCCCTCGTGATCCATGTTCTTGCATCTCGTTCGCCGCTCTGGAAACCTTGGATACGCTTCGCGTTTTTGCGTCGCTCGGACCTCATGAACCCATCGCGCGCCGCGAACCCGACCCCCACCTCCCTGCTCGCCCTCGCGCTCCTCTTCGGAGGGCTCGGCTGCTCGGTCGACCCGACCGGGCTCCGCCCCGACACGACGGACGCGGGCCCTCAAGACGCGGGGATGACGTGCCGCGCGACCTCGGAGTGCGCCTACCTCGACGGCCCTTGCGCCGTCGGCGTGTGCAACGCGATGGGTCGCTGCGTCGCCGAGCGGCTCGAGGACGGCAGCCTCTGCGACGACGGTGACCCGTGCTCGCGCGACACCGTCTGCGCCGCGGGCCGCTGCGGCGGCGGCGAGACGCGCGACTGCAGCGAGGCGGGTGACGGCCTCTGCCGTGTCGGGACCTGCGTCGTCGACTCGGACGGCTGCGTCGCGGTGGACGCAGAGGACGGAACGACGTGCGCCTTCGGTGAGGGCGAGGGCGTGTGCACGACCGGCGAGTGCGTCGCGTGCGGTGGCGCCGCGGACCGCTGCTGCGCGGGCGGGCTCTGCTCGCTCGGGAACGCCTGCGTCGCGGGGCGCTGTGAGGCGTGCGGCGCGCTCGAGCAGGTCTGTTGCGACGGCGACGCCTGCGACGTCGGCGGGCTCTGCCTCGCAGGTCGCTGCGCCCGCTGCGGCGTCGACGGCACCCCCTGCTGCGAGGGCTCGGTGTGCAGCGACGTAGGCCTCGCCTGTGTCGCGGGGAGCTGCACGCCGTGCGGCGGCCTGACCGAGGCCTGCTGCGCGGGCAACACGTGCGATCCCGGCGCCCTGGTCTGCGCCGCCGGGACGTGCGAGCGCTGCGGCACCCCGACCGATCCGTGCTGCGCGGGGAATGTCTGCAACCCCGGTGCCCAATGCACCGCCGACCGCTGCGAGTCTTGTGGCGGCTTCGGGCAGCCGTGCTGCGGGGGCGTGACGTGCACCGTGGCCGGGAGCGTGTGCGCCGCCGGGACCTGCGCCTCTTGCGGCGGACTCGATCAACCGTGTTGTGCCGGGCGGAGCTGCGACGCCGCCGCCCTCGCCTGCGACGCGACCGACCGATGCGTCACCTGCGGCGGCCCGGGCCAGCTCTGCTGCGTCGGCGACACGTGCGGCGACGCCGGCCTCGTCTGCGGTGCTGCAGGAACGTGCGAGGGCTGCGGCACGCCGGGCGAGCCCTGCTGCGCTGGCGCCGTCTGCGCTGCGGGGTCGCAGTGCGCTGGCGGCACCTGCCAAGCATGCGGCGGGATCGGTCAGCCCTGCTGCAGCGGCTCGAGCTGCGAGGTCGGCGGCGTGTGCAGCGCTGGCGTCTGCGCGCCGTGCGGCGGCGTCACCCAGCTCTGCTGCGCGGGGAGCAGCTGCTCCACGGCGTCGCTCGTCTGCGCGAGCGGCTCGTGCACGCCCTGCGGGACGAGCGGCCTACCCTGCTGCGCGGGGGGCGCCTGCGCGACGGGCGCCCTGACCTGCCAGGGCGGCGCCTGCCTGCCCTGCGGCGGGAGCGGGCAGGCCTGCTGCGCAGGCAGCACGTGCGATCATGGCGGGCTCGTCTGCCAGAGCGGCGCGTGCCTACCCTGCGGCGACTTCGCGCAGCCATGCTGCGCGGGCGCGAGCTGCGGCGCGGCGGACCTGCTCTGCCAGGGCGGCGCGTGCGTGCGCTGTGGCGCGAGCGGCCAGCCTTGCTGCGCAGGAGACACGTGCGGAGGCGCGGCGCTCGTCTGTCAGGCGGGCGCCTGCGCGCCCTGCGGCGGCGCGTCGCAGCCGTGCTGCGCGGGTGACACCTGTGGCAGCGCGGGCCTGCTCTGCCAGGGAGGCAGCTGCGCGAGCTGCGGCGGCTCCCTCGAGCCCTGCTGCGCAGGCGGCGCCTGCTCGGCATCCGGCGTCATCTGCTCGGCCGGCCTCTGCGCCAGCTGCGGGGGCCCGTCGGAGCCGTGCTGCGAAGGGAGCCTCTGCGACGACGCAGGCCTCGTCTGCGCGAGCGGGAGCTGCGCGAGCTGCGGCGGCGAAGGTCAGCTCTGCTGCGCGGGGGACACCTGCTCGGCGTCCGGCGTGGTCTGCGCGGGCGGGGGCTGCGTGAGCTGCGGCGGCGTCGGCGAGCCGTGCTGCGAGGGCGCGCTCTGCGGCAGCGGGTCGCAATGCGACGGCGGCGTCTGTGCCGCGTGCGGGGACATCGGGCAGCCCTGCTGTGGAGGCACGAGCTGCGCCGCGGGCGTCTGCGACGGCGGCGGCTGCGTGGCGTGCGGCGGCGCTGGCCAGCCTTGCTGCACGGGCGACGCCTGC
>JAHBWH010000319.1 GCA_019637115.1 Myxococcales bacterium | reverse complement strand
GTCGTGGCACGCTGGCCGGAAGGAGCCGCAGGCCATCGCGCACGTGACGCTCTCCGGCGCTTCCGGACTCTTGCACGCCTCGACCACCGACGTGTATGCGCGCTCCCCCTCGCCACGCGCGACCGCGCCGTCTCCGCAGCAGCTCGCGCAGTCGGTGAGCGCGGGCAGAATGACGCAGTCGGCGTCGTGGCCGCACGCGCGCGCTGCGTCGCGCGGCGAGAACGTGAAGCGCGAGTCGGGGCCGCCGCCGCCGCCTCCGCCGTTTCCTCCCGTCGTGCACGCGTGGAGAAGACCGAGCACCGCGAGCCCAGGCAAAAGCCATGTCTTCGAGCGCATGATTCGTAAAGCCTCACACCTAAAGAGGGTCGGCGCCAGGCGCATCTTGCCCGAGCTCGGGGAGGCTGCGCCCGGTTGCGAACCGCCCGATGCCCCCGAGCGGACTCCGGCTCGATGTCCGCCCTATGGGCGCTCGCGTGCGCTTCGCCGGTGGCGCTGGGCGAGGGTCCAGGATGACGGTCACAATGCGACTGGGCTGCTGAGAGGAAGCATCATGGCGAGCCGTACACAGACGCAGAGCGGGGTGGAGCCCGGGAGCTTGGTCCTTGTCCCGCTGCCCAACGGTACCTACAGCGTCATTTGGATCCTGGAAGCTGGGACATACGAAGGGAGTGGCCACTTCCGATTCTTGATCATGGAAGGCTTTATCCCCGCGATTCCCAAGAAGGAAGACCTTCCCGACTTGCGCTTGGCGGAGGCCCCGGGCGGGGCACTTCCTGGGAGAGAGAATGTCTGGAAGGGCTGCTTCTTCGGCGACCTTCCGAACAGGCGGGTCGAAGCGACCGTGGCCACCGAAAGACAACATGAGCGCGAGCGACGCCGCGCTCGGTCCCCGGTGTTGGCTGTATCATCGCTGAATTGCGGGGGTGAGCGCGATGGACCTTCCCAGGATCGGCATGACCCTTGGCCTCGCGGCCGAGGATGACCTGCGGTGGCACCGTGACGTGAGCTTCCTCGAACGCGCACTCGCCACACTCGCCGAAAGTGGGATCGAGCTCGAGTCCGACCGGATGGAGGTCAACTTCGAGGAGATGCCGTTCGATGGGAAGAAGCTCGCGAAGGCGGTCGCCGCGAAGAAGACCGCGATGGTCGGGTTGTTCACGAAGGCCGGCGCGCACGTGACGATCCACGCAGGCGGCATCCTTGCCGAGGTGAGCGTGTGGAAAATCGTTCCGTCGGAGGCGACCATCGACGGGCTCATCACATGGGCCCGCGCCGTCGCGAAGCTGCCGGAAGGCCGCGCTCGAGTGCGCAGCGGAACGATCTATCCGATCAGCCTCTGGGACCTGGAGCGCCAGCGGTCCGTGGAGCACGACTTCGTGCGCCTGAGAGTGCTCGCGGACTTCTTCGGGCCGGCATGGGTGTCGGAGAAGGCACCTGACGTCGCCGAGGCAGCGCTGGAAGCGACGCTCCCCGAAGCTACGGCGCGCATCCGCGACGAAGAGCTGGTCGCGCTGCGCTGGGCGACCGACCCGAGGACGACCGAGGATCTCGCGGAGGCATGCGTTCGACAGGAAGACTGGTGGCGCGCGCACGTCGACATGACGCTCAACGGCGGATGGGCCGGCGAGCGCGATATGACGGACTTCCCGACGACGTTGGAACCCGGCACTCCGTTCACCCTAGTGAATCGCGCCAACCACACGGGATATCGCGCGGTCCTCGTGAGGGCGGATGGAACGCTCGACGGCGCAACCTGGAGCGAGCTCGCGAAGCTCACGGAAATGAGACAGCTCGCGGACGGTTCGCCGATCGAGCGGGTCCGGCTGATCATTCCCGCGCGTGAGAATGCCGTCGCCATCGCAGCGCGTGCTCGCGAGCTCGGGATCGACGAAGTGCTCTACAGGGGCGACGGCCCGTCGTGGAAGATCGTGGCGGCCGGTAACGGGAGCGACGCGCCGCGACCTCTGCCGAAGCCGCGCGGGAGAAAGTGTTGAGGGAGGCTACGGTGTTGCGCAACCTTCTCGTCGTGGCCGCGGTGTTCGCGGCCGCGTGTTCGAAGCAACCCACCAGCGCCGGTGAGACGGCGGGCGCGGGAGGTGAAGCGCCGCCGGCGAAAGGAGACGCATCGATCCCAGGCGCGACGAGCGACATCGACATCGTGCAGGCGCACTACGCTCGAGAGCTCACGGTGGCACCCGCGGACATCAAGGTCCGCATCCCGACGAAGGTTTCGATTCCGGGCATCACGCTGTTCAACGCATCGGTCGATCCGGCGAAAGCGGGCCGGCCGGTCACACGCAACGGCATCGTCGAGGGCGGCCACGTCTACGTCGCGCAGGACGCAATGGCGCGAGTGGCCCGGGCATGGAACTACGGCGACAAGCGCCCTGTCTCCGCGAAGGACTTCGCGACCGTGATGGGGATCTTGCACAGCGCGACGCACGGCAGCGCGGCGATCACGGACGCCGATACGCTCGACGTCTTCAAGTCCACGGCGCATCCGAAGCGGGCCGCCGCCGCCGCGCTTCCCGTCGAGACGAGCGTCGACGGCAAGCCTGCAGTTCGGTACAGCCTGACCTCGGAAGGACCGCTCACGATCGTCACGGCGATCGTGCATCCCGACTTCCGCGTGGAGCTGCAGGCTCACCCCGTCAGGCCGGACTAACGGCGAACACTTGCGCTGAGCCAAGAGTCTGCCGCTCCCGCCTTCGGCGCAACGAAGCTCGCGGCGCGCCGCCGAGGCTCGCGATCACTCCCCCCAGGGGATGCAGCCCGAGGTGCACGTCACGACCGGCACGCAGCGGACGGAGTACACGGTCGAGGCGACCTGGGCATCGAGGGCCTGGGAGAAATAGACCTCCTCGGGAGCGCGTTCGGGGCCCGAGCACGATTCGACAGGCCTCGAATCGATACGGCGGCAGACCTCTTCGCAGGGCATCGCGAGCATCTCCTCCAGTGATGCATCGACGAACACATTCATGAAGACGCCCCCGTCGGGGGCCGCGCCGGATCCGTCCGCTCCATCCGGTGCGCCCGCGTCGACGATCCGGAGGCTCCCTGCGAGGATCCGGTCCGGCATGTACCCGTCACCGCAGTCGTCGTAGCACGACACGCTCGAGCCGTTCGTGGCCACCAGTGCGAGGCCTTGAGCGAGCACCACCCCGAGCCCGCGACGCACGTTGCGGCCTTGCCCCCGCCACGCCATCTGCTCATCCTAGCAGAGGCGTGCATGAATCGCGCTCGCTGGGTTGAATTGGCTCGGTGAGGTCGGCACCCTGTTCGGGCGATGCCCCAGTACGATCCCGCGCGCCTCTTCGGCTTGCCCACCCCCATCGTCCAGGCACCGATGGCCGGCGTCTCGACCCCCGAGCTCGCCGCCGCCGTCTCGAACGCCGGAGGGCTTGGCTCGATCGCCATCGGCGCCAGCACCGTCGCCCGAGCGCGCGACATGATCGAACGGACTCGAGCGCTCACCCCGCGCGCGTTCAACGTGAACGTGTTCTGCCATGCGCCGGCCGAACGCGACGAAGCGCGCGAAGCGGCGTGGATCGCGCACCTCGAACCTCTGTTCGCAGAGCTCGGTGCCGCCGCGCCGACATCGCTGAACGAGATCTACGAGTCGTTCCTGGTGGACGATGAAGCGCTGGAGATGCTGCTCGAGGAGCGCCCGCCGATCGTCAGCTTCCACTTCGGGATTCCGTCCGCCGACCGTGTCGCGGCCTTCCGAGGGGCGGGCATCACGACGATGGCGACCGCCACCAGCGTCGACGAGGCGGAGCGGTGCGAGAGGGCCGGTGTGGATGCGATCGTCGCGCAGGGGATCGAGGCCGGTGGGCATCGAGGCGTCTTCGACACCGACGTGCTCGACGCGGGGTTGACCACGGCAGTCCTCGTTCGGCTCCTGGTTCGCCGCACGAAGCTGCCCGTCATCGCGGCCGGCGGCATCATGGATGGACGAGCGGTGAACGCCGCGCTCGCGCTAGGCGCTTCGGGTGTGCAGCTCGGCACGGCGTTCATCCTGTGTCCGGAGTCGGCCGCCGATGCGAGCTATCGCGCGAATCTGAAGAGCGATCGGGCGAGCGCGACGCGTCTCACGTCCGTCATCTCGGGGCGGCCGGCGCGCGGGATGGTCAACCGGCTCGTGGAACACGGCGAAGCGCCGGGCGCACCGGAGCCGGCGGCGTATCCGGTGGCGTACGACGCGGCCAAGCGCCTTCACTCCGCCGCGGTGCAGCGCGGCGTTCACGATCTCGCCGCTCAGTGGGCGGGACAGGGCGCGCCGCTGGCGCGTGAGCTTCCGGCGGCGGAGCTGGTGCAAATGCTCCTGGAAGAGATGGCGTCTTGAAGGCCGGCGCCGCCGGCTCGCGATCGTCGCGGGCGCGTGCCGAGCTCATCGTGCCGACGTCGAACGAAACGGCCGAGCGCGTCACCGCACGACGGTGACCTCCTCTCCGCTCTCGAGCTGGTCGGAGGGACTGAGCACCACCTCGTCGCCGGCGCTGACCCCGTCGAGGATTTCGATCTCCTTGCCGAAGTCGCGCCCAAGGGCGACGCGGGCGAGCGCGAGCCTTCCGTTTGCAACCTTGGCGACGAGCGTGCCTTCCTTGCGGATGACGAGCGCGCTCGCGGGAACGGTCGGCGCGGGGCTCGAACGCGGCATCGCGAAGCGCACGTAGACGAAGGCCCCCGGAAGGACCGGGCCTTCGCCGC
>JAHBWH010000318.1 GCA_019637115.1 Myxococcales bacterium | reverse complement strand
CTGCCGACCGAAGAGCAGATCGGTGGTGGGCACGAGGCCGAGCCGGGCGCCGTCGACGGGCCCCGCGGTCCCCCACGCCTCGACACGCTGAGGTGTCGCGTCGAGCGCGTCGACCTCGACCTGCGCGAGCACCTCACCGCGGACGACGCGACCGTCGACGCGATGTTCGTGGCCGGGGTGCGCATAGGCCCGCGCGGGCCGCCAAGGTGCGCGGAGCGTCCGCGTGAGCACGTCGTCCTCGGGCGCGAACGCGAAGAGCGGGCCCACGACCAAGCGCGCGCGCTCGAGCGTGAGATCCCAGCCGAGGCTGGTGCGCGCCGTCGCGAAGCTCGGATCTCCGGCGAACGTCGCGACGAACGCGACCTCGCGGCCGCTCGTCCCGCTCGTGCAGGCGAGCCCCACGAGCCACGCGGCGGCCGCGAGCAGCGTCGGTCGCGTCGCCGACACGCGCGGCCTCGCGGTGGACCGCGTCGACGTGGTCGCGGAGGTCGTCGCGGAGGTCGTCGCGGAGGTCGTCGCGGAGGTCGTCGCGTACGTCGGCACGGAGGTCGGCACGGACGTCGGCGCGGACGTCGTCTCGGTCTGGCGGCTTGCCTCGTTCGCCGGGTGCGGTGGCGTGGGGGTGACGGCTCGTTTCACGGTTCGACTCCTCGTTCGTCCTCGCCAGGCAGACGGGCGGGCTGCGGTTCCTGTCCGTCGCGCCCCGCCGTCTCCATCCCTGCATCCGCAGCCCGCGTGGCCCCTGCATCCACAGCTCGCGTGGCCCCCGCTCCTGCGTCCGCCGCGCCGCGCTCGTCAGCCCCTATGTCCGCTTCGCCTCGCGCGGACCCGGCCCTCGCGTCCACGTCGGCGGGGGAGCCCCGGGACGCGCGTGCGTCTCGCGCGGACGCGGCCCTCGCGTCCGCCTCGGCGCGGGAGCGCTGGGACGCCCGCTCGGACATGCGCTCGGCCGCGTGCTCGACGGCGTCGTCGCGCGAGCGTTCGCCGCGAGGCGCCGTCGCGGAGGCGCCCGAGGGATCGAACGCGACGCTCGCAACGAACATGATCTCCCGCGGCGCGCCCGCCGCGAAGTGCCGCGCGGGGCGGAGCGAGCCGAGCGGATCGTCCGCGTCGAGCCGCGAGACGTATTGGAGCTCGAGCTGGCGATAGCGCGCGTCGAAGAGGTTGCGTGCGAGCACCGAGATCTCCAGGAAGCGCCAGCCGACACGCACGGAGGCGTCCACGACGCCGAGGCGCTCGGAGAGCTCGCCCATCGGTAAGGGCCGGCGGCCGACCACGCTCGCGCCGAGGGCGGCGCCCAGCAAGAGGCGCTGACGGCGCAGCTGCACCTCACGACGAAAGGCCACGTCGAAGCGCGCGACGAAGCGCGGCACGAAGGGCAGCCGTGGTCCGTTCGCGAGCGAGAGCGCGGGCGCGTCGTCGGCCGGCTGGTGCGCCTCCGACCACGTGACGCTCCCGAGGAGCTCGAGCCAGCCCTCGAGCGAGAGCCGCGTCTGCAGGTAGCCGCCGAAGCGGTTGCTCGCGCCGATCGGGACGTTCCGTCCCGCGACCGGGTCGAAGAGCAGATCTCGGTCGACGTGCGTCCAGAACGTGCCGAGGCGGCCATCGAACGAGAAGCCCTCGAATCCCCCGTCGGGGTCCTCGTCGCCGGGAGGATCCCAGCTCGCGAACGTGACGCGCAGCCCGCTCTCGAGCGCGCGGGCCGTCGCGAAGGGCGCCCGCTCCCCGTCGCTCAGGGCCTGCGCGTCGGTCGATCGCGTGCCGAGGCCGACGCTCGTGGTCCAATCGAGGGTCGAGGCCTCCGCCTCCCAGAGCGCGACGTTCAGGGTGGCGCGCGGCAGCACCGCGACTCCGAAAGCGTCCGCCGCCTGGCGATCGAGGCGCGGGCCCATGCGGTCGGACTCCGGCGCGGCGCGGTCGATCGTCGAGAAGGCGAAGGCCGCGATGCGCGCCCCTGCGCGGAGCGTCACGCGCGGTACGCGAAAAACACCGCCTGCGTAGGCGCCCGCCTGCGTGAGCGCGAGCTCGGAGTCGAAGACGGTGTCGTAGGGCACGACGGTCCCGTACCGGAGGCGCCACATCCGCGACTCCCCGCGGTCGTGACGCGCGAGCAGGCCGAGCTCGAGCTGCTGCGGGCGACCGCGCCACGAGCGCTCCGCGACGTAGTCGCTGCGCAAACCGAACGAGAGCGTCTCGGATTGCTCGTCGAGCCCGTCCCCGCGTGGATCGAGGAGCCGGTACGTGAAGTTCTCGCGGAAGCGCGAGCGGCGGAGCTGCGCCCACACGCGGCTCACGAGCCGCTGCCCCGGGACGCGCCAATCGAGGCTCCCGACGACGAGGTGGCGGGCGGCGCTCCCGCCCTGGCTCGGATCGGCGGTGCAGAAGAACTGCGCGTCGGCGCTCGCGCCGCATGGGAGCTCGCCGAGCGCCGCGACCGGGAGCACCCCGGCCGAGTCGAAGGAGAGCGCGTGGCTCGCCGCCAGGATCGACCACGCGAGGCGCTCGTCGCCGCCGGCCACGCGCGCCATGCTTCGGAACATGCGGTGGGCTCGGTTGACGCCGAAGCCACGCCCGGTCTGCACCTCGAAGGCGACGAAGTCGTCATCGCGGCCCTCCTGCACCGCCTGGCCCTCTCGGCCATCGCGCCCCGAGCTCCACATCAGGAGCGCCCGACGGCGTCGGAACGAGCCCACGCCGGTGACGAGCTGCAGCCCGCGACGATCGGCGCCGAGCCGATACTCGGCGGTGCCCGCGAGCGCGAAGTCCCCTTGCGACGGATCGAAGATGCCAGGCGCCACCCGCAGCGATCGCACGAGCTCGGGGATGAGGAACTGCACGTCTGCGTAGCCGTGGCCGTGGGCGTTCGAGGGCTCGTTGAGCGGCACGCCCTCGACGAGGATCTCGAGGTCCTGCCCCTCGCCGGCGTCGAAGCCGCGCAGGTAGAGGTTCGGCGCCTTCCCTTCGCCGCCGTGGCTCCCGAGGACCGCGCCCGGCGTGAGCGTGAGCATCTCGCTCGCGTGAAAGCGAGGCACGTCCCGAAACGCCGACAGCTCGACCGTCTGCTCGGAGGTGGCCGCGAGCGGCCGGGGCTCGACCCCGCGCCGGATGGTCGCCGAGGCGCCGAAGCCGCGCGCGAAGGGGGCCGCCTCGGGCTCGATCACGGGCTCGGGCTCGGGCCCCTCGGGCTCGGGCGAGCCGGCGGCCCCGACGACGACCACATGCTCGAGGGTGGCGCGCACGGCGCGCCCCTCGCGACGTCCTGGGACGAAGCGGAGGGTGGAGGCGTGACGAATGGCGGACGCGGCGACGGCCTCGTCGGTCGCTTCGAGGAGCGTGATGCCCCGCACCGCGCCGCCTTCGTCGATGTCGAGCGCGAGCCGGACGCGCCCTCCGGCGCCGACCGGTCGCGGGGAGAGCCCCTCGTCCTGCAGCCGCGGGAGCACGAGGTCACTCGGGGGAGCGTCCGCGGCGTGCGGCGCGTCGTCGTCGTTCTGTGCGTGCGCGCGTGTCGCGACGAGCGCGAGGCCGAAGGAGGCCAGCGCGAGGAGGACGCGGGGTGCGGGGAGGGAGGCGCTCATGGTTTGGGAGTAAGCGGATGTGCTGTGCGCTTGCGCGGCTTTCCGGGTCGGGTCTGGGTCTGGGTCTGGGTCTGGGTCTGGGTGTCCGTGTCCGCGTCCGTGTCCGGGTCCGTGTCCGGGTCCGGGTCCGGGTCTGGGTCCGTGTCCGTGTCCGTGTCCGTGTCCGTTCCGGGTCCGGGTCTGGGTCTGGGTCTGGGTCTGGGTGGTCGAGACCGAAGCCGCGCCGACGTGGACGCGCACGCGCACGCGCACGTGGACGTGGACGTGGACGTACGTGGACGTGGACGTACGTGACGACGTGGACGTGGACGTCGTGGACGTGGACGTGGACGTCGTGGACGTGGACGTGGACGTGGACGTGGACGTGGACGTGGACGTGGACGTGGACGCGCACGCGCAGGTCGCGAGATTCAGGCGTGAGCGGGACGCGGCGGGGCGCGGGCGGACGCGTGGGTGGCGAGTCGGCGCTCTCGGAGCGGGGAGAGTGGGGGCGTCGCGGGGGCGAGGCCGAGGCGTGGCGGTCGCACGGGGGGCAGCTTCGCGACGTCGGGGTGCAGGGCGAGCTCGCGATGGGCGAGGCTATGCGCGCCGTGGGGCGCGGCGCTCGTGTTTGCCCACGCGGGCGCGTGAGGGTCGGCGTGGTCACCATCTTCGGCGTGATCGTGGGGGACGCCGCTGTGATCGTGCACGCCGTGCGCGTGCGGCTCGAGCGCCGCGTGGAGCGCGAGGTGTCCGAGCGGGAGGAGCTCGACGCCGCACGACCAGACCAGCAGCGCGACGACGGCCTCGAGGCGCCGATCTCGTCGGTGCGGGTCCCCTCCGTGCCGAGCTGCTCCGCGCGCAGGCATTCGACCGGGACGATACCAGCCGCGGGGCACAGGCGCTCCCCTTCGCACACGAGTCGGCGACGGCTCGCGCGCAATGCGCGGCGGGAGCTCGCCGCTGCGCTCAGAGAGGGACACGGTCGACCGGCTCGAACTCTCGGGCGGGTGTACTACGCTCTGCTCGTGCGCAAGGCGCTGCTCGAGCTGGTCCCCGACACCCCCGTCCACGTGGAGCTGCGCGCGCTGCTCCGCGACCACGCGACCGCGCTCCGCGGGGACGAGCGCGGCGCGCTCGTGTGGGAGGCGGCGGCGTCGACGGGCGGCGTGATCGGCGCCCCCAGCGCGGCGCTGCTCGCCGAGGCGCCGCACGGCTACACCTGGCTCGCACG
>JAHBWH010000317.1 GCA_019637115.1 Myxococcales bacterium | reverse complement strand
GGGGGGGGGGGGGGGGGGGGGGGGGGGGGGGGGGGGGGGGGGGGGGGGGGGGGGGGGAAGGGGGGGGGGGGGGGGACTGCTTTCGCTTCAGTACGCGTTCTGCCTGACCTTCCGCCCAAAGACCGTCAGCCAGACGCAGCGTACGTCCATCCAGAGCGAGCCCTTCGTCACGTAGGCGAGGTCGTGCTCTACGCGCCCGACCATCTTCTCGAGCGTCTCCGTCTCGCCACGCCACCCGTTGACCTGCGCCCATCCGGTGATCCCCGGCTTGACGTGATGCCGCAGCATGTACTCGAGGATCTGCGTCCGATAGTGGCGGTTGTGGGCGACCGCGTGCGGCCTCGGGCCCACGACGCTCATCTCCCCACGCAGCACGTTGACGAACTGCGGCAGCTCGTCGAGCGAGGTCCGCCGCAAGAACGCGCCGATGGGCGTGATGCGCGAGTCGTTCTTGGTCGCCTGCCGCACCATCGCGCCGTCTTCTTGCGTGCGCATCGTGCGGAACTTCCAGACCTCGATCTCCTCGCCGCCGCGGCCATAGCGGCGCTGCTTGAAGATCGCCGGGCCCTTCGAGGTCGCGCGCACCGCCCCGGCGATCCCGAGCAAGAGCGGCCACCCGAGCGCGAGCACCGTGGCCGCGAAGAGCACGTCGAACGCGCGCTTGGTGCGGCTCGTGAGGTACGGCGCGATCGTGACCACGAGATCGCGCACGTCCTCCTCGGTGAGCGCGAGCGCGAGCACGAGCGCCTGCACGAAGCGGTCTTCTTCGAGGTCGTAGGCGTCGTTCGCGTCGCAGACCTCCCGCACCATCGCCACGAGCCGACGTCGCTCCCGCGGCGTCAAGCTCGCGAAGGCCTTCACCGTCTCGCTCAGGTCGAACGCCTCTGGATCGAAGTCCACCACGCGCACCTCGAGCGCGAGCGGGAGCACGAAGGCGTCCCCGCTCGGCCGCGCCGGTCGCTCGTCGGCCCCGGCGCGCACGAGCCCCCCCGCCTGACAGAGCTCCGCGAGCAGCTCGCGCACCTTCTCGCGCTCGACCCGCTCGAGCTCGCCGTCCGACCACGCGGCCGCCATCAAGAGGTCGCAGATCGGGAAGAGCGCCGTGACGTCCCCAGGATCGAAGCGCGTCCACGTCGGCTCCGCCCCGATCCGGTGCGGACGCTCGCTCACCCGCCCGCGGCCCTCGTCCACTCGTTCGCCCATCGGCGGCAGCCTACCTGCGGACAGCGCTCACGACGAGCCTCCTCCGTCTCCCCGCGTCTCCCCGCGTCTCCCCGCGTCTCCCCGGGTCTCCCGCTTCTCCCCGCGTCACCACCGACCGCGCCGACACCGCCGACGACACCGACGACGACGCTCCGGCTCCCATCCGCGATCCGACGGTTCGGCTCGCTCGTAGACGCCCCATCGACACGAACGTTGACCCCGCCGTCCCTCCCCCGTCAGCATCCCGAGATGGGGAGGGAGCCGCGGTGACGCGCGCCACCCCGTCGTGGAGCCTCATCCGAATGCCCAAGCGAGACCACTACGACTCCGAGGCCCTCGAGGCGGGCTACGCCAAGACGCACCGCGTCTACGAGCTCGTCGGCCTCTCGCTCGCGGCCTGGACGCTGGGCTGGCTCTTCCTGCGCGTGCTCGACCTCCCCGAGGTCTCGGCGTGGGAGTGGGTGCTCGCGCTCCTCCTCGGGTTGCTCGCCGCCGATCTCGTCTCCGGGGTCGTCCATTGGGCGTTCGACACCTGGGGCTCGGTCGACACGCCCGTGCTCGGCCGCCTCGCGATCCGGACCTTTCGGCACCACCACATCGACCCCAAGGCGATCACCCGCCACGACTTCGTCGAGACGAACGGGCACAACGCCATGCTCTCGATCGCGCTCACCCTCCCCGGCCTCGCGCTCGCGAACGACCCCGAGGTCCCGGCGCTCGTACCGCTGTTGCTCTTCACGAGCGCCCTCTTCGTCGCGACGACGAGCCAGTTCCACAAATGGTCGCACATGGACGAGCCGCCGAAGCTCGTCGCGCTGCTCCAGCGGATCGGGCTCCTGCTCTCGCCCGCCGCGCACGACGTGCACCACCGCGCCCCGCACGAACGCGCCTACTGCGTGACGACTGGGTGGCTGAACGGGCCCCTCGACCGCCTCCGGCTCTTCCGTCTCATCGAGCGCGTCGTCACGCGCGTGACCGGCGCCGTCCCCCGTCGGGACGAGCCCGAGTCGCCCGAGCGCTGAGGCGCCGAGGCGCGCCACGACTGAGTCCGGTGTCGGCGAGCGCAGCGGCGACCGCGACCGCGTGTCGGCGAGCGCAGCGGCGACCGCGACCGCGTGTCGGCGAACGCGGCGGCGACCGCGACCGCGTGTCGGCGAACGCGGCGGCGACCGCGTGTCGGCGAGCGCGGCGGCAGCGGCGATCGCGTGTCGCCGAGCGGCATCTGCGACCGCGACCGCGTGTCGCTGAGCGGCATCTGCGACCGCGACCGCGTGTCGCCGAGCGGCATCTGCGACCGCGACCGTGTCGGCGAGCGAGGGGTCGGGTCGTCGACGAGGGCTCAGGATGAGGCCGGAGGCGTCAGCGGCCGCAGATCGGGCCGCAGGAGTCGACGATCCGGCCCTCGCGCAAGAAGGTCACGAGCATCTCGCCAGCGCCCTCGACCTCCGAGATCCGCGAGTGTGGGTCGCTCAGGCCATCGCGGGGCGGTCGGTTGCCGCGATCGGTCGGCCACGGATTGCCGAAGTCGAAGAGCACGAGGCCGGTCCCCTCGTGCGGGTAGGGCACCACCGTCAGCCCCATCGGCTGTCGCGCCGCGTCGTATCCCTCGAGCACCCCGAGCGCCGGGAAGGTGCGGGCGGCGATCTCGTTGGTGACGACGGCGACCTGATAGTCGCCCTTCGAGACCATGAAGAGCGCGCGACGGTCGCCCTCGAGCATTCGCCCGACGTAGCTGACTGGATCCGTCCGATCCCAGAGCAGCTGCACCGCCGTGATCGCGACCGCTCGGTCGACGGCGTCGGAGTACGCGAAGGAGAGGAGCTGCGCGAACTGCGAGAAGTTGATCGAGCGCTCGAGCATCGTGACGTAGTTGCTGCCCGGGACGCCGAGCGCCGCCCGCTGGATGTCGGGTGAGGTCGCGAGGATGGTCTGTCCGAAGATGCCGCCCTGCGAGGCGCCGAAGAACGTCACGTCCTCGGGGTCGATCGTGATGTCCTCGTCGACCGAGGCCAAGAACGCCGCGAGCGTCGTGCGCGCCGCGCGGGCGAGGAGGTGGTGGTTGAGCAGGCCCTGGTGGAGTCCGTCGGCGATCACTTCGAACGCGTTCAGGTCGGAGGTGATGCCGACCACGTGATCGAAGTCGTCGCTCGACATCCCGACGAGCGGCGACGACATCACGACGTAGCCGTGCTCCTGCGCGAGGAACTTCAGGTGACCCGCGCGGATCTCGTTCTCGTTGCCGAAGAGGCCATGTCCATAGACGATCACGCCCTCGGGCTCGCCTTCGAGCGCCCGGTGCGGCACCTGGATCAGCACGCGCGTCTCGAAGTCCTCGGCGCGCACGACCTCGCGAGCGTCGTCGAGCGCGAGCCGCCACCCCGCGTCGCGCTCGCGACGCACGAGGAAGCCCGGCCCGCGCATGCGCGCGCGGATCGTGTAGCGGATGTTCGCGTCGACCGGACCTCCGTCCGCCTCCTCGGCCGAGCGCGCGAAGGTCTCGACGTCCTCGACCTCGAGCACGCCCCCCTCGGGCGCCTCGTCGAAAGCGAGCGCGATCATCCGGTCGAGCCGGTGGTGGAGCGCGCCTTCGCTGGCGGTGACGAAATCCCACGCGAGCACGAGCTCCTCTCGCGCGACGCCAGCGGCCTCGAGGCGACCAAAGAGCGCCTCGAACGAAGGTCGCCGCCGCGCGACGTCGGGCAGCGCGCTCTCGCTGCCGTCGCGGAGCGCCGCGAAGGCAGGAGACGGCTCGACGGGGTCGCCGTCCGGCCGGACGAGGCCGCGCAACGCCACCACGTAGCGCGTGGCCGGCCGAAGGATGACGGCCGGCCGCAGGTAGGTGATCCTGCGACCCTCCTCGACGTTCGCGTCGGGCTCGACGAAGTGAGGGACCCGGACGAGCCCTTCGGGGGTGTCCTCGAAGAGCAGCGTCGGCGAGCTCGGCGCGAGCGAGGCCTCGAGCCCGGTCCACTCGTCAGGGAGCCGCGAGAAGTCGAGCTCGCCGAGATCGAAGAGGATCGGGGTGCCGAGCCCATAGCCATCGAGGCCCTCGAAGTGGACGGGGTCGATGGGCCGGCGTCGCAGGTTCGCGGGGAGCGCCCGGGGCGCGAACGCGAGCCGCACGCCCGTCGCCGTGTCGGCGGGCTCGAGGTAGCGGCCCGATGGCCACGGCAGCGCACACGCGCTCGGGTCGAGCGGGTCGCAGTCGTCGTCCGGCAACGCCGCGTCGGTCGCGGCGTCCGGGAGCTCGGCGTCGGGACCGCCCGCGTCGGGTGCGGTGGCCGGGTCGGCGTCGCCGCACGCCGCCGTCACGCCGCAGAGGGCGAGCAAGAGCGGCGCGACGTTGCGGGCGGGGAGAGGGCGAAGGGAGAGGTGATGGAGGCTCGTCATGGCGTCTGGGCTCGCGACGCGCTGGTTTCGCGAACCGCGTTCTTCGTCGGACGACGGGGGCGTCACGTCAACCTACGCGGGCTGCGCGACAACGAGCTGTAAGGCCGTAGCCGTGTCCGAGGCCGTGTCCGAGGCCGTGTCCGAGGCCGTGTCTGAGGCCGTGTCTGACGCCGTGTCCGACGCCGTGTCCGACGCCGTGTCCGACGCCGTGTCCGTTCACGTAGATCCCGCGCTGCTCACGGCGGGGGAGGACACGC
>JAHBWH010000316.1 GCA_019637115.1 Myxococcales bacterium | reverse complement strand
GCTGATCTCGCCCACTCGGCCGCGCGCGCGCTCGCGCGCCGCGAAGATCGAGAGCAGCCCCGTGACCTCGTGCGCGAGGGTGTCGAGCGCGTGGATCTCTTCGAGCGCGAGCGCCGAGCCGCGACGCCCTCGCGGGATGACGAGCGCCCCCTCGAGCTCGCCCTCTCGGACGAGCGGCACCACGCAGAGGGCGTCGAGCGCGTGGAGCAGCTCGCCGAGCGGCCTCAGCTCGGCGCGGCGCACGACCTGGGCGTCGATGGAGCGCGCGATGATCAGGCGGCCGGAGCTCTCGAGGGCGCTCTGCAGCGCGGCGCTGCTCGCGGCGCCCTCGTCGCCTAGATCGGCGAGGAAGAGGAGCTCTTCTGGGAAGTCGCGCGCGCGGATGCGCGGGTTGCCTGCGGCGTCGAGGCTGGCCTCGCGGCCGGGGTCGAGCCCGAGCAACAACGGCTGCGCGTCCGGGCTGCCCGTCGCCTCGCGGAGAGGACGGAGCACGGCGGCCGTGAGGTCGTCGAGGTGCGCGCAGCGCGGGAGCGCCTCGCGCGCGGTCTTGACGGCGTCGAGGAGGCGGCCTCCGTAGGGCGCGAGCAGGCGGTGGACGGCGCGCTCGGCGAGGTAGAGGAAGCCCGAGACGCCTGCCCAGCCCAGTACGAGCGCGGTGACGAAGGGGATAGGCTCGCGGGGCAGCGCGTCGTGCGCGACGAAGGCGAGCGCGCCGACGGCGACCACGCCCAGCGCGCGCACCACCGAGCGCCGCACGGCGCGCCCGGCGCGCAGGCGGCGGCGTGGGTCGACGAGGGCGACGTGCCCGAAGAGGGCCGCGGCGGCGCCCGTCGCGACGAGCGTGGGGGCCCACGTCGTCGGCGCGAGGCCGCGGTGCGCGAGCACGACGACCGTCCCCGCCGCGAGCGCGGGGAGGAGGCCGAGCACCGCCCAGGCGTTCGCGGCGAGCGCCTCGGGTGTGCTGCCGAGGCGCCGGCGCGAGAGCCGGAGCGCCAGCGCGGCGACGATCGCCGCGAGCACGCTCCACAAAGGCAAGCGCGCGAAGAACGAGGGCACGAGCACGAGCTCGCTCCCGAGCGAGAGCGCGGGCATCGACGCGAGCACGCCGAGCACGAGCGCGCTCCCGGTCGCGAGCAGGAGCGCGGGCCGCAGGCGTCGTCGGAGCGCGAGGGCGTCGGGCACCCGCCACGCGAGGTCCACGAGGACGAAGGCGACGAGCGGAAGGAGCAGCGCGAGCGTCAGCTCGCGCAATCCCGAGAGCGCGTGGGGGACGAGCGACGACGCGAGCGCGACGCCCGCGAGGCCGCCGAGGAGGCCGACGGATCGGGCGCCGGGGATCTCGTCGCGGACGAGCCCGCGGACGAAGAAGGGCGTGAGGGTGAACGCGATCGCCAGCCCCGCGAGCAGCCACGTCAGCCGATCGAGCCCACGCGCCTCGGCCGCCGCGTCGGCGACGAGGTAGAGGGCCAGCGCCGGCCCGAAGAGCGGCAGGATTCGCGAAGTCCGCACGATCGTTGTTCTTCCCGCCCGCTCCGCGCGGGGCAGCGGGCGATCTTATCAGCCGCGAGCCCTCGGGCCAGCGCTGGGCGCGAGGCCAGCGAGGTGCAGGTGCGGGGCCGGCGTGCGGCCGGCGAGCCAGAGCAGCGGCGCGAGGGCGGCGAGCGGGAGCGCGAGCGTCGCCACGAGCGCGCGCAGCGGGCTCGGCGCGACCACCAGGCCCGCGAGGCGCAGGCCCGGAGAGCGGCCGGTCGCGAGCCCCACGAGCACGAGCCCGGGCCCCAAGAGGGGCGCCGCCCGGGCGAGGGCGTAGAGGGCCGCGCTCTCGGCGACGTCGAGGCCGAGCGCGGCGAGGCCGAGCGTCGCGAGGAGGAGATCGACGAGCGAGGCGAGGGCGAGGCGCGGGCGCGTGGCGGGCGCGGGGCCGTCGGCGACGGACTCCCGGAGCGTGGGGGCGCGCCGGCTCGCCACGAAGGCGAGGAGCCCGAGCGCGAGCCACCGCGCGCCTTGCCCCGCGCGCTCGTGCGCGACGCGCGACGCGGCGTAGAGGCGATCGCTGCGCGCCGGATCGTAGCGGGGGCCTCCGGCCTGCTCGCGCTCGAGCCGCCAGGCGTCGCGCAGGCGGGCGTGGGCCTCGAGGGCGGGGGCCGTGCGCGCGATCCCGCTGGCCACCCCGAGCGCGCCGAGCGCCAGCGCCACGCCGACCGCGACGCGGCGGCTCACGCCGGCCTTCGGCAGAGCTCGAGCATGGCGTCGTGCAGGGGGCCGTTGCTCACCACGAAGTCGCGCGCGTGGATGGTGTCGCGGCCCTCGAAGTCCGTGAGCCGCCCGCCGGCCTCGCGGACGAGCACGGCGACGGGCGCGACGTCGTAGGGCTGCACGCCGGGCTCGACGACCGCGTCGACGCGCCCCTGGAGCAGCTCGCGGTAGCTCGCGAAGTCGCCGAAGCCGCGCTGCGTGAAGGTCTCGCGCGCGAGCCGCGGCAAGAGGTGCTCGAGCCCCGCGTCGGTGAATTGCACGAGGCCGCCGTGGCAGACGCAGGCGTCCTCGAGCGAGGCGACGGCCGAGAGCCGACAGGGGCGACCATCGCGCGTCGCTCCCTGCCCGAGCACGGCGACGAAGAGCTCTTCGGTCGCCGGCATGTAGGCGATGCCGACCGAGGGCACACCCTCGACCTCGAGCGCGAGCAAGATCGACCAGGTCGGGATGCCGCGCAGGAAGGCGCGCGTGCCGTCGATGGGATCGAGGATCCAGCGTCCCGCCGCGCCCTCCTTCGCGCCGCTCTCTTCGCCGAGGAAGCCGGCGTCGGGGTAGGTGCGCTCGAGGTAGCCGCGCAGGTGCGCCTCGATGCGTCGATCGGCCTCGGTGACCGGGCTCCGGTCGGGCTTGCGCTCGGCGCGCTCGCCGGCGCCCTTGCGGTAGAGATCGAGGCCGAGCTCGCCAGCGGCCAACACTTCGTCGACGAGCCGGGCGAGCGCCTTGGGACCGCCGATGCGGTCGAGGTCGAAGGTCATGCCGGGGAGGATGCGCGCGTCGGGGCGCCGCGTCACGGGCCCAGCGCCGCCCGCGCGTGTCCGGTCGGAGGCGCGTGGGCTGCGCGGTCCCACACCGTGGGGTTGGCGGCGCGGAGGGGAGGCGGTATCGACGCGGGATGAGCGACCGAAGGCGCCTCGCGCTCCTCCCGATCGAGCGGTGGCCCACGGCGGACGAGGCCGCGGCGTCGGCGTGGTTTCAGCCGCTGCGCGAGGGGCGGCTGCGGCTCGAGTCGCGCACGTGGATCCCGGCGATGGTGCCCTGGCGCGCCACACCCGACGGCGAGGTGACGGACGCCGTGCGCCACTGGTACACGCGCTTCGCGGAGGGGCAGCCGGGCGCGATCGTGGTCGAGGCGACGGGCATCCGCGACGTCCCGAGCGGGCCGCTGCTGCGCGCCGGCCACGATCGCTTCGTGCCGGGCCTGCGGAGCCTGGTGGACGCGGTGCGGGAGGCGTCGGGCGGGCGGACCAAGCTCTTCCTCCAGCTCATCGACTTCCTCGGGATCAAGCGTCGGCCCGCCCCCGAGGTGTTCTTCTCCCGCTTCCTCCGCGTCGACGACGCGCTCCGCGCGCGGCTGCCGCCTGCGCTCGCGGCGCTCGACGAGCCGACGCTGCGCGCGCGGCTGGCGGAGGCGTCGCCCGCCGAGCTCGAGGCGTGGCTCCCCGAGCGCGAGCTCGAGTCCTTGCGGATGGGCTACCGGGAGCGGGTCACGGACATGCACCTGCCGCACGTGCGCGCCCTGCCCGAGGTGCTCCCGCCGCTCTTCGCGGCCGCCGCGCGGCGCGCGCAGGAGGCGGGCTTCGACGGCGTCGAGCTGCACTACGCGCACGCCTACACGATGGCGAGCTTCCTCTCGCGCAGGAACGATCGCGCCGACGGCTACGGAGGATCGCGCGAGGCGCGCGTGCGGCTGCCGCTCGAGGTCCACGCCGCGGTGCGAGCGGCCGTCGGGCCCGAGTGGGTGGTCGGCGCGCGCTTCCTCGGCGACGAGCACATCGAGGGCGGCGCCGATCTCGACGACGCTTGCCACTACGCCGTGCGCTTCGCGCGGGCGGGCTTCGACTTCTTGTCGATCTCGAAGGGCGGCAAGTTCGAGGACGCGAAGCAGCCGAAGATCGGCGAGGCGGCGTACCCCTACACGGGCCCGAGCGGGCACGAGTGCATGCCGACGACGAAGATCGGGCCGCCGGGGCCGTTCGGGCGCAACGTCCCGCTGGCGGCCGCGATCCGGCGCGAGCTGCGGGCCGCGGGGTGCGCGACGCCGGTGGTCACGGCGGGGGGGATCGCCTCGCCCTGGCAGGCCGAGGAGATCCTCGCGCGAGGTGACGCGGACGTCGTCGCGGTGGCGCGGCAGGCGCTCGCCGATCCGGACTTCTTCCGGAAGATCCGGAGCGGTCGGGGCGAAGAGGTGCGGCGCTGCCTCTTCACGAACTACTGCGAGGGGCTCGACCAGAAGCACCGCGAGGTCACCTGCCAGCTCTGGGACCGCGCGCACGAGGAGCCGAACCCTTCGGGGCTGCGGAGCGCGGACGGGAAGCGGCGGTTGGTCGCCCCGCCGTGGGCGTCAGCTCGCTCCGAGCCGTCGTAGCGGGAGGGCGGCGCCGACGGCGGCGCCCGTCGCGAGACCCCCCGCCACGAGCAGGCGCCGCAGATCGGCGGGCGGGAGCGCGGGCGGTGACGCGAGGTCCTCGTACGCCGCGAGCCCGACGAAGAACGCGAGGGCGAGCCACGCGCTGGTCGCGAGCGCCTGACGACGAATGTCGGCGGCGGCACCCGCACCAGGGGCGTGGCGTCCGGCGCGCGCGAGCGACGCGGCGAGCGCGGGGGCGA
>JAHBWH010000315.1 GCA_019637115.1 Myxococcales bacterium | reverse complement strand
GAGTCGGCGGGTTGGCTCGACCCGGAGCGCCCGACGCTGCTGAACCTCGCCCAAGGGGTGTCGCTCTTGATGGGCCCGCGGGCGATGCGCACCGAGGATCTCGGGCGCGGCGTCACGCTCCGCTACGAGGGCTTCGACACGAGCCGCGCGCCCCTCTTCGACCTCGTGCACGGCGTCGGCGGGCTCCTCGACGAGGACGAGGTCGACGACTCCCTCGCGCTCTTCGACCGCCTGCTCACGAGCGAAGAGCACGCGCTCGCGGGGCTCATCGACGCGGGCCTCTACGGCAGCGACTTCGCGCGCGGGGTGGACGCCGCGATCCCCTCGGACAGCGAGCTCTGGGACGACGTCATCCGGATCGGCGAGTGGATCGCGCAGGAGCCGGGCCTGATGGAGGCGCTCCTCCGCGCCTTCGCGGACCCGCGCAGCAAGCGGCTCGGCAGCATCTACGCTGAGATGATGCGCCACCGCGACGCGGTGGATTGGGACCGCGCGAGCCCGAACCGACCGATGCGGGACCAGGTTTGGTCCACCCCCGTCGACTGGAGCGCGCCGGACGACGCCGAGAACACGAGCCTCTTCCAGCGCTCGATCTCCATGATTCACGATCTCGACGGCGTCCGCGTCTGCAACAAAGCGGGCGCGCGCCTGCGGCTGCGGGTCATCGGCCTCTCGCTCACCTACCCGCTCTTCGGCGGCTCCTTCCGCGAGTGCGAGCTCATCGAGATCACGAACGTCGCCGAGGCGTACGCCCTGTCGATCACGGGCCGCTACGAGCTCGAGCTCAAGGACAGCTTCCTCAACGCCCTCGTGAACTTCGCCGACCGCGTCGGCCTGAGCATCGACGCGATCCTCGAGCAGTCCTCGGGGATCAACGGCCTGACCCGTCGTCCGACCCCCGAGGCGCTCAACCGGCTCGTGTGGTTCCGCGAAGGCAACGCCTTCCTCGAGGATCTCTTCGACCCCGTGCAGACCCGCGATGGCGCGCTCATCGAGGAGCGCCACGACCCGATCGTCTTCGCGTGGGAGCGCGCGTTCCATTTCTGCGGCGACGCGCTCTACCCCGCGGGCTCGGCCCCGTGCGCCGCGCCGGAGAGCGTCACCTTCTACCAGGCGATGACCCCCTTGCTCGAGGCCTTCGACAGCTTCGACCGCCGCACCGAGGGTCGCTTCCTCTTCAGCCGCCTGATCACGGCGCTGCACACGCACTGGCCGAGCGCCCGCGCGACCGCGACCCAGAGCACGAACCCATCGGCGCCCTTCTTCGCGCACCACGACGACGGCCGCAGCTACGAGCCGATCGTCGCGGCGCTCTTCGGGGATTGCGGCTACGCCGCCGGGTCGCGCGCGTGCGAGCCGGCGCGCGGCGGCAAGCTGCTCTCGCGGCTGCACGAGCTCGCGAGACGGCTCGACGCGACCGAGCTCCGGCCCGGCGTGGATGGCATCACCGTCCTCGCGCGCGCGGGCGAGAAGCTCGTCGACCCGGCCCGCAACCCGGGCCTCGCGAACCGCCGCGGGAACGATACGACGTTCACGAACGGTCGCTCGCGCGAGATCCCGTACTCGCCCCTCCTGCTGCTCGTCGAGTCCCTGAACGCGTTCGACGACGCCTTCGCGCCGGAGCCCGCGCGCCTCGGGCGGTGGCGCGACGCGCGCAGCGCGATCGTCGACCAGCTCCTCACGGTCCGCGAGCGCGGCGGGAACCTCGAGCTCGCCAATCGACGCGCGCACGCGCTCACCCGCGTGCTCCTGCCCTTCGTCCGCGAGCGCATCGCGGTGCACCGCGACGCGGGCGACCTCACGCCTTGGGCGGCCTCGCTGACCCCGCGGCTCGAGACGACCCTCGGGTCGGGCGTCGGGGTCGCGGCCCTACGCTTCCTCGAGGCGGTCGATCGCGACGAGGGCGCCAAGGAGGAGCTCTCGGGGCTCATCGGCTATTTGATGAGCGACGCCTCGAGCAACGACGCCTTCGACTCGACCTTGTTGGCGACGGCGGACCTGCTGCAGGTGCTGGAAGACGACACGAACCTCTCGCCGCTGCTGAACGCGATCTCGGAGGGCCTCACCCCTGGCGTGCGGGATCGCGTGCGCGCGGGCGGGATGGTCGACGCCGCCGAGCTCTCGACGGCTGGCGGGGCGCTCGACGAGACCCTCGCGCTGCTGCGCGCGGTCGTCGACGTCGACGACCGCCGCACGCTCGCGGCGATCCTGCGCAACCTCGTCGCGCTGCCGCCGACGGGGGACGGAGAGACCCCGCTCGAGACCATCCTCGACGTCATGGCCGAGGTGAACCGCGTCGCCCCCGGCGCGGGCACGAGCCTCCGTGCGCCCGACCACCGCTCGGTCCTGAACCACGTCGATGAGTTCCTCACGGACGAAGACCGCGGCCTCGAGCGCATCTACCGCGTCGTCCAGCACCGCACCCTCGACTGAACGAGAGCCCCTCCCGATGACCTCCCGCTGGCTCGCGCTCACCGCGACGCTCCTCCTCGGCGCGCTCCTCACTCCGTCCACGGCCGAAGCCGGCGGGCTCTTCCTCACCGACCGCGGGACCCGCCCGCTCGGCCGCGGCTTCGCGTTCGTCGCGGGCGCCGACGACCCCCAGTCGCTCTGGTACAACCCGGCCGGCCTCTCGTGGAGCGGGCAGCAGCTCCTCCTCGACGGGACGATGACGTTCTTCTACGGGAGCTACACGCGCATCGACAGCGGCGGCAACGTGCTCACGCCGGTCGACATCGACGCGGCGCCGCTGCCCATCCCGATGCTCGCGTACAGCCACCCCATCGGGGATTGGACGCTCGGCTTCGGGCTCCACGCCCCCAACGCGACGCTCCTGCGCTGGCCCTACGGCGTGCGTGAGGGCGGCGGGACGTGCGACGCGACCACCGCGGCGGGCGCCGCGGATCCGACCTGCCGCGCGGCGCCCCAGCGCTACTCGCTCTTCTCGCTGAACGGGAGCGCCTTCGTCAACATCACGCCCGCCGTCGCGTGGCGCCGCGGCGGGCTGTCGATCGGCGCTGGCATGCACTTGCTCGTCGGGAGCTTCGTCGGAGAGACCGCGATCAGCGGCTGCGACGGAACGCTCTGCTCGCAGCCCGAAGACCCCGAGTGGGACGGCGTCGCGCGCTTCACCCTCTCACCGATCGTGCACCCTGGCCTCACGCTCGGCGTAACCTACGACGCGGGCATCGTGCGCATCGGGGGGAGCTTCGTCTGGTGGCCGGCCGCCATCAGCGGCAACGCGAAGCTCGACGTGCGCCTGCCCGGCGCGCCGCTCTTCGACGGCGCGCGCGTGGAGGGCGACCGCGCCCGCCTCGAGCTCTCGCTGCCGATCATCTTGCGCCTCGGCGTCGAAGTGCGGCCGGTGCGCGGTCTCCGGGTCGAAGCGGCGCTCGTCTACGAGCGCTGGTCGATGCAGACGGCGGCGACCATCGAGCCACGCGATGTGTGGATCCGCGACGCCGTCGCGATCGGCGATTACCAGGTGGGCCCCATCCAGATCCCGCGCAACATGAACGACGTCTGGTCCGTTCGGCTCGGCGGCAGCTACGCCGTCTGGAACGATCGGATGTTGATCAGCGCGGGCGCGAACTACGAGACCTCGTCCTTCGACGACGCCCACCTCACGCCGCTCACCCTCGACAGCGACAAGCTGGTGCTCGGGCTCGGGCTGAGCGTCGAGGTGAAGGCCGGTCTCTGGCTCGACGTGAGCTACGCGCACGTCTTCATGCGCGACCGCGAGGTACGCAACAGCCAGGTCCCGCAGCCCAACCCGATCCGGCCCGACCGCAACCCGGGCATCCCCCCCACGGCGGGCGGGACGGTCTACGTGGGCAACGGGGATTACCGCATGGAGGCCGACATCGTCGGCCTCGGGCTCCGCTGGCAGATCGACGCGCCGAGCCGCGCCGCGCCCCCCGACGACGAGGAGGACGATCGCTCGCCCGAGCCCGAGTCGACCACCGCGTGGCCGCAGGCGCAGGCGGCGCCGACCCTCGCGCCCGCCGAGGACGAGGACGGCGACGGCGTCCCTGACGTCGACGACGCGTGCCCGGGCGATCCTCCGGGCACGCCGGTCGACGCGCTCGGTTGTCCGTTGGTCACCGACCCCGTCCCCTACCCCGTCCCCTTCCGCGGCTCGAGCCTCGATCTCGCCACCGCCGAGCCCACCCTCGAGCGGATGCTCTCACTGCTCGCGCGGCACCCGACCGCGCGCTTCGAAGTCGGGGCGCACACGGACGGCCAAGGCGCCGCGAGCGCGAACCTGCGCCTCTCGACCGCGCGAGCGCGGGCCGTCGTCCAGTGGCTCGTCGCGCGTGGTGTCGAGGCCAGCCGACTCGAGGCGCGGGGTTATGGTGAGACGATGCCCCTGACGGACAACCGCACCGAGGAGAGCCGCGCGATCAACCGCCGCGTGGAGCTCCGCCGCCTGCCGGACTGAGCCTCACACTCAGCCTCACCCAGCCGCGGACCCCACGACGAAGGCCACGAGGGCGCCGATCGACACGCCCAGCGCGAAGGGCGCGACGAAGCCCCACCCTCGGGGCCCGACCCGTGCGGGCCGTGACCCGAGTCGAACGACGGTCACCTCGCCGCGCGTCGCGTCGACCAACAACGCGCCGTCGACGTCGTAGGCGTGGAGGTACTCGATCAGCTGGCGGCGCGTCGCGCGGTCGGTGATTCTGCTCGCGCGCTCACCGCCCTTCGCGTCCGCGACGTAGCGCGCCGCGCCACGGCGCGCGAGGAAGTCGGCGCGGACCAGCACCTCCTCCGCCCCACCGTCGACGTCGAGCGCATACCGAGCGGTCACCTGCCGCGCCTCGATCACGTAGCCCGCGTCGCGCAGGACGCGCTCGGCGTCGCCCTCCCCCCGGCCGCCGGGGCGCCGCGCC
>JAHBWH010000314.1 GCA_019637115.1 Myxococcales bacterium | reverse complement strand
CGAGGCTCGGCGCCGCGATCGCGCCAGCCGCCGCCAGCGCGCGCGCGCGCAGATCGAGCGGGCCGCTCCCTTCGGCGGCCGCGAGCAGCGGCTCGGCGGCGTTCGTGGTGCCCGCGAGCGCCAGCGCGTCGACGGCGATGCGTTGCTGCGCGGGGTCGGGATCGGCCAGCGCCTCGAGCAGGGGCTTGAGCGCCCGCTGCGACACGCGCCGCAGCTCGTCGCGTGCCGCAGCGTCGCTCGCCGCGCGCCGGGCGAGCTCCGGGACCCACGAGTCGTAGAGCTCGACCACCAAGCGCCGAAAGATCGGGCGACGAGGCTGACCGATCGCGAGCGGCAGCAGCTCGCGCTCGAGCGCCTCGAGCGAGCCGGCGCCGAGATGGATCTGGAGCGCGGCGCGGCCCGCGCGCGCGACGAAGTCGTCGTCGGGCGTCGTCCTCACCACGGCCCGGTAGAGGCCCGCGGCCTCGTCGACCTCGCCGCGCGCGAGCAACAGCTCGGCGAGATCGAAGTACGTGGCGAAGAGGCGGTCGTCGAGCTCGAGCGCGCGACGGTAGCTGGCGATCGCCCGGTCCGTGTCCTGGCGCTGTCGATAGAGCTCGCCGAGGCGACGGTGGCCCTCGGCGTCGTCCGGGGTCCGCTCGACCGCCGCGGCGGCGTAGCGAACGGCGTCCGCGTCTCGGTAGAGGGCGTGCGCGTGCGCGGCCATGCGCTGCAGGTACTGCGCGGCGCGGCGCGGATCCGCGTCGACGAGCCGCTCGAGCACCTCGATCGCGCCCGCGAGATCTCCCCGCGCCGTCCTCACGCGCTCGAGCGACTTCAGCGACTCGACCTCGCCCGGCGCGAGCTGGACGAGGCGCGCCAACACGCCCTCGGCTTCGGCGACCGCGCGCGGTCGCTGCCGAAGGTACGCCTCGGCGAGGAACCGCCCCGCCTCGAGGTCGGGCGGCGTCGCGTCGAAACGCGTGCGCCACTCGCGCACCTTGCCGGGCAGCTCGTTGCGTCGCGACCAGACGCCCACGATGCGTTGCCGCGCCTCGCGGCGGGCGCCCTCCTCGGTCGCGACCTCGAGCACCTTCTGCCACCAGCGGGTGGCCTCCTCGTCGCGCGCGCGACGTTGGTCGGGCCGCTCGCGCACGCGCGGACGCTCGAGGACGGCGGCCAGCCCTCGGACCCACTCGACCCGCGACTCGTCGGCCCGGAGCGCCTCTCGCCACTGCTGCTCGGCGTCATCCAGGAAGTCGTGGTCCGCGAGGACCGCCGCTAGGGTCGCGTGCGCCTCGGCGCCGCCGACGGCGAGGATTCGACGCCAGGTGGCCCGCGCGGCGGCCTCGTTGCCCTCTGCGAGCTGCTGCTCCCCGAGGGCCACGAGGTGGGCGGGGTCGCGCGGGTCGATCCGCACGAGCGTGGCGATCGCGCGCGTCGCCAGCGCGTCCTCGCCCCAGCGCGCGTAGAGCTCCGCGAGCGCCTGGTGCACGCCCACGTCGCGCGGGTTGCGCTGCCCCGTCTGCGCCGCGAGCCGGAGCGCCTCGTCCCGCTTGCCGGTCTGCATGAGGAGCTGCGCGAGCTCGACCACGAAGCGAGGCTCGCGGGGGGCGACGCGGACCAGCTCGCGGTACTCGGCCACGACGTCCTCGATCCGGCCGCTCCGAGAGAGGAGCCGGACGAGCCGCACGCGCGTGTCCACGCTGCGCGGATCGGCCCGCAGCGCGCGGCGATAGGCGTCGAGGGCGGCGTCGGTGTCGCCGAGCTCGTCGTGGAGCCGGCCGACGAGCTCGACCGAGTCGAAGTCCCGGGCGCGCGAGAGCTCGGCGATCAGCTCGGGGAGCCGATCGGCGCGGCGATGCGCCTCCGCGAGCACGTCGAGGATCTCGCGCCGCACCCCCGAGCCCGGCCCCGCGAGGCGGAGCGCGCGACCGAGCGTCGCGACCGCGTCGTCCGAGCGCCCCGCGTCGAGCTGGACCTCCGCCAGCTCGCGCAGCACCGGGGGCAGCACCCGGTTGTCGCCGCGGAGCTGAGTGAGCACGCGCTCGTACTCGGCGATCGCCCGCTCGCGCTCGCCGCGGGCCGCGAGCGCGCGCGCCAGCTCCGTCTTCAGGTAGACGGTCCCCGCGCGGCCGCCCGCGAGGCGATCGTACCAACGCCGCGCCGCGTCCCAATCCCCCGCGTCGAGCGCCAGGTCGCCGAGCTGACGCAGCAGCTCGGCGCGGCTCTCGTCGTCGCGCGTGCGCTCCAGCGCCTCTGCGTAGAGCGAGGCCGCGCGCGCAGCGTCGGCCTCGCGGAGCAGATCGGCGAGCGCGACCCGCGGCCCGGCAGCGTCGGGCCTCAGCCGCAGGGCCTCCTCGTAGAGGGCGCGCGCGTCGACGCCCCTCCCGAGGTCGGCCAAGACGTGACCGAGCAGGACCCGGGGGGCGAAGGCGCGCGCGTCCGCCTCCACCTCGGCGCGGAGCTCGCGGACGAGTCCGTCGAGGTTGCCGTCACGACCGCGGTAGAGCTCGAGCCACCGCTGGAACGCGAACCCACGCTTCGGGTCGGCGAGGAGCACGCCGCGGTAGCGCGCGATGAGCACGGCGTCGCGGTCGGTCGCCGCGGGCCCGGTCGGCGCTGGGGCGTCCTCGTCGGTGCGCATCACCACGGGCGCCATCGGCGTCGCCATCCCCGCGGGCCGCATGCCGGCCGGGGTCATGCCCGCGGGGGTCATCCCCGGTGCCATCCCCGGTGCCATCCCGGGGTCCCGTGTCAGCCCCCAATCCTGCGCAGCGGCGGGTGCGGCTGCCCACGTGAGCGTGAGCACGAGCGCGGGCACCAGCGTTCGAAACCTTCGGAGGGCTGGGGTCACGCCTCCAGCGTAGTCCATCGCGGCACGCGGGCACACGAGGTGCGCGCACTCCTTGGAGGGGATTCAGATCGGCCGGCAGAACCCCGCGACGCAGCCCGTCCCCGCGCGACAATCGTCCATCTCGGCGCGGCAGGCCTGGAAGCAGGTCCCCGGCACCCCCTCGCTGGCGCCTTGGCACACGCCCGGGTCGGGGGTGACCCCGAGCGGCACGCAATCGCCGTCGACGTTGCACGAGGCGCTCGTGGCCCCGAGGCGGACGCTCGTGCAGGTCCCATAGCTCGGCGCGCAGAGGCTGTCGCCGTTGCAGGTGAACCCCTGGGGACAGCGCGGCTCCTCCGCCTCGCAGGCGGCGAGGCAGACCCGCTCGGTGCCGCTCGCGGCGCACCGACGCGCGCCGCAGTCCACGTCGGCGTTGCAGGGAGCGCAGACCTGATCGACGAACGCGACGCACTCACCGAACGCGAAGTCACACACCGGCGCGGCGGCGCCACACTCGCCGGTGCCGACCACGCAGGTCACGCAGCTCCCGCTCGGATGACAGACGGGGGTCGCCCCCTCGCAGGTCTCGGCGCACACGGGGCCCGCGTCCGGCGGGGGCCCCGCGTCGGGCCGGTCGCCGCTGACGCAGAGGCCGTCGCGACAGGTCTGGCTCGAGGCGCATTGCGCGCTCGACGTGCAGGGCGCGTGGCAGCGGCCCTGGAGGCAGATCCCGTCTCCCGCGCACGGTTGGCTCCCGCTGCACTCGACGCCCGCGTCGACGGGCGGGTCTGGGAAGGTCGGGACGTCGGGCCCGCAAGCGAAGGTGAGGCCCAGGAGAAGAGAGCAGAGCTGGCGCACCGGCGGAGACTACCACGTCGTTCACGCTGCGAGCATTTCGGCGGGCCGGTGGGGGCTCGGGGTGGTAGACCGGTCCGCGCTCGGGGCGTTCTGCCCCCGCGCCCCTCGCTCTCGGAGCGCCTCGAAGGACTCTCGGGACGAGGCGCTCTCCCCCTCTCGTGCGACCTGCCCAGGTCGCGAACTTCTCAGCGACGAGGCGCGCCGAGCCCCTTCGAGGGCTCGAGCGTCGCCGCCCCCTTCGGACCTCATGCTCATTCACGCCGGTGCCACCTTAGAGCGTCCCCCCGGACCCAAATACTTCGCGGGCTTGCGCTTTGCGGAGCTGACCTTCACGTCCACGCTGCCGAAGCGCGGGACGCTCCAGCGCTGGCGCGCGACCGCTCCGGCGGACTTTCGCGTCGCCCTCGTCGCGCCGCGCGCGGTGCGGATTGGGCGCGATGGCGCCTTCCGCTTCGACGACGCGCTCGAGGCTCAGCTGGCGTGGTACGTCGACGCACTCATCGCGTGCGACGCCGACGCGGTGATCCCGACCGGGGCCGAGCTCTCGACGAGCATGCGCGACCGCGATCGGCTCCGCACCTGGCTCGACCGTCTCCCGCGCCGCGAGGGCCGGCACGTGATCTGGGCGCCGGGGGGCTTGTGGGAGGCCGAGCTCGCAGCCCCCTTCGCTGAGGAGCTCGGCGTCCTGCGCGCCTTCGACCCGCTCGAGGACGACGCCCCGACCGGCCCCGTCGGGTACGCGCGCCTACCCGCCGTGGGCGCCCGCCAGCGCTTCGGCGAGGGCCTGCTCGTCGACGTCCTCGACCGCCTCGTCGAGGCCGAGCTCGACGAGGTCTTCGTGGCGATCGAGTCCGCGCGATCGTTCCAGGAAGCGCGCACCCTTCAGACGCTCGCCGGC
Source organism: Myxococcales bacterium (assembly GCA_019637115.1). GTDB lineage: Bacteria > Myxococcota_A > Polyangia > Polyangiales > Houyiibacteriaceae > JACKEH01. The sequence goes on along the minus strand of JAHBWH010000314.1, from coordinate 346 downwards.
ACGCTGGAGGATCTCGCGCGCGAGCTGGACGACGAGGATGAGGACCTCGACGAGGACGACGAAGACCTCGATGACGAGGGCGACGACGACGACGACCTCGACGACGAGGGCGACGACGACGACGACCTCGACGACGACGACGCGTGACCTCGCCTCCGCGTAGACGGCCTCCAGCTTGGGCAGGGGGAGCGGAGGCCGACGCGCACGCGAGCCCGTGGGCGTCCGAGACCGAGTCCGAGACCGAGACTGAGTCCGAGTCCGAGTCCGAGACCGAGTCCGAGTCCGAGTCCGAGACCGAGTCCGAGACCGAGTCCGAGACCGAGACCGAGACCGAGACCGAGACCGA
>JAHBWH010000313.1 GCA_019637115.1 Myxococcales bacterium | reverse complement strand
GGACGGCGGCGGGCGCGGGCGGCGGAGGCGCGCTGCGGATCGCCTCGGGGACGCGCGTGGTCCTGCGCGGCGGGTCGCTCCTCGCCCGCGGTGGGCGGGGCGGCACGGCGAACCTCGGGACGGGCGGCGGCGGCGGCTCGGGGGGCGTGATCTACATCGCGGCGCCCGAGGTGGACCTCGAGAGCGGGACGGTCGACGTCCGCGGGGGCAACGGCGGCGGCGGCGGCTCCTCGGGCGCGCCCGGCGGCAATGGCGGCCTCGGCCGGATTCGCCTCAGCGTCGACCCGCTCTTCTGCAACATCAACGCGGTGACCTCGCCGCCGACGACCTGCGACGACGGCGTCGCGACCCCCGGCCGCGGCTACGTCGGACGCTATCCCAACTGAGCGGGTTCTTGCTCCCGGGCCCCACGCCTATGGTAAACCCTCGCCTCAGACGCCCAGCGCGCACATGCAGGCGGGGGTGGGAACGGGCGTGGAAATCGCCCATGCTGGTGGAGCGCCCGTCCTCGGGCTGGGTCTAAGGAGATGAAGATGCGCCGATGGCTTCCCATGATGTTGGTGCTCGTGGCGTGCGGCGGTGACCAGGTTGGCCTCTTCGCCGACATGCAATGGCAGGTGCGCTGCCCCCGCGACCTCGCTGGCTGCAGCCGCAACGGCGAGCCCGCCGACGTCTTCGCGGGCGCCAGCGAGCCCGGCGTGAACATCTCCTGCCTCGTCCAGGAGTCGGGCGCGACCCGCTTCATCCGCTTCGATGTCTCGCAGGGCGGGCAGCGCCTGGCGATCGATGGCCTCGCCGTCCCCGTCGCGGGCGGCCCCGTCCAGGGGACCGGCTGCAGCGTGACGGTGGTCGACGACAGCGTCACCTACAACGGCCGCTGCGGGTCGAGCCCCGTGTCGGTCGAGCAGCCCTGCCGCGTCTCGGCCGTCAACTTCATCACCGAGCCGACGGGCGTGGGCGACGAGGGCGAGTTCGGCCCCGAGCTCAAGCTCGACCTCCAATGCGGCGGCGCGGCGGGGAGCGGCGTCACCTCGGCGTCCGACCCGATGCGCTTCCGGCGCGACGTCTACCGCACGCGCGAGGGCACGACGCCCGCGACGATCCGCCTCATCAACTGCCCCGGGCTCTGAGGGCGTCCGTCAGGGTGTGCGTGCACCGAGCACACGCGCACTGAGCGCACGCGCACTGAGCGCACGCACCGTGGCGCCGTCGGCGACCAGCAGCGCGAGCCCCTCGCCGGTCTCTGCGAACGCAAGGTCCGGCACGTCGACGAGGTCCTCGCTCCAGAGCTCCCGAGAGCCGGCAGGACCGCGCATGACCACGCGCAGCCAGAGCTGACCCCCTGCGGATTCGACCAGCGCGACGACGTCGCCCCCTGGCGCGATGGCGAGCTGCTCGACGCGGGGGCGCTCGCTCGGATCGTCCCCGCAGCGCTCGGCGCGCTCCCCGTCCGCGACCACCCAGCGGACGCTGCCGTCCCGCGTCTCGACCACCCGCACGTTCGCGCCCGTGGCTCGATGCGTGACGAGCAGCGCGTATGCGCCGCTCGCGTCGAGCCGCGCGGCGTCGGCCGAGGCGATCTGCGTGCGATCGGGGGCGACGCGCTCGACGCTGACGACGCAGCGCGCGGACGCCACGCCGCGCCCGGCCTCGCACCTCGCGGGGGTGCGGACGATGAACGCGTCGCCGTCGGCCCGCAGCTCGGCGTCCGGCTCCTCGAAAGTGCCGAGCGGCTCGCGCCGTGAGGTGGCGAGCGTGGTGGGCTCGCGCCAGACGAGCTCGAGGTGGTGCGCGCCCTCGTCGTAGCGTGACTCCAAGGTCGCGAGCGCGCTTGCTCCACGCGACGCGCCGAGGAGCGCGCCCACGAGCGGCGCGACCACGCCCGGCTCACCCTCACGGACGAGCGTGACAGCGGGGCTGAAGCGCCCGGCGACGCCGGTGAATTCGTGCTCGCCGGGCTCGAGCCACGAGCGCGCGTCCAGAGGGAAGCGGTCCGCGCTCGCTTCACGCCCCGCGAGCGCGCGCCCGGTGCCCACGTCGAAGCGCGTGCCGTCGTCGAGGCGGAACGACCCGCCGACGTCGACGACCACCGCCCGCCCACCGCCTGGGGTCTCGACGCGATAGCGCTCGACCCACGCGGTCGGTGCCGCGCTGGTGGGCTCGGGCCTGCGGGGCGACGCCTCCCGCCGCGCGCATCCCCCCATCGCGAGAGCGAGCCCCAGCGACCAGGAGAGCGCCCCCAACCCGAAGCGCGGCTTCGGTCTCGACCTCGCGTGCGTGGGCTCCATGGACTCGATGTATACGCTCGAGCGGAGAAACTCCTTCCAGCCCGACCGAAGGGAGACGGCCGACTCCTCCTTCGTACACGTTCACCCCTGACCCCTGCGGGTGATGATGAAGAAGCCGATCCAGATGGCGAGGAACGGGGCGCCGCGGGGACGGGGGTCGCGGGCAGAGGCGCGGCACGAGCGTGACGATACGGAGCGCCGGGTCACTGCACGACGAAGCCGCCGTCGGCGAGGAAGATCGCGCCCGTCGAGTAGCGCGAGCGCGCGCTCGCGAGGAAGAGCGCCATGTCGGCGATCTCTTCGTTGGTGCCGTAGCGTCCGAGCGGGACCTGCGCGGTGAAGCCCGCCTTCACCTGCTCCGCGTGGCCGGGCGCGGCCTGCTCCTCGATGGAGCGCATCATGCGGTTGTCGATCGGGCCCGGCGCGATCGCGTTGACCCGGATGCCCATCGGCGCGAGCTCGACGGCGGCCGCCTTCACGAAGCCGAAGATCGCGTGCTTGCTCGCCACGTAGGGCGCGAGCCCCGGCGAGCCGATGAGGCTGGCGATCGACGCCGTCACCACGATCGAGCCGCCGCCCCGGGCCGCGATCTGCGGCGCCGCGGCCCGCACACCGCGCACGACGCCGAGCACGTTGACGGCGAAGACTCGCTCGAAGTCCTCGTCGCGGCTCTGCACGATCGGCCCCACGCGACCTTCGATCCCCGCGTTCGCGAAGAGCACGTCGACGCCACCGAACGCCGCTACGGCCTCGGCCACGCAGCGCTCGCCGGAGTCGGGCGCCGCCGCGTCCACCGCGAGGCCGCGCACGCGCTCGCTCTTCAGCTCCGACACCGCCGCCTCGACCCGCTCGGGATCGAGATCGACGAGCAGCACGCTCGCCCCCTCCTCGAGGAAGCGCCGCGCGCTCGCCAACCCAATGCCACCCGCGCCGCCCGTGACGATCGCGACCTTGTCCTTCAGCTCGTTCATGTGGCCCTCGCGTAGCAAGGCGCGGTCCGTCACGTAGGACACTCCTTCGGCGGGCATCTCGCCCCCCTCAGTACAGCGAACCGGAAGTTCGCGACCAGGTGCAAAGAGGCGCCCGTCCAGCAAGACGCGAGGAGGGAGCGGGCTGCTCACCCGTGACTGTAGGAGCCACGCAGCTGGACGGGATGGATCTGCCGCACCGGGTCACGAACTTCCGGGGAGCTGTACTCAGCCCCCGCATACATGAACCGCGCGCACGATCTGCGCGCCGACGCAGTGAAGCATGCGGAAGTTGCGCCGTTGGATGCCTCGGCTCGATTCGCGGGGGAAAGGTCGGGACGACGAGGTCTCGCGTTCGCTCGACGCGCTCGCCGCCGATCGACCCCCTACCCCCCTCCGTTGCGGGCTCGCCCAGTCGTAGGCGCCCTCCCCGCCCCTCTCAATCCGAAGGAGCGAGCGCGACGAGGTGCTCGCGGCGGTCGCCGTAGCCCATCCAATCCGGGCGGCGCTGCGAGGCCGCGGCGACGGCGACGAGGTCGGCGTGGGGCGCGAGCTCCGCGAGCTGCTCGGCCGCGTCGACCCGGCGGCGGCCGAGCTGCGCGTCCCCGACGAGGAGCACGACCCTCGTCGAACCGTGGATCACGCCGCGTAGGCTCCGGAGGAACGCGACGACCTGCGCGTCCCAGCGGCGCTCGTCGGCCTCGTCTCGCAAGTCGCGGCGCGCGCCGAGCTCGCCGCGCCGAAGCCCCGACAGGTCGAGATCGAGCCACGGGTAACGGCGCGCGTGGTGGTCGACGTAGTCGTAGGTGCCGCCGTAGGGCGGGGACGAGACGACGAGATCGTAGCGGGCCGAGAGCACGTCCGGGAGCCGGCTCGCGTCGCCGAGCGTGAGCCGCGTCGGAGGGCTCGTGGGGCCGCACGCCTCGGCGAGGGAGGCCCATCGCTCGACCAGCTCCTCGCCCTTGCGCACGAAGAGCTCGGTCGTCAGGCCCTTGCGGATCCGCTTCTCGCTCGTGCGCTCGGCGGTGTCGGCGCGCTGCTTCGAGACCTTCACGAGCAGCGAGCTGAGCACGACCTCGAGCGCCCGCCGGTCGCGCACGTCGGGGCGCTCGCGCGCCTCTTGGCTCGCGGTGGGCGCGACCTCGCGGATCTCTTCGCGCAGGCCCGCGAGCTCCTTGAGCACGTGCGGCGCCCACCAGCTCGCCTCGCGTGGCGTGACCGGCGCTCGCGCGTCGACGCGGCCGCGGACCCGCTCCTCGGAGCGCGCGCCGATCGCTCGGACGAGCGCGAGGAAGCGCGCGCGATCCGCGGCGCCCCGGACGTCCGTCTTCACCTCGGCGATGCGGAGCGCGAGCGGGTTCAGGTCGACACCTCGCCCCGCGAGGCCACGCACGCGTGTCTCGACCAGCACCGTGCCGCTCCCGCAGAAGGGGTCGAGGACACGCTCGCCCTCGCCCGCGAGGTCGTCCAGCAACGTCGCCGCGATCGCGGGGTGCATGCGGGCGGGGTAGGAGTGGAAGCCGTGGGTCAGCGTGTCGCGCTCGCCCTCGCTCGCCTCGAGCGCGCGAGCGAGGATCTCGGCGACGTCGTCGTCGCCGCGCGCTTCGACCTCGCCCCCTTGATGTTCGAGCGGCGCGCGCCGGCGCGCGTCGCGGGCTCCGGGCGCCTCGCGCGG
>JAHBWH010000312.1 GCA_019637115.1 Myxococcales bacterium | reverse complement strand
GCACGAGCGCCCGCGAGGCGAGCGGGACGACGCCCTCGTCGCGTACGCCCTCGTCGCGCACGCCCTCGCTGCGCATGACCTCGCGGGGCACGCTCACGCGGCCTCCTGGGCCGCGAGCGCGGCGCGGCGGTGAGCTTCGGACAGGACGCGCCCGGACCCACGATCGACGACGACGACGTCGGCGCGGGCGCCGGCGGGCTTCGCGAGCACGTCCTCGAGCGCGCGGGCGGGTGTGGCGTCCGTCGGCTGGGCGCGCACGAGCGCGCGGCGCCACCACGCGCCACCGCCGCTCGGCGCGAGGCCATCGACGCCGATGACGACGCGCGTGCGGCCCCGGCGCGCGGCGAGGGTCGGGAGCACACGCTCGATCCACGCGCCGGGCGTCGGCGGCACGAAGAGCACCAGCGCGACCGGTCCGCGTCGCTCTTCGGAGCGGACGAACGCCTCGAGGCCCGCGCCGGGCTCCCCCTCGAACGAAGCGCTGCGTGCGATCGCGAGGCGGGCGTCCGGGATCCGCCCGCTGCCGCCCGAGCCGTCGGCGGCGAACGCCCATCCGTCGCCGAGGGCGCCGGTCTCGACCGCGACGCGCGCCGCGGCCGCGCTCGCCTCGTCGCCCTCCCCGGCGGCGAGGTAGCCGATGGTCCGCTCCGCGCGCTCGAGCGCGCGCTCCGGCATGCGCACGACGAGCTTCCGCGTCCGCCCGTAGATCTTCCAGTGGATGAAGCGCGCGGGGTCGCCGGGCGCGTAGCGGCGGAGCTCCATCCGGTCGCCCTCCTCGAGGCCCATCGGGTGCGGCCAGTCCGCGCCCCCGGAGAACGCGAGCAAGGTCGGCAGGCGACGGAGCGCCCCGACGTGGGGGAGCACCTCGACGACGACGGGGTCATCGCTCCGGATCGCGAGGCGCGTGAGGCCGAAGACGTCCTCGACGACGATCCGACGCCTCACGCCCTCGTGCTCGCCGCGCGTGCGCGCACGGACCTGCTCGCGCGCCGTGCCGAGGTCGACCTCCATGCGCGCCTCGAAGCCGGGGGGGCGCTCCCACTCCCAGCGCACGCGCACGAGCGGGAGCCAACGCAGGGCGGGGAGCGAGAAGCTTGCAGGCTGCCAGCGGCCCGTCTCGAGCGCGAGGCGCGCCGCGTCGTCGTCCTTGACGACGACGCGCGCGCGGCGACGCAGGAGCACGTCGACGCCGACCGTCGTCGCGAAGGTGAACGCCGTCACGAGACCGAGCAGCGCCATCGCGCCGTAGCCGAAGACGAGCAAGACCAGATCGAGCTTCTCGAACGCGTAGTAGAGCACCGCGACCGATCCCGCGGCGCCGAGCAGGACCCCGAGCGGGGTCCACGGCACGAGGTCGGCGCCGCGCCGGTACAGCCGCCCCAGCCACGACGAGACACGGCGTGGTGGACGCTTCGGCGATCGTGAAGTTCGGCTCACGAGGGGTTCGTCATGGTGCGCAAAGATTGAATCCGATGGAAGGGCATGTGTGGAAATGCGCGACGTTCACGTCCCAATCGGCCGCTGAGCTTTGGCTCGCGAGGGAAACGTCCCGGCGCGAAGAAGCTTTCCTCTGGGAGCGCGCAGTGTGGCGGAGCAAGGAGAAGTCGCGAAGATTTCGGTGCGAGGCCCGCGGCGGCGCCTCGCGCGCCTCGGAGCCCGCGAGCACGACGGCTCTCGATGGCGCGCACCGGACGTGAGCTACGCTCGCTCGACCTCATCCAAACGGGGTAGACGACCATATCGACAACTGGTTCCACTCGTCCCACAATGTTGCGAATGGGGAGGCGTCACCACATCCTGGTCGTCGATGACGAGCCGGGCATGCGTGTGCTCCTCGAGCGCGTGATGAAGCGCGCTGGCTTCGAGGTCCAGGTCGCAGGCAGCCTCGAAGAGGCTCTCCCCTCGCTGCACGCGGTGGACCTGGTGGTCACGGACTACTTCCTCGCGCCCGGGACTGGCGCCGACGTGATGCGCGCGGCGCAGGCGGGGCTCGGTCCCCTCGCGCCCCCCGCGATCCTGATCACCGCCACCCCCGAGGAGGTCCTCCGCGACGACCGGGAGCTCTTCCTCGAGGTGCTCGCCAAGCCCTTCCGGCTCCCCGACCTCGTCGACCGTGTCCACGCGGCGCTCGCCGATCGCCGCCTGCGGAGCTACTCGGGGGTCGAGACGCGACCGGCGGCCGCACCTCCGGGCGCCCTGTGGCGCGATGGCACCGACGACTGAGCCAACGCACGTGCGCTCTCCTTTCTCGCTCGAGATCGACGCGTCGTGGTGCGCGGTGACGCGCGCCGTCGCCGACCGTGTGCTCGGGCCCACGCCGCGGCCCCTCTGGGAGCTCGTCGCGATCGTCAGCGACGCCTACAACCGCGAGCGCGAGGCGTTGCTCGATCGCACGCCGAGCAGCGCTGACGGCTTGCACGCGCGCGTGCGCTTCTACCTGCCGCGCGACGCCATGAAGATCCTTCCACCGCTCGGAGAGCTCTCTCGCGCGGGCCTGCTCCCGAAGCAGCGCTGGAGGGTGCTCGACGTCGGCGCCGGGCTCGGCTCGACGACCCTCGGCGCCGCCCGAGCGGCCGCCGCCCTCGGCGTGCCCGGTCTCGACGTGCTCGCCATCGACCGCGACGCGCGCGCGCTCGACGTCTTCTCGGCGCTCGCGAGCGAGCACGCCGCGCTCGGGATCGCGCCGATCGCGCTTCGCACGGCCGAGCTGGACGTCCGGCGCCTCGACGCGCTCCGGCGCGAGGGCCCCTTCGACTTGATCCTCTGCGGCTTGGTCCTCAACGAGCTTCGCGCCGCGGAGACGCCCCGTGGCGAGGACGGAGGGCTCGGCGGCGCCGGCGCGGTGGACGCGCGGCGCCGCGTACTCGACGCGCTCCACCCGCTCTTGGCGGAGGATGGCGCGCTGATCGTGCTCGAGCCCGCGCTGCGCGAGGTCACGCGCGATCTCCACCGCCTACGAGACGAGCTCGCGAGCGCGCCCACGAGCGACGGCGCCCGCTGGACGGTCTTCGCGCCCTGCCTCCGGCGCGGGCCGTGTCCGATGCTCGAGGGCGAGCGCGATTGGTGCCACGAGGACGTCCCGTTCGCGCTGCCGCCGCCGCTCGCGGCCGTCGCCCGCGACGCCAGCCTCCGCTTCGAGCGGCTGACGTACTCCTACCTGACGCTGCGCCGTGACGGACGCACGTTGGCGGAGGCCCTCGGCGAGCCGCTCCGTCGCGTCGTGAGCATGCCGCTCGTCTCCAAGGGCAAGCGGGAGCTCTTCGTCTGCGACGAGCGAGGACGGGCGATCCTCCGCCGCCTGGATCGAGACGCACGGCCGGAGAACGCCGCGTTCGGCGACGCGCAGCGCGGGGACGTGCTCCGCGTCGCGGACGAGGGCGCGCGCATCCGGGGCGCGGTCGACCGGGTCGATTGAGGACGCCGCCGCGCCGAGTCCTCCGTGCAGCGGGACGCTGGGCGTCCGGGTGCGAGTCGACGGACTTCACTCCGCTCGGGCGACGAGCGAGCGGTAGACGTCCCGGATGCGCCGGCGCTCCGCGCGCGGTGCCTCCGCGTCGAAGGGCTCGTCATGCCCCGTCTCGCGGGCGAGCTCCCGCTGCGCGATCGCGCGCACGGCCGCGTCCTTGCTGTCGAGCCCCTCGAGCAGCCACGCGCTCCGCCTCTCCCCCGCGTGCTTCTTCCACCAACGCCGCCAGCGCCAGATGGATGTCCCGAGATCGGTCGCGCAGACCAGCCGGAGGGCGCGCTGCGCCATCTCGCGGACGGTCGGCTCGCGGTCGTCCAGGAGGGGGATCAGATCTGGCACCGCCTCGACGCAACGCAGCGCGCCCAGCGCCCGCACTGCGACCAGCCGCGTCTGGCGGGGGGTGCCCAGATCGGCGGCGTAGGTCCGCAGTCGTGACGCGACGTGCGCGACGACCTCGCCCTCCCCCGTCGCGAGCAGGCCATGGCAGGCGGCGTCGCGCACGCCCGAGTCGGCGTCGAAGAGGCGCTCCCCGAGCGCCTCGGCGAGCGCGCTCCGCGGCGGGCCCGTCAGGCTCGCGAGCAGATCCGAGGCGACCAACGTCGCGTAGTACCGCGTGTCGGCGGCGTTCGCGTCGAGCAGTCGAGTCAGGCTCGGCAGGGCGTCGGCACCGAACGCCACGAGGAGCGCGCCGAGCGGCCCGATGTCGCGGCCCCTCGGGAGCTTTCGGTGCGCGAGGTGCCGATGAAACCAGAGCAACCCAGGGAAGTCGGCCTCCACGAAGTCGAGGACGTCGGGGCCGAGGGCGAGCAGGGCGCGAAGGCTCGGATGATCTTCGCCCGGCCCACACCCCCGCAGCATCGTGAGCGCCTGGACCGCGCGCTCGGAGAAGGTGGGAGGACTGGTCCGCTCCGGCGGCTCGGCGCTGCGCGGCACCACGATCGATGCGCGGACGTGATCCGTCTGGAGCGCACGTCGAGCCCGGCGGGCCTTGGGTTTCGTCTCCGACGTCCTGGCGCCGAGCCCCGCGTGGGGCGCATCCGACGTGGTGCCACCACGCCGCCGCGGGTGGAAATCTCCCGTGTCCTCGGGCGACGGGTGCTCGAGCGACGGGTCCCCGAGCGACGGGTGCTCGGACGGCGGGTCCTCGAGCAACGGGTCCTCGAGCGACGGGTCCTCGGACGGCGGGTCATCGAGCGACAGGAGGTCGGACTCGAGGCGCTCGGCAAAAGCCGGGAGGTCGGGCTCGGTGGGCTGCTCTACGCGGGCACGATCTCGCCGACTCCCTCCAGGAGGCGTGGGCACCTTCTGCAGCGGCACGCGCCCGAGCACCTCCGCGCCGACGTCACGAACGGCGTACGTCGTCGCTGGCTTCGCGTCGTCCTTCCGTTCGCCCATCCGGCGCTCACCATATCAGGGCTTCGCGCCTCCTGGGGAGGGCGCTGCGTGCCTGCGTCGTCGCGCCCCGCAGAGTCGTCGCGCTCAGTA
>JAHBWH010000311.1 GCA_019637115.1 Myxococcales bacterium | reverse complement strand
ACGCCCGCGCGCCCGAGCACGAGCGCCCCGTCCCCCGCCCGCATGGCGCCCGAAAGCCGACCCGGCTTCGTGACCTTCTGACCGAGCACGCCTCCCCGCGATCCCGGACGCGCCGCGACGCCCGCGACGCGTGAGGGATCGATTCGTCTCCTCGAGCCCCCATGACGCACCGACCTCGCCTGCTGACGCTCGCGCTGCTCTCCTCCCTGCTCGCCTCCCCCGCGAGCGCCTCTCCGTGGACCCTGCGCCAAGGAGAGATCGCCATCACGGCTGCCTACGACCAGCAGTGGGCGAGCCGCGAGTACCTCGACGCGCGCGGGCGCGACCAGCCCTTCTCGTTGAACGGAAGCTACCGCGGCTCGACCGTCGGCCTCGGCATCCGCGCGGGCTTCACCGATCGCCTCGAGCTCGAGGTGCAGATCCCCTTCAAGCTCGTCTCCTACACCGCGGACCCCGTGATCTTGATCGCAGCGCCCGAGGGGGCCGAGGGGCTCGACCACTACCAGGACAACGTCATCGACCTCAGCCGCGCCGTGCAAGGCGTCGGCGACATCCGCCTCTACGGCCGCTACAACCTCCTCCGCTGGCCTCTCGCGGTCGCGATCGAGGGCCGCCTGAAGGCGCCCGCCGGCTACGACCGCCCCGCGGGGACCTTCGGTGAGCGCCCGCGCAACGCGCAGGACTTCCTCGACAACATCGGGACCTTCGTCCGACCCGAGAACGTCCGCGACGACGTCACGCTCGGCGACGGCCAGCTCGACCTCGGCCTCTCGCTGCTGCTCGGCCTCTCGCTGCCATCGCGCACCTTCATGCGCCTCGACCTCGGCTACGATCTCCGCTTCGGCGCGGGCGACCAGCTCCTCGGCTCGTTCAAGATCGGCCAGCTCTTCGGCCCGCGCTTCCTCGCGTACGCCGACCTCCGCGTCGCCTACGCCTGGCAGCGTGGCCGCGTCATCGGCGTGAGCGTCGCCGCCATCGACCCCACGCTCCCCGCGACCGAGTACGGCGGCCTCACCAACCTCTTCCTCCGCGAGGTCACCCTCGACCGCGACGAGATGGTCATGGCGCTCGGCGGCATCGTACGGATCACCGAGACCGTCGAGATCAACCTCGGCTACCAGCGCACCCTCTGGGGCCGCAACACCGCGCTCGTGCAGGGCGTGTACGTGACGCTCGGCGTCCGGACGCGCCTACAGCAGTTCGAGCCCGCCCCCGAGCCCACTGCAGACGTCGAGGTCGACGCCGCGCCCGAGCCCGAGTACGCCGTCGAGCCCGCGAGCGCGCAGCCGAGCGATCCGGGCCCCGCGGCCGCGAATGAACCGGACGACCTGCCCGACCTCGACGACTGAGCCTGGGCCCGCGCCGCCCGATCCCGGGGGCTGATCCATCGCTGGTGCCGTTCGTGCCGCCCTCGGCGCTCGCCCTTTGGCCCTCTGGCGCGTCGGGCGACGTCGAAGACGCCGCTTGTGACCACCGCAGAAATGCGGCAACCCGTCGTCATGGGACTCGTGAACGAGGCTTCGAAGCTCGTCGTCGGACTGCAGGACATGCTCGCGGGGGCCATCCCCGAGCTACTCCGCGACGTCGTCACCACCCTCCGCCGCGGGACCACCGTGCTCGGCCACGCCGACGCGACCCTCGACCGCGCCGACCGCGTGCTCGAGCGCCTCGACCACGTGCTCGAGCGCGGCCAATCCGTGCTCGCCCTGGAAGAGGAGCGATTGCGGCTGGAGATCGCGCGCCTCCGCTCTCGTTCCACGCAATAGCTCCGGGCTGAGGTTGCACTGCGAGCCTTGGACCCGAAGGGAATCCGACTTGCACGCTGGCGGATAGGCCTCGAAGCGGGTCTGTTGCTAAGATGGCCTCCATGACGCGCGATAGCGACGACGTGGTCGCCCAGCGAGCGGCAGCCCGCGCATCCTGGGCGGGGCGAGTCTGCACTCTCGAGGAAGAGGGAGAGATCGACCTCTCGCACTCGACGACAGCCTCCGAGCGCTTGGGCATGATGTGGCGTCTCGCGCTCGACGCTTGGGCGTCCGCGGGCGAGCCCATCCCCGACTACACCCGTGCCGAAACCCCAGGCCGCATGATCCGGCGCCGTGGCTGAGGTCCCCGCGCTCAACGAGGATTTCCTCGACATGCTCCGCGCTTTGGCCGAGGCCGAGGTCGAGTTCGTCATCGTTGGCGCGCACGCGCTCGCGGTCCACGGCGTGCCTCGCGCAACCGGTGACATCGACGTGTTCGTGCGCCCGTCCAAGGATAACGCTGAGCGAGTCATGAGCGCGTTGCGGGCGTTCGGCGCGCCCACGAGTGCTCATGGAGTCTCTCAGTCCGACTTCGAGACTCGAGGCAACGTCTACCAGATTGGCCTGCCGCCGCGTCGCATCGACCTCCTCACCGAGATCAGCGGCGTCGAGTTCGATGAGGCGTGGGACTCCAGGGTGACTGTGGAGCGAAGCGGCCTGGTGCTCTCGTTCATTGGCCGAGAAGCGCTCATCCGAAACAAGCGAGCGAGCGGACGCGACAAGGACCTCGTGGACGTGAAGACGTTGGAGAAGAGCTCACCGAGCTGACCGCCGACCCCTGCGAAGGAGGGGGGCGGTCTTCGTCGCGACCCGGATGTCAGGCCTCTTCGTACTTCACCGTGCAGCCATAGGGCTGCGTCTCGGGCGTCGGCACTTCCTTGCCATCGAGGAGCGCTTGCACCGCCTCGCGGACGAAGCCTCGCGGGTCCTCGCTCTGCCCGCGGGGGTCGTCGTCGATCGCGCCGCGGTAGCGCAGGACTCCCGCTTCGTCGATCACGTACATATTCGGCGTGGTGGTCGCGTCGTAGGCGCGCCCGACCGCGCCGCTCGGGTCTTGCAGGATGGGGTACGTGAGGCCGTGCTCCGCGCGCCAGCGCTCCGAGTCGGCGGGCTGGACGAAGTGCGAGCTGTCGATCGCGAGCCAGGCGACGCGTTCGCTCGGGAACGCCTCGACGAGCTGCGCCATCGTCCGCGAGCGGTAGTGGCGCTGGACGTAGGGGCACTGCGGGTTGATCCACTCGAGGACCACGATCTTGCCGCGGAGGCTCGCGAGCGAGTGCGTCGCGCCGGCCTGGTCCTGCAGCTCGAAGTCGGGCGCAGGCGCCCGTACGCCGGAGGTCGGGGTCGGCGCCTCTTCGGGCGCGCTCGGCTCGGCGCCGGGCTCGGTCGCACCGGGCTCGGTCGCGGGCGCGGTGGCGGACGCGCCCTGCGGCGCGGCGGGCTCGGCGGTGCCGCACGCCATCGAGAAGGCGCACGCGATCAAGGTGGTGGCTCGCTTCATGTCGGTCTCCTCGGATCGGGGCGACGCAGGGCGTCGATCAAGAGCTCGGTGCGGAGCAGCTCGGGCAGCACCTCGGGGACCGAATCCCCAGTCCCCGCACGATACAGCAGATAGAGCGGAACGCCTGCGCGTCCATGCCGCGCGAGCTCGGCGCGGATGGTCTCGTCGCGGCGCGTCCAATCGGCGACGAGGAGCGAGACCTCGGCCTCGGCGAGGGCGGCACGTACGTCGGCCCGGGCGAGCACGAGCCGCTCGTTCGCTTTGCATGTGAGGCACCAATCAGCCGTGAAGACCACCAGCACGGATCGGCCCGCTGCGAGCTCCTCGGCGACCGCCTCGCGTGTCCACGCGCGCTCGCTCGGCGCGGCCGGCCCCGCGGGGGCGCGCCACGTGGCTGCCCCCGCGCCGAGCACGAGCGGCAGCGAGATCATGAGCGCGAGCCCACGCCGCCGAGCGCTCGCGACGAGCCAGGTCGCGAACGCGCAAGCCAGCAGCAGGCCGAGCAAGAGCGCGACACCGTCGACGCCGACCAGCCGGCCGTAGATCCAGACGAGCCAGATCACCGTCGCGAGCAAGAGGAAGCCGAGCCCGCGCTGGAGCCGCACCATCCACGCGCCCGGCTTCGGGATCCAACGCGCCAGCGCGGGCACGAGGGCGACGAGCGCGAAGGGGAGCGCGAGGCCGAGGCCGATCGTCGCGAAGATGGCGAGGATCGTCGGCGCGTCGCTCGCGAAGGCGAAGCCGACCGCGGTGCCGAGGAAGGGCGCGGAGCAAGGCGTCGCGAGGACGACGACGAGGACGCCCTCGCCGAGGCTGCGCGCGATCCCAGCGCTGCCGTCGACCTGCGCGCTCAGCCGCGTCGCGCCGACGTGTAGCTCGAAGACGCCGAAGAAGGAGAGGGAGAGCACCACGAGCAGCGCCGAGAGGAGCGCGACGAAGCGCGGCTCCTGAAGCTGAAACCCCATCCCGGTCTCGACGCCCGCCGCACGGAGCGCGAGCACCACGAGCGCCAAGAGCTGCATCGACGCGATCACCCCGACGAGGTACCCGAGGGCGTGGCGGCGCGCGGCCTGCGCGCCGTGTCCCTCGGACGCCGCGCGTACGAGCCCGAAGACCTTGAGCCCGAGCACCGGCAGCACGCAGGGCATCAGGTTGAGGACGAGGCCGCCGAGGAGCGCGAGCAGCAGCGCGGCCCAGAGCGCGGGCGCTTCGGCGAGCGGGCGCGCGGCGGCGTCGTCGAGCGCGTCGTCGAGCGCGGCGTGGTCGAGGTCCGCGAAGAGCAGGTGACCAGGGGCCACCGCTGGCGGCCAGTCGAACGCGAGCGCTACCGCGCGCGACAGCTCGCCTTCTCGATAGGTCAGCACGGCCTCGAAGCGCTCGGGCGGCGTAGCGCCCGGGGTGCCCGCGAAGCTCAGCCGGGCGCCGCGGTGCGCGGAGGGGTGGGGGTCGACGCGGGGCGCGCCGAGCGCGAGCGCCACCGAGGGCTGCGCGGGGAAGAGCGCGAGCGACTCGAGCGGCGGCGCGTCGCAGGGCCCCGCGCAGCGGACGACCCCGAGCGCGAGCGGCGTCGCCTGCCCCCGCGCGGGCTCTCGCGCCGCGACGAGCGTCACCTCGAGCCCGACCTCGGACGGGACGCGAGGCACCCGCGCGGCGCTCGCGTCGAAGGCGAC
>JAHBWH010000310.1 GCA_019637115.1 Myxococcales bacterium | reverse complement strand
GGCGGCCCGCGGCGTGCCGCTCGCGCGATCCGCGCCGCGCACGGCGAAGCTCGTGAAGCTCCTCGACGACTACGGCCTCGACCCGCTCATCGGCTTCCTCGTTCCGGGTGGAGGCGACGTCGCGACGGGTGCCCTCTCGTTCGGCGTGCTCGTCACGGCGCTCCGCGAGAAGGTGCCGACGATCATCTTGCTCCGCATGTTGCTGAACATCGCGATCGACGTGGTCGTCGGGATCGTCCCGATCGCGGGGGATCTCTTCGACGTCTTCTGGCGCGCGAACCGCCGCAACTATGCCCTCATCGAGCGGTATCGGGGCGGCAAGGAGCGACCCGGCGTGGGCGACTACGTGATCGTCGGCGTGGGCTTCGTGCTCGCGACGATCCTCCTCGTGATGCCCGCGCTCTGGCTCTTCGGGCTGACCCGGGTGTTCGGGGGGCTCCTCGGCAGTTGAGCCCTGCGCGGGTCGAAGGCGGCACCATCCGGTCACCATCGCCCTCGAGCTGAGCCCTGCGCGGGTCGAAGGCGGCACCATCGGTCACCATCGCAGTCGAGCGCGAGCGAGGCGTTTGCGCACCTCGGCCGGCTGGCGCATACCGCCCCTCGGCGGGGGCACGGAGGACTCGATGGCGCTGAAGGATCTCATCACGAAGAAGGGGCTCGAGCTGCTGCAGGACCCGCGGGTCTCGAAGCTCATGCAGGACGAGCGCGTGATGAAGGCCATGATGCAGGCCATCCAACTCCGCGGCCGCGTTCAGGAGAACTTCGACCAGCGCGTCGAAGAGCTCGCCAAGACGCTGAACCTCGCGACGATGAAGGAGATCCGCGAGCTCAAGCGGTCCCTCCGGAAGATGGACCAGGACCTCCAGAAGGCGAAGGCCGAGGCGAAGGCAGCCAAGGACGCGCTCGCCTCCCAGAGCTGACCCGCCCGCCCAGCCTTCACCGGACCCGGCAGGACGCGGCCATCCCGGCCCCGGACCCGGACGCGGCCATCGGACGCGGCCATCGGACGCGGCCCTCGGACCCGGACGCGGCCCTCGGACTCGGACGCGGCCCCGGCCGAAGCTCCGGCCCTCCGCGTCAGGCGTCCTCGAGCAAGCGCCGCAGCGCACGCGCCTTCCCGGGCGGGAGGCCAGCGGCCTGAGCCGTCCGCAGGATGATCGGCGCCATCGCGTCGTACGCGGCGAGCGCCTGACCGTATCGCCGCAGGGCGCGGCGGTGCGCGATGACCGTGTCGACGTCCCCGCGACGGATCGGGCCGGTGAGGGCGGCGGGGACGCCGAGGCGCTCGACGTTGTCGGCGACGGTCCGGAGCAGCCCCGCCAAGGTGCGCTCCGCGTCGCGGCGCTCGGCCCCCAGCGCCTCGAGCAGCTCCGCGCCGACCGTGGCGAGCCCTGCGGCGCCGTTCGCGACGAGCGCGGCCGCGGCGTGGTAGCCCGCGCCGTGGAGCGGCGCGTCGAGGACGCGCGCCCCCGCAATGCGGGCGAGTCGGCGGGCGGCGCGGCGCGCGGCGACGTCGCCCGCGATCGTGAAGGTGGTCCCGGCGACGAGGGGGGGGCGGCGCGGGTCCGCGAAGGACACCATCGGATGGAGCGCGCCGCGCGGGCGGTGGGCGCAAGCGAGCGCCTCGGGGCCGAGCGCGCCCGCGCAATGGAGGAAGGGCACCCTCGCGGGCGCGAGGGCGTCGAGCCGGCGCGAGACCTCCGGCACTTGTCCGTCGGGCACGCAGAGGACGACGACGTTTGCGTCGGGGAGGCGCGTCGTCTGGCCACGGAGCAGGTGCACCGTGGCGCCGCCAGCGCGCAGCGCGCGCGCGAGGCCGCGACCCACGCGGCCGCGGCCGACCAGCACCACCGTCGTCGCCCTCGCCGCGCGCCGGCTCGCGGCGTCTCGAGCCTGCGGAGGTTGGCTCGTGCTCGTCATGACGCCTCGACGCTCTCGCCGTACGACCAACCGCTCGCGCGGAGGGCGTGCGCGACCGCGGGAGGCACGAGGCCGTCGATGGAGGCGCCCGTCGCGAGGCGCGCGCGCACCTCGGTGGAGCTGATCTCGGGCATCGCGAAGGGGCACCCAGCCGGCAGCGGGTGTCCCCCACGGCCGACGACGAGCGGGGGCGCGAGCCGCACCACGTCGTCCCAGCGGTGCCATCGATCGGTCTCGGCGAGGATGTCCGCGCCGATCACGAGCCGCAGCCGTGCGCGTGGATGTCGAGCCGCGAGCGCCTCGAGCACGTCGAGCGTTCGGCTCGGCGCCTCCCCGAGCGTCCGCTCGACGTCGCTGATCTCGACGTCGCGGAGCTCTCGCATCGCGAGGGCGCAGAGCTCGAGGCGGAGCTCGTAGGGGGCGGAGCGCTTGCCGAAGGGGTGGCGATACGAGGGCACGACGAGCACGCGATCGGCGCCCGCGGCCACGCGGGCCCAGCAGGCGACGAGCACGTGGCCGACGTGCGGAGGGTCGAAGCTCCCGCCGAAGACCGCGATCGTCTCCGCAGGGGCGCTCATCCGCTCACCGAGAGCTTGGAACGCTTCCCTTGCAGGACCTCGCGCCACAGCGGCTCGCCGGTCGGCGCGAAGGCGGAGACCGCGATGCGCCCGTCGTCCTCCGCCTCGAGCAGGCCGACCTTCCCGCCGGCGAGCGGGCCGGGGGAGAAAAAGTAGCGCGGCCCGAAGCGCTTCAAGAGCAGCTCGGTCGAGCGGCCGAAGATGATCATCGTCGCGTTCGCGATGTCGTCCTCATCGAGGATGCGCTTGTCGTGGACCATCAAGACGATGCGGTCTCCCACGATCTCCACCGCGCGCGCGGGCGCCGGCGGCAGGGTGCGGAGGCTGCCGAGCCGGCGGAGCTGTCGGTCGCGTTCGAGGAAGTCCTGGATCTCGTCGGGCGCGCCGCCGCACGCGACGTCGAGCGCGCGGTCGAGGAAGTCGCGCGCGTCGCCCCGTAGGAGCTCGCGCTCGAGGCGTTTGGCGAGGCCGTCGGCGAAGTCGTCGTCGCCGAGATAGACGGCGACCTCCGCCTCCGCGTCACCCAGAAGGAACTCGACCGCCTCGCGCAGCGCCTCTTCGTCGTCCGCGGTCGCCGGACCGATCAGCCCGATGCGCACGCGCTCACCGTCGGTCTGCGCCCGCGCGCTGGCGGGCGTCGAAGTGTGCGTCCGAGATGGCGAAGCGAACGAGGCCCCACGCCTCGGGCACCTTGCGGAACGCCGCCGCGCGGGCGGAGGGCTCGTCCGGAGGCTTTGCGCCTGCGAGCACCAGGAGCCCGCCGAGCGCGGCGGGGATCGTCCCGAGCGCGAGCAACGCGAGGCGGTCGCCGAGCTCCGCCGCGTGGACGGCGAGCCGCCGCGCGTCGAAGCCGGGCGCGCCCGCCATCTCGATCGCGAGCGGGCCGAGCGGGTCGCGGTTCTTGCGGGGGATGGCCTTGCCAATGCGCTTCGCGGCGTCCTCCAGCGCGCGCGCCTCGAGGTCCGCGGGGGCGTAGAGGGGGTCGATGCCCTTGAGGAGCCCCGCGACCAGCAGGCTGAGCTGCTCGGGCTGCGAGCGCATCGCCACCGAGAGCCCGGCGTGGCAGACGGCGAGCGCGCGCGCGAAGAGGAACGCGCGCTCGGCGGGGGTCGTGGACGCGGCGAGCTCGTTGCCCAGCAGGAGCGTCGCCGGGCGGTCACCCACCGGGACGCACAGGCGGGGGGCGGCGCTCGTCACGAGGAGCTGCACGTCTTGGATCCCGAAGAGGCGGGCGATCTCGAGCGCCTCGTCGCGGAGCGGGTTGCCACGGGTCGGGAGCTTCTCGGCGCGCCACGCGCGCGTGTCGAAGGGGAACGCCTTGTCGAAGGCCTCGCCTGCGAGCCGGAAGACCTCGAAGACGGTCCGGGCGAGCATCTTCGGCGCGACGGCGTCCCGAAGATCGGCGTCGGCCACCGCCGCGCCGGCCCCCGGGATCCCGCCCGCCGCGTCGAGGCGGCGACCGAGGGCGACATCGCGCACGCCAAGCGCGACCGCGACCGACGCGCAGGCGCGCGCGGCGTCGGGGCGCTGCTTCCAGTCGAGGACCTCGACGAGCCCCGCCCACCCGACGTCCGAGATCGGATCGTCGTCGAGCAGTCGGCGGAAGTCGCCCGCGGCGCGCCCGAGGTGCATCGCGCGCGCGGCGGGGGCGCCTTGGCGCTCGTAGAGGTCCGCCATCGCGCGGAGAATGACGAGGTCGGTCGGCGCGTCCTTCCGGGCGTGATCGAGGACCTGCTCGGCGGAGCGGGCATCCCCCGCGTTTTCGTGCGCGCGTGCGAGCCGCAGCAGGTGGCGGGCCTTGTCGTCCGGGTCGATCTCCTTGTCGTGGAGCTCGCGGACGAGCGGGATCGCCTCGCCGAAGGCGTGCTCTCGCTCGTGCAGCGCCGCGAGCCGATCGAGCGTCTCGAGGTCGTCGGGGACGAGCTTGAGCACGCGCCGCCACGCGGCGTCGGCGCGCTTGGGGTCGGGGAGGTAGCGATCGTAGATGTCCCCCAGGGTGAAGAAGACCCAGCGGAGCTCGTCGCGGTCCTGGCGAAGCCGCGCGATCCGGATGAGCGCCTCGGCGGCCCCTCGCCAATCTTCGCTGTCGATGCTGACGCGCGCGAGGCGCCGCAGGGCCTCGAGCCGCTGCGGCTCGAGCGCGAGCGCGGCCTTCAGCGCCTCGATCGCGCGCGCTCGCTCCCCGAGCGAGAGCGCGAGCTCGGCCTGCGCCTCGTGCAGCTCGACGAGCGTGCGGGTGTCGGCCCCCGCGTCGACCCGGCGAGCGACGAGCCCCGCGAGGCGCGCCTCGTCGCCGGCGGCCTCGAGGAGGCGGCGCGCGCGGTCGAAGAGGTCGCCGTAGCGGACGTCGTGCATCGCGGCGGCTTCGTAGGCCTCGATGGCGCGCGCCGTGTCGCCCGCGTCCTCGAACGCGCGCCCCGCGTCGTAAAAGAACCGCACCGCGTGGATCGGATCGCCCACGACCGCGGCCGCGATCGAGAGCATCTCGGCGCT
>JAHBWH010000031.1 GCA_019637115.1 Myxococcales bacterium | reverse complement strand
GCGCGTCCGGCGGCTCGTCGCGCGCGAAGGCCGGCCCGGTGAAGACGCGCTCGCCCGGCCTCACCGCCGAAGAGATCGCGAGCGTGAAAGGCAGCGCAGAGCGCTACGACATGCGCCGCGCGTACGGCGCGGGTGATTTCTTCGTGCACCCGAAGTTCGGCGTCGCGAAGGTCGTCTCCGTGCCCGAGCCGCAGCAGATGCTCTGCGTCTTCGAGGACGGCAGCGAGCGCAAGCTCGTCCACGCGCGCGGTTGACGTTCGCGCGTAGGATTTGTGACCTTCGACCGTCGACGTCGGCGCCGACGCTGCTATGGTCGCGCGCCATGGCCGAGCCCAGCTCCCAGCCCTTCCTCGTCGTCACCGCGCTCCTCGACTCCGGAGCGCGCCCTGCGCACGTCACCCGCAGCCACGGTGACGCGATGGAGCGCGCCTACGTCGCGAGCGGAAGTCACGCCATCGCCGGGCTCGACCTCGTCGAATTGCAGGTCTCCGCGCCGGCCTTCGACGCGATGCGCAAGGCGCTCGGGCTCGCGCCGGAGACCGTCGGCCTCTACGACGTCTTCCCGCTCGCGGCGCACCTCGACTCCGCGGTGCGGAAGGTCGCCGGTCAGTTCCTTGCGGCCGAGGCGGTGTGGACGCTCGAGGAGCAGGGCCTGCTCGGCGGCGTCCCGCTGAACGTGAAGCTCGACCTGCCGGGCGGCTGGGACAAGGATCCGAAGGCCGTGCACGCGAAGCTCGTCGAGGCGGGCGCGCTCGATCTCGGCGCCGACGCGATCGAGACGTTCAAGGTCGTCAAGCAGGCCTGGGACGCGAGCGCGAGCGCCTGAGCGCGACCGCCTGAGCGCGACCGCCGGCGACGCTTCGTCGCGCGCGGAGCCGTCTCTGCCGCGACGACGGTCTCGCGCCTGATGAGGAGTTCAGCCGTTTTCGCAAGCCGCCCTACCGGACGGCGCGCAGCGAGCGGAGCGAGCGCGTCGAAGTGGAATCGTTCGAAGCGGAGTGGACGAAGTCCACGGAGCCGAACGAATCCACGAGAGTGTCGGGCCACGCGCGAGCGTGGACCCGACCCAGGCTCGTGGGAGGGGGCCCCGCGGGGCTTCGTCGCACCGGATCGTCGTCCGGCCATTCGTCGTGAGCAGCGCGCGTCGTTCGTCGTCGCGTCATTCGTCGAGCAATACGCGGGCGCGGGCGTGGAGCGCGACGAGCGCGGCGTCGCCGAGCGTCGCTCGAGCGCGATCCGGATCGTGCGGGATCCCGCGGCCGCGCGCCCACGCGCTCACGGCGGCGTCCCACGTCTCGTCGGGCGCCGCGAAGGCGGCGCCATCCGGCGTGACGAAGACGTGGTCGTCGCCCCAATCGAGGCAGAGCCCCGTCACGTCGAGCCAAGCGGCGACGAGGGGCCCGATCGGCTCGTCGGTCGGTTCGTAGGCGCGGTCGAGCTGCTCCCAGCTCCGCAGCCGCACGCGCAGCTCGCCGAGCGTCAGCGGGCCGTGGCGAGGCCGCAGCAGGACGCCGGGGGGGAGGGCGTCGACGTCCTCGGTGAGGACCCGCAGCGGCGCCGCGTCGTAGAGCGCGCGCGCGCTCGCGTCGTCGTCCTCGCGGAGCGCGCGCAGGAACGGGGCGTCGATCCGGCGCGGCGCCACGGTGTACTCAGCGCAGCAACAAGAACGCGCCGACGAGCACCGCGAGCACGACGAGCGCGAGGCCCGCGGCGAGCAGGCGTGGATCGAGGCCCGCAGCGGGCGCCGGAGGGGCGGCGCTCGCGGGGGCAGGCGCGCGCGTTGGCGCGGAGCCGTCGCCGCGGATGGCGACGGGGTGGGGCACCGCTTCGAGCGCGGCGAGCATCTCGCCGGCGGACTGGAAGCGATCGGAGGCGAGCTTCGAGAGCGCCTTGGCGACCACCGCCTCGAGCTCGTCTCGGAAGCGCAGCTCGTCGGCGACGTCGGCGAGGCGTGGAGGAGGCTTCGAGAGGTGCGCTTGGTACATCCCCATCCGGGTCTCTTCCATGAAGGGCCACGCGCCCGTGAAGAGCTCGAAGAGGATGACCCCCATCGAGTAGACGTCTCCGCGCATGTCGACCGGCGCGCCCGCGCACTGCTCGGGTGCCATGTAAGCTGGCGTGCCGAAGACCGCGCCTTGCATCGTGAGCTTCTTCGACTGCCCCCAGCGGTCGTCGTCGACGAACTTCACGAGCCCGAAGTCGAGCAGCTTCGCGACCATGCCGCTCGGCCCCCGGGCGAGGAAGACGTTCTCGGTCTTCAGGTCGCGGTGCGCGACGCCGTTCGCGTGCGCGAAGGCCAGGCCACGCAAGATCTGCTTCGCGATCTCGAGCGCGTCCTCCGGGGGGAGCCCCTCGTCGCCGATGACCTCGCCGAGCGGCTGCCCCTCGAGCAGCTCCATCGCGATGTAGGGCATCCCGCTGACGATGCCGAAGTCGACGACGTGCAGGACGTTCGGGTGCTCGAGCCCGAAGAGCGCCCGCGCCTCGCGCTCGAAGCGTTCGCGCTGCTCGGGCTGGTCGATGAGCTCGTCGTGCAGGACCTTGATCGCGACGTCGGGGCCGCCGTCTCGTTGGCGCGCGCGATAGACGGCCCCCATCCCGCCCTCGCCGAGGAGGGACTGCACCTCGTAGCGCCCGTCGATGACGGAGCCGATGAGGTTCATGACCGTCGGGCGTCCGGTGGGTTGCACGCTGGCTCCTGCCCCGAGGTGTATCACGGCGCGCCCGCGCCGCGTCGAAGAACCAGAGCTGGGACGCCGACGCTTGGCGCGCGCGCGGCGTTCGCCCATGCTGCGGCCATGCTCGAAGGTCGCCGGGTGGTCGTCGGGATCGGCGGCGGGATCGCCGCCTTCAAGGCGGTGACGTTGGTCCGTGAGCTCCAGCGCCGCGGCGCCGAGGTGCGCGTCGTGATGACGGCGGCAGGGGCGCGTTTCATCGGGCCCGTGTCGCTCGCGGGGCTCACGGGCAAGCCCGCCGTCGTCGATCTCTGGGATCCGAGCTACGCAGGCGAGGTCCACGTCGAGCTCGGCGCCTGGGCCGACGCGGTCGTCGTCGCGCCGGCGACGATGAACTTGCTCGCCCGAGCCGCGAACGGCCACGCGGACGACGTCGTGCTCGCGACGTTGGCGTGCGCGCGGGGCGCGTTGCTCTTCGCGCCCGCGATGCACGAGCGCATGTGGGGGCGTGCGGCGACTCGGCGAAACGTCGCGGCGCTCGCCGCCGACGGAGCGCGCTTCGTCGGGCCCGTCGAAGGGGCGCTGGCGAACGGAGAGGTCGGCGCGGGGCGCATGGCGGAGCCGGAGGAGATCGCGGACGCCGTCGAGGGGCTCTTTGCCTCGCCGGATCTGCGCGGGCGACGGCTCGTCGTCTCCGCGGGGCCCACGCACGAGGATCTCGACCCGGTGCGTTTCCTCGGGAACCGCTCGACGGGACGAATGGGCTTCGCCATCGCGGAGGCGGCCGCCGCGCGCGGCGCCGAGGTGGTGCTCGTGGCGGGGCCGGTCACGCTGGCGACGCCGAGAGGCGTCGAGCGCGTGGACGTGCGCTCGGCGCGCGAGATGGAGGCTGCCATCCAGGCGGCGGTCGCCCGGGCGGACGCGGTCGTGATGGCGGCGGCGGTCGCGGACTATCGTCCGGCCGAGCGCACGGCTCAGAAGCGCAAGAAGTCCGATGGGCCGCTCACGCTCGAGCTGGTCCGCAACCCCGACATCCTGGCGGGGCTCGGCGCGTCCCGTCAGGGCGCACGCCCCGTGCTCGTCGGCTTCGCGCTCGAGACGGAGCGTGTGGTCGAGCACGCGCGCGCCAAGCTCGAGCGCAAGCAGGTCGATCTGGTCGTCGCCAACCACGCGAGCGATGGCTTCGGCGGCGCCGACAACCTCGTGACCCTCGTCGACGCTGCAGGTGACGAGCCCCTCCCGCGCGCGTCCAAGCGCACGATCGCCGATCGCATCCTGGACCGGATCGTCGATCGGCTGCGGGACTGACTATCGAGAGACTGGACGGCGCGCAGCGAGCGAAGCGAGGGGAGGCTCGTCGGAGGAGGGGGCCGCGCGGGGGCGACCTACCGACAACCCCTCAGAGGCGCTGACCGGATGCCCGCTCGCCGCGAGCGCGCCCGCCGGAAAGTTGACGTTTCGCGCCCCTGCCCCGAAAGCTCGGCGCCATGTGGCGACGTCTCTCGCTCACGACCGCGCTCGTCCTCGCGCTCGGCCTCGGCTCCTCCCTCGGCCAGCCCGCGCGCGCGTCGGAGACCGATCCGCGCGTCACCGTCGGCGGCGTCCCGGTCGCGCTGGGCGCGGACCCGCACGAGGTCGCGACGCGGCTCGCCGAGGCCTGGCTCGCCGAGCCCGTGGACGTCGCGCTCCCCGGCCGGGTGCTCCGACGCTCGCGCGCCTCGCTCGGCGCCTCGGTGGACGTCGCGCGCCTCGAGCGCTGGCTGCGCGAGGCAGGCGACGCCGAGTCGCCGATGCGCAGCGCGGCGCGCGCTCAGCTCCCGCTGCGCATGCCGGCGCGCCTCGACCCCTCGCTCCTCCGCCCGTGGCTCGAGTCGCTCAAACGCGACATCGACCGCCCCTCGAAGGACGCGACGCTCGACCCCGACACCGGCGACGTCGTCCCCGAGCGCGAAGGGCGGGTGCTCGACGTCTGGCGGAGCCTCGATCGGGTGGCGGCCGCCTTCGCGGCGAGCGAGGCCGCGGTCGAGCTCGCGATCGATCGGCGGCTCCCCGGCCGCACCGCGGACGAGCTCGCGCACGCCGACGTCGCCACCGTCCTCGGCGAGTTCGAGACGCCCTACAACGGCAGCGGCGACGCCGCGGACCGCACCCACAACCTCCGGGTCGTCGCCTCGAAGATCGACGGCCTCGTGCTGATGCCCGGCGACGTCTTCGACTTCAACGGCGTCGTCGGCGAGCGGAGCCTCGCGAATGGCTTCAAGCCCGCGCCGGTCATCGCCGGCGGTGAGCTCGTCGACGGCGTCGGCGGGGGCGCCTGCCAGATCGCCGGCACGCTGCACGCGGCCGCCTACTTCGCGGGCCTCGAGATCGTCGAGCGCCAGCCGCACTCGCGCCCGAGCAGCTACATTCGCCTGGGCCTCGACGCCGCGGTCGCATGGCCGAACATCAACTTCCGCTTCCGCAACGACCGCGACACGCCCGTGCTCGTGCGCTTGCTCGTGCGTGGCGGCGCCGTGCGAGCCGAGCTGCGGGGGGCCGAGCGCCCCGAGCTCGTCAGCTTCGTCCGCCGCGTCGAGGAGGTCTTCCCCTACGACGAGCGCGAGGTGAGCGACCCGCGACTTCCCGTCGGCGTGCGCGTGCTCTCGCAGCGCGGCGTTCCAGGCTTCCGCGTCGCGAAGTGGCGCGTCCGACGCCACGTCGAGCGCAACCAGGTCGTCAGCGAGCGCAGCGAGGATCGTTACCCGCCGACGCAGCAGATCTGGCGGGTCGGTGCCGGAGGCGCCGCACCGGAGGGATTCACGCCGCCCAGCGGCGACACCCACGGCGAGTACGTCGCCGACGAATACCTGGTGTCGAGCCAGGGGCCTGGCGTCACCGGGACGACGACGATCCGACGCGCGGGGCGGACGGGCGCGCGCGGCTGGACCGCCGCGTTAGGGATGCCGCAGCCCTGAGCACAGCGCCCCAGAAGTTCGTGGCCAGCTGCGGCAGATCCATCCCGTCCAGTTGCGTTCTCAGTGACGGGCCAACAGCCCGCTCCCTCGTCGCGCCTTGGACGGGCGTCTCTTTGCGCCTGGTCGCGAACTTCCGGTTCGCTGTACTGAGCGCGTGGGCGACGGCTTCGGCCGCGCCCGCGTCCGGGTCCAAATCCGGGTCCGCGTGCGAATCCGGGTCCGAATCCGGGTCCGACTCCGGGTCCGAATCCGGGTCCGAATCCGGGTCCGAATCCGGGTCCGAATCCGGGTCCGCGTGCGAATCCGGCGGCGCTTCGCGGATCAGCAGCCCGGCGCCGGGAAGTGGCTGCACATCTCCTTCACCTCGCCGGCGATGCGCGCGAGGAGCGCGTCGTCGCCCGTGTTCTCGATGACGTCCGCCATCCACGTGCCCAGGCGCTTCATCTCGTCGGCGCCCATGCCGCGTGCGGTCATCGCTGGGGTGCCGAGCCGGATGCCGCTCGGATCGAAGGGCTTGCGGGTGTCGAAGGGCACGGAGTTGTAGTTGCAGACGATGCCAGCGCGATCGAGCGCCTGCGCGGCGACCTTGCCGGGGACGTCCTTGCTGCGGAGGTCGCAGAGGATGAGGTGGTTGTCCGTCCCGCCCGTGACGAGATCGACGCCGCGCGAGAGCAGCGCCTCGGCGAGCACCTTCGCGTTGTCGACGATCGCCTGCGCGTAGGCCTTGAAGTCGCTCGTCGCCGCCAGCTTCGCGGCGATCGCGATGCCGGCCGTCGTGCCGTTGTGCGGGCCACCCTGCAGGCCTGGGAAGACCGCGCGGTCGATCGCCTTCGCGTGCTTGGCGTCGCAGAGGATCATGCCGCCGCGCGGGCCGCGGAAGGTCTTGTGCGTGGTGCTCGTGATCACCTCGGCGTGGCCGACGGGGCTCGGGTGGACGCCGCCCGCGACCAGACCGGAGATGTGGCTGATGTCAGCGACGAGCACCGCGCCGACCTCGGCCGCGATCTCGGCGAAGCGCGCGAAATCGATGACGCGGGGGTAGGCCGTCGTGCCGCAGAAGATGATCTTCGGCCGCTTCTCGCGGGCGAGCTTCGCGGCGGCGTCGAAGTCGATGCGGTGGTCGCTCTCGCGGACGCCGTACTGGACCGAGTCGAAGTACTTGCCCGAGATCGAGACGCCGTGACCGTGGGTGAGGTGCCCGCCGGCCGCGAGCGACAGGCCCATGACCGGGTCGCCCGCGGCGCAGAAGGCGAGGTAGACCGCGAGATTCGCGGGGCTGCCCGAGTAGGGCTGCACGTTCGCGTGGTCGACCCCGAAGAGGGACTTCAGCCGGCCGATCGCGAGCTCCTCGACCGCGTCGATGTTCGCCTGGCCCTCGTAGTAACGCTTGCCGGCGTACCCCTCGGAGTATTTGTTGTTCAGGACCGAGCCGCAGGCCTCCATCACGGCGGGATACGCGTAGTTCTCGCTGGGGATGAGGCGCAGCACGTCGTGCTGCCGCTGGGCTTCTTTGCGGATGAGGTCGGCGACGGTGGCGTCGACCTCGGCGAGGGGGGCGTCGAGCGCGGGCATGGGCGCCGTCTTAGCAGTCTCGCGCGCGGAGCCCAAGCCCCACCGCGGGGACGGGCGCGCCTCGAGCACGACCCCGAAGAGGGAGAAGGCGCGAGGTGCGCTCTCGGGCCGGCGCCGCCCTCGGTTGGGGGAGCTGGGTGGAGCGCGCTGGGAGGACGGAGCTGGGTGGACGGAGCTGGGCGGACGGAAGCAAAAAGCCCCGTCAGGGACGGGGCTCTTGGCGGAGCGGACGGGACTCGAACCCGCGGCCTCCGGCGTGACAGGCCGGCGTTATAACCAACTTAACTACCGCTCCAAATTGCCTTCCCTCGTTGGGTCGTCTGAAAATGATTCCGGAACGATTCCGCGGAGTTTTGGGACCCGTTCGTCCCGCGGCGGACGCATTAGTTAACACACGGCTCCG
Organism: Myxococcales bacterium; assembly: GCA_019637115.1. Classification (GTDB taxonomy): domain Bacteria; phylum Myxococcota_A; class Polyangia; order Polyangiales; family Houyiibacteriaceae; genus JACKEH01. The sequence goes on along the minus strand of JAHBWH010000031.1, from coordinate 50,549 downwards.
GTGAGTCAAACCAGAAATGCACGACCCCTGGAGGCCCCTGACGCTTTTCTGGTCGGGCCCTCCCGAACGGGCCGGTCAGCCCGGCGAGCGACGGGCGGCCTCGATCGCGACGAGGCCTGCGCGCGCCTTGTTCACGGTCTCCTCGTACTCCTTCGCGGGCTCGCTGGCCTCCACGATCCCGGCGCCCGCCTGCAGGGTGAGCTTGCCGTCCTGCGCGACGCAGGTCCGGATCGCGATGGCGAGGTCCGCGTTTCCGTCGAAGCCGAGGTAGCCCACCGCCCCGCCATAGAGGCCTCGCGGCACGGGCTCGGCGGCGTCGATGATCTGCATCGCGCGGACCTTCGGCGCGCCGCTCAAGGTCCCCGCGGGGAAGGTCGCCCGCACGACGTCGAGCGCGGTCATCCCGGGCGCGAGCGTGGCCTCGACGCTCGAGACGATGTGCATCACGTGGCTGTAACGCTCGATGACCATGCGGTCGGCGATGCGCACGCTGCCGGGCGCGGCGATGCGCCCGAGATCGTTGCGACCGAGATCGACGAGCATCACGTGCTCGGCGATCTCCTTGCGGTCCGCGAGCAGCTCTTCCGCGAGGGCGGCGTCCTCGTCCTCCGTCGCGCCGCGCGGCCGGGTGCCGGCGATGGGTCGCAACGTCGCGACGCCGTCCTCGACGCGCACGAGCGTCTCGGGGCTCGCGCCCGCGACGTCCATGTTGGGCAGGCGGAGGAAGTACATGTACGGCGAGGGGTTCACGACGCGCATCGCGCGGTAGACGTCGAACGGAGAGACGTCGCCCTGCGGAACCTCGAAGCGCTGCGAGAGGACCACCTGGAAGATGTCGCCGGCCCGGATGTGCTCTTGGCTGTCGCGGACCGCCTGCTCGAAGTCGGCGCGCGAGAAGGACGACGCGGGCAGCGCCTCGACGAGGTCGCGGGACGGGAGCGTGAGCGGGGGGAGCCGCCGCGGCACCGCGAGGCGCGCGAGCGCGTCGTCGATGCGCGCCTGGGCGGCGTCGTAGGCTTCGTCGGGCGGTGAGCCCACGAGCCCAGCTGGGGTCGTGCCGACGAGCGCGGGGACGACGACCTGCAGGGTCTGGCGGAGGTTGTCGAAGACGAGGACGAGGTGACCCACGCCGAACGCCATCTCCTCGGGGGCCGTCGTCGGGTCGTACCCCGCGATCTTCGGCTCGAAGCGCTTCACCGCGTCGTAAGGGATGGCGCCGACGGCCCCGCCCCAGAAGCGCGGCAGCTCCGGGAGCGCTTCGGCGGGCGGCGTCTGCAGCTCGACCCAGAGCAAGCTCGCGAGGGCGGCGAAAGGGTCGACGCCCTCCTCGCGGGTGGTCACGCCGCCGACGCGCCGCTCGATCCAGTCGCCGCCCCCGCGGACGACGAGCAGCGGCTCGCAGCCGACGAAGCTGTAGCGCGCCTGCTTCTCTCCACCGACGACGCTCTCGAGGAGGAACCCGCCCGCGTCGGGTGCCGCGGCGACGGCCGCGAAGGCCGCGACCGGGGTCAGGTCGTCGGCGACCACCTCGCGCCAGACCGGCACGACGTTCGCGCTCTCCGCCAACCTTCGAAAACGCTCTCGGCTCATCTCGCGCTGCATGGCGCGCGGAGCATAGCAGCCCACCCGCGGCCTCGTTCCTCGAGTGGGGGGTGGGGAGCAGCGAGCGACAGCCCCTCGAAGGAACCTGCTACGAAGGCGCTCGTGCGTCACCCCCTCGCGCTGCTGGCGGTCCTGTACCTCGTGCAGGGGTTGCCGTTCGGCTTCCAGGCGAGCGCACTCGGGCCCTATCTGCGTAGCGAAGGTGTGTCTCTCACGACGATCGGGCTCGCGGGGGCGCTCGCGACGCCTTGGTTGCTCAAGGCGCTCTGGGCGCCCCTCGTCGACCGCTACGCGAGCGCGCGCGTCGGTCGGCGGCGCTCGTGGATCCTGCCCATGCAGGTGCTGCTCGTGCTCGCGAGCGCCGCGTGCGCCGCCTTCCCGCTCTCGGCCGACGCGCCGCTCACGCCGCTGCTCGTGCTCATCCTGGCGATGAACCTCTTCGCGGCGACGATGGACATCGCGGTCGACGGCCTCGCGGTCGACGTGCTCCGCGAGCGGCAGCTCGGCCTCGGGAACGCCATCCAGGTCGTGGGCTTCAAAGCCGGCATGCTGATCGGTGGGGGCCTGCTCCTCTGGGCCAGCCGCTGGATCGGGTGGGAGGGTCATTTCTTGGCGATCGCCGCGCTCGTCGCGCTGGGCTTCGTCCTGACGCTGACGTTCGACGAGCCTCGCCACGTCTCGGCGCGTGCGGGCGAGCCCCGCGACGAGGCCGCGGACGAGACGCCGACGCTGCGCGAGGTAATCGCGACGCTCGCGCGCAGCGTGCGCGCGCCCGGCGCGGCCTGGGTGTTGCTCGCCATCGCGACCTACAAGACCGGTGAGTCGCTCATCGATCCGATGTTCTCGGCGTTCCTCATCGACGCAGGGTTTGCCCGCGAGCAGCTCGGACTGTGGCTCGGCACTTACGGGATGGCCGCGTCGATCACGGGATCGATCGCGGGGGGGCTGCTCGCGAGCCGGATCGCCCTGCCGCGCGCGCTGCTCGTCGCCGGGGTGCTGCGCGCGCTCCCACTGGTCGGCGAGCTGGTGATGGCGGCGCACGGCGCGCCCTCCGCGGGCGCCGTCATCGCGATCACGCTCGCCGAGCATCTCTTCGGCGGCGCGCTCACGACCGCGATGTTCGCGTTCATGATGTGGCGCGTCGATCGACGCGTCGGGGCGAGCCACTACACGCTCCTCGCGGCCATCGAGGTGCTCGGCAAGACCCCCTTCTCGCTCGCCTCCGGCTTCGTCGCCGACCACGTCGGCTACGTGGCGACGTTTGCGGTCGGCGTCGCGCTCTCCGTGCTCTGGGTGGCGCTCGTCGCGCGCGCTCCGCTCGCCCCCGGTCGGGCGCCTTGACGCGCCGACGACCGGCTCGTGCACGGTGGCTGTCACAGGCGTTGGGTGGTCGTCGAGCCTCGTTCACGCGCGCGTGCTAGACCTCGCGCGTGACGAGCCGTTGGCTGGAGTCCGCTGCCATCGCCCGGCAGGGCCTGCTGATCGCACGACGCGCGGTGCGACCGACGCGTCGGGTCGTGGGCGCGCACCCTCATTACGTCGTCTACGTCCACGGCTACCTCGCGGCCGGGCCCGTCTTCGAGCCGCTCGCCGACCACGTCGCCGCGACGCTCGGCGCGCAGCCGATCGACCTGACCTACCTCCCGCTCCACTCCTTCTTCGCCGTCAGCCAGTCGGTCGGTTCGGTCATCGACGCGCTGCCGGCCGACGCGCGGGTCTCCTTGGTCGGCCACTCGCTCGGGGGGCTCGTCGCGCGTTGGTACGTCGAAGAGCTCGGCGGCGCGTCGCGGGTCGATCGCCTCGTCACCCTCGCGACCCCTCACGGGGGCACGCCGCGCGCGCGGATCGCGCCCGGCTCGCTCGGCGCCGCCCTGCGCCCGGGGAGCGAGATCATTCGCCAGCTCGCGCGGCCGACCTCGGTGCGGATGGTCAGCATGGCCGGCGCCGCGGACCGCGTGGTGCCGGTCTCGAGCGCCCGCGCCGTCGAGGGCGCGACCTTCCGCGTCTTCCCCGGGCTCGGCCACAACCAGCTGCTCTACGCGCGCCGGGTGCATGACGCGGTGGCGGACGCGCTCGGCGACGAAGCGGTCGCGGCAGAGTAAGGCGGGCCCGACGGCGTCGGCCTCCTCCGAGGAGCCGTCGCCAGTCGCCAGCCTGCGCGGCGCCCGGTAGGCGGGTTGCGACAACGGCTAAGCTTCGTCTCGGACGTCGGGTGGGAAGGGCGGAGTGGCTCGCTCCGACGCTCGGACGGGGAGGTGGACGCGGAAGAGCGCGCCCCCGAGCGGGCTGTCGTCCACCTCGATCGTGCCGCCGTGCGCGTCGACGATCTGTCGCACGAGCGCGAGGCCGATCCCGATCCCATGCGCGCGCTTCGACCAGAACATCTCGAAGAGGCGTCCGCGCTCGTCGTGGGGGATGCCGGGCCCCGCGTCGCCGACCTCGACGCGCACGTGCTCGCCACCGTCGACCACGCGGAGGCTCACCCGAGCTTCGGGGGGCGAGGCCTGGGCCGCGTTCTTCAGCAGGTTCCACACGAGCTGCCGCACCTGTCCCGGGTCGACGTGAGCTTCGGCGGATGACGGCGCGTCGAGCTCGAAGGTGACGCGGCTCAGCGTCGGGTCCTGCCGCGCGACCGCGATCAGATCGCGCGCGAGCTGCGCGAGATCCGTCGACGTCCTCTGCGGTGCGCTCGAGCGACCGACGTCGAGCATCGTCGACACGAGCTGGTTCAGGCGATCCACCTCGTCGAGGACTACGCCCAGCAGGTGTTGGTCCTCGGCGTCGAGCGCGCGCGACTCGCGCACGAGCTGCACCGATCCGCTGATCGAGCCGAGCGGGTTTCGGATCTCGTGCGCCAGACCCGACGCGAGGCGGCCGAGCACGGCGTGGCGTTCGGCGCGGTCCGCCTGAGCCCGAAGGGCGCGGACCTCGGTCAGGTCCTGAAAGAGCACGAGTGCCTCTCCCTGCTGGCCGCGCAAGGGCATCGTCGAGTAGCCGAAGGGGAAGACCGAGCCATCGGCGCGTCGCCCTTCGCCCTCGCCGCGCGACTCCCCCGCGGGATCGAGGGTCAGCGGGAGGTGCGCCGTGAGCGGGCGCCCGCGGAGGCTCGCCTCGTGCGCCCCCAACATGCCCTCAGCCGCCGGGTTCGCCCGGGTGATCTGCCCACGCGCGTCCACCGAGACGACGCCCGCCGTGAGCGACGCGACGATGTCGGCGTTGATCTGCGCGAGCGCCTCGGCGGACGCCTCGGCGAGCCGGAGCTGCCCGCCCGCGCGCGCGAGCCGCGTGGCGAGGTAGCCCGAGAGCGCCGCGACGAGCATGAGCGCGGTGGCGTTCGAGAGGAGCGCGAAGCCGAGCTCCTCCGCGCCGAGGAAGTAGACGCGCGGATCCTGATCGGGCGGGAAGGGCAGGTGGCCCGCGGCGAGGAGGTAGCCGATCCCGAGGTAGGCGATGAGGCCGACGGCGGCGGTCGCGCGCGCGGGTCCGGCGCCGAGGGTGACCGCCGCCTCGAGGACGACCACGCCGAAGAGGACGCTGAAGATGCTGCCAGCGCCGCCGCTCAGGTAGACGAGGCCAGAGGTGAGGACCAGATCGAAGACGAGCTGCGCCCAGGCGTTCGCGCGCGTCGGGCCGCGGCGAAGGAGCGAGACGGACGCGAGGGCCGTCGCCCCGTAGGCCGCGCCGATGAAGACCGCGAGGGCCGAGGGGGTGAAGCTCGCGAAGTCACGCTTGCCCGAGAGCGTGATCGCGAGGGTCCCCCCGAAGATCAGCGTGACCACGATGACGCGGAAGAGCAGCAGCCCCTGCAGTCGCGCGCCGAGCGGCGCGTTCGGATCGGCGGGGTCGAGGCGGACCGCGCGGCGAGCGCTTGGCGGCGCCTTGGCGGCAGGGTCGCGTCGGCCAGGGCCACCGTGCGGCAGCGCGCGACGCTCCTCCTCGTCGGCGCCTCGCTCGCCCGTCTCCTTCATCCGCGCACGAGCTCCTGCAGGTCGGCCTCGGCGCCGCGGCGTTCGCCGCGGCGGACGTCAGCCGGCCTGCACCTTCCCGGCGATCTCGAAGATCGGCATGTACATCGCGATGAGGATCACGCCGACGATGCCGCCGATGAAGACCATCATGAGCGGCTCGAGCAGCGAGGTGAGCGCGGCGACGGCGACGTCGACCTCGTCCTCGTAGAAGTCGGCGATCTTGTTGAGCATCGTGTCGAGCGCGCCGGTCTGCTCGCCGACGCCGATCATCTGGACGACCATTGGCGGGAAGACCTTCGTCTCCATGAGCGGCTCGGCCATCGTGCGTCCTTCGCGGATGCGATCGGCGGTGTCCTTGATCGCCTGCTCGACGATGACGTTGCCGGCGGCGCGCCCGACGATGTTCATCGCGTCGAGGATGGGCACGCCCGAGGAGAGCAGCGTGCCGAGCGTGCGCGTGAAGCGCGCGACCGCGATCTTCCGCATCACGGGGCCGAGGATGGGCGCGGTCAGCAAGAGCTTGTGCCAGAAGCGTTTGCCCTTCGGCGTGCGGTAGCTGTAGCCGATGCCCGTGACGACGCTCCCGATCGCGAGGATGATCCACAAGGCGTTGTCGAGGAAGCCCTCCGAGATCGAGATCACGAATTTGGTGATCCCCGGGAGCTGATCCTCGCCGCCGAACTCCGCGAACATGCCCTGGAAGGCCGGGATGACCCACGTGAGCATCACGACGATGACGGCGATGGCGACGACGAAGATGGCGCTCGGGTAGACGAGCGCGCTCTTCACCTGCCGCTTGAGCTTGACGCGCTTCTCGATGTAGACGGCCAAGCGCTGGAGGATCGTGTCGAGGATGCCGCCCAGCTCACCGGCCGCGACGAGGTTCACGTAGAGGTCGTCGAAGACTTTGGGGTGCTTGCGCAGGGCCTCCGAGAAGGTTCCCCCTTGCTCGACGTAGCCCTTCACGTCCTTGAGGATTTTGTTGAAGATCTTGTTGTCGCCCTGCGCCGCGAGGATGTCGAGGCATTGCACGAGCGGCAGACCGGCGTCGATCATCGTCGCGAACTGGCGCGTGAAGATGACCAGCTCCTTCTCGGAGACTGGCGAGCCGATGACGATGTTGATCTCTTTCGGCTTCTTCTTGACCTTGACTGGGTTCAGCTGCTGCGCGCGGAGCCGAGACTGGACGAGGTCCATCGTCTCGGCCTCCATGATCCCCTTGCGGGTCTCTCCGTTGCGCGCCTTCGCTTCCCAGACCCACTCCGCCATGTACGCCTCGCAGACGCCCTGAGGGCCGGGGCCATGGTACTGGAGCGGCCGCGCCGCGGTCAAAGCTGCTGCATGCAGCCCTCGCGGTCTTTTGCCGTCGCTGTGGACGCGAGCGGGACATCTGATCGCCGGGGCGCAAGCCGCCCTACCGGACGGCGCGCAGCGAGCGAAGCGAGCGTAGGCTCGTGGGAGGGGGCTGCTTCGCGGGGCTTCGTCGCGCCACGCTGTCGCGCCGTTGCGACTGGCTCGCGGAATCGTGCAGCTTCGCGGACTACTTCCGCTTCGCCTCGCACGTCCGCTTCGCCTCGCACGTCCGCTTCGCCTCGCACGTCCGCTTCGCCTCGCACGTCCGCTTCGCCTCGCACGATTCCGCTTCGAACCATGCCCCGTGGCGGAGGGGCTGGCGACAGCCCCTCATAGCAAGCCGATCTATTGCCGGTAGGGGTTGGTCACCAGGTCGTCCGCCCGCATCGACTCCATCCGCGGGGGGCGCGGCTCCTCGACCCGAGGCTCGACCATCGCGGGCGGCTCGACCATCGCGGTCGCTTCGACCATCGGAGTCGGCTCTGTCATCGCGGTCGGCTCCGCCATCGCGCCCTCGGGGCGTGCGCCCCGGGTGCGGCGGGGGAGCGCGCGCATCGGATCGGACTCCGTCGCGCGAGGCGCTTGCTCGACCTGCTCGACCGCCGCCCTTGCGGGCGGTTCGACCGCGTCGGCGTGCGGCTCTGCCTCGGGCGCGGGGCTCGGCGCCTCGTCGGGACTGGTTGCTGCGCCCGCGGCGGGCTCCGCCGCGGCGGGCTCGGTCGCCGTCGTCGCGGGGAGGGTGGTCCCCTCCCCGGCGGCTTCCTCGGGGGCGTCCCGCGTCACGACCAGGAGCACGCCGCCGAGCATGATCACCAGCGCCGCCACCACGCCGAGGAGAATCGGGACCATGCGGCTCCGCTCCTCTTCGTAGGTGACGACCAGCTCCTGCGGAGGCCCGATGTCATGGGTCTGGCGGATCGACCCGGTCGCGGTCACGGCGTCGGGAGGCACGGGGCGGGGGCCCGAGCGAGACACCGAGGAGAGCGAGCCATCGCGCGGCAAGGGCATCGCGGGCTCGGTCATCTCGGCGCGCCCGAGGCGCTCGGTTGCCTCCTTCACGCGCAGCCGGCTCGCCTCGATCTTGTCGGAGAGGAGCCGACGGACCTCCGCCGCGACCGCGCGGGCGTTCGCGATGCCGCCGTGCTGACGCGCGACCGCCTCGATCGCCTCCGCCATCTCCTCGGCGGTCTGGAAGCGCGCCTCGGGGTCGCGCGCGAGCGCCTTCGCCAAGACCTCGTCGAAGGGGGCGAGATCGGGGACGACCTCGGATGGCATCGGGATGTCGTCCTGAAGGATCTTCGTGAGCACCGCCGCGTTGTTGTCCGCGCGGAAGAGGCGACGCCCGGTGAGCGACTCCCACACGAGCACGCCCATCGAGAAGAGATCCGAGCGCTGGTCCGCGTGCCCCGTCGACGCCTGCTCAGGCGCCATGTAGGCGAGCTTGCCCTTGAACTGCCCGGCGCGCGTCGACGTAAGGCGCTTCTCGGCCTTCGCGACGCCGAAGTCCGTGAGCCGCCCGATTCCGTCGGTGCCCACCATCACGTTGTGGGGCGAGATGTCCCGATGAACGAGCAAGAGCGGCTCACCCTCCTCGTCGACCAGCGCGTGGGCTGCCGCGAGCCCGTTGAGGGCGTCGAGGACGATTCGCGCGACGACGGGGGTGGGGACGCGCTCGTTCGCCCGCGCGGCGGCCGCGAGGAGCGCGCCGAGGTGGTCACCCTCGATGTACTCCATCACGAGGAAGAAGCCGTCGCCGTCCGTGTCCGAGATGTCGAGCGTCGGCACGACGTTGGGGTGGCGAATACGCGCGGCGAGGCGCGCCTCGTCGAGGAACATCGAGATGAACTCGTCCTCGTACGCGAGGTGAGGGTGGAGCACCTTCACCGCGACCAACCGCTCGAACCCCGCGACGCCCTTGGCCCGCGCCACGTAGACCCCCGCCATGCCGCCGGAGGCGAGCTGGGTCAGCACCTCGTATCGCCCGAGCTGGCGCCCGGCGAGGTTGCGGAGCTCCGGCGCGAGGGCCTGGGTCATCAGAACGTCCCTCCGAGGCCGATGGCGGCGCCGTGAGGGCTGACGCCCACCGTGGGACGAACGCGCGAGGTCGAGGCGTCATCCCGGCTGCCGCCCCAATCGGTGACGATCGCGAGGACGAGCGTGACGGCCGCGAGCCCCGCGGTCGCCCCGATGAGGATGTTCGTCCGCAGCTCCTTGTCGCGCCCGCTCTCGAGCAGCTGCGTCGCGCGCGGGAACCCGAGGCCCTCGGCCCGTTCTTGTTCGGCGACGTCGACGTACTCGTCGCGCGCGCTCAGCGTGTCGAGGCCCGACCAGACGAGCACCGCGCCGGCGCCGACGGTGAGCACGAGGCTCGTCACGAAGGCCGCGGGGTGCACCCCGCGTCGCTCGGGCGGCGGCGGCTCGGGATCTCGTCGGCCTCGGTCCACCCAGCTTCGACCCGCCCCGTCGTCCGCGCCTTGGGTCGCCTGCGCCCCTGCCGTCCCTGCGGGGGCGGTGAAGCTGAGCGTGCGCTGCTCACCTGCCCCACCACGGACCTCTTCGGTCACGGTCCCGGTAGGGAAACCCGCGCCGACGGTGTGGGCCTCGTTCGGCCGCAAGAAGAAGGCTGGGTGCGCTTGGAGCGTGCCGTCCAGCTCGACCGCGCACTCGGTCGGGCAGACCACCTCGACGAGGAAATATCGCTGGCGGACGGCCTCGAGGACGGACTGCGCCTCGTCCACGGCCGCGCCGGCCTCTGGGAAACGTGCCACGAGCCGGAGGGCGAGCGTGCCGGCCCGCAGCTCGTTGCCCGCCCGCTGGTGCGAGCGGATCGCCTGGAGCAACGCGGGCGCGGCCGGCGCCAGGTTGTTGGCCATCTCGAACCAACGCGCGGCGCCCGTGAAGTCTTCGCCGAGGTAAGCAGAGGTGCCGCGGTCGAAGGCCTCGGCGGCGGCCTGCCGCTCTTGGGCCCCCTGCGCGTGCCCGGCGGCGGGGAGCACGGCCGCGAACGTGACCATGACGACGGAGAGCGCGCGGCGCAGCGTCGTGCGCCGGCCGCAAGGACCGGTGGCCCGCTGGCCTCTCGCCGTGTTCTCCTCGTTCACCCCGAAGCTACCCCTTGGCAGGCGCCCGGCAGCCTGCGCTCGTTTCGGAGAAGGATGCCGGGGGCTCGACGCTCGCGTCAAGCGAGTGCCAAGTTCGCGACGTGCGCAAACTCCGCGGCGTCGATGGGCGGCGAGGTGGTCGCGGCTCCCACAACGCGTGAGCCGCCCGGCTTCGGTGGTGCTCAGCTCCTTCCGGGGGGCTGTCGCCGAGCCCTTCGCTCGCTGCGCGCCGCTTCAGAAGGGCGGCTCGTGAGAAGACAGCCGAGCTTCTTCAGCGGCCGGGGCGCCCGCCTCCGGACTGACGCTCCCCGAAATTCAGCGGGACGTTCTGCTCGATCATGGTCTGCAGCTCCCCTGGCTCCATCGAGCGCGCGAGGGCTTCCTCGAGGGCGATCGCGCCCTCTCGGTAGAGCCGGTAGAGGGCCTGGTTCATCGTCTGCATGCCGCTCGCGCCCTGGCCGGTCTGCATGATGCCGTAGATCTGGTGGATCTTGTTCTCGCGGATGAGGTTCCGGATGGCGTAGTTCGGCACCATGATCTCGGCCGCGAGCGCGCGGCCGGGGCCGTCGCTGCGTGGGAGGAGCATCTGCGTCACGACCGCCTGCAGGACGAAGGAGAGCTGCGCGCGGATCTGCGGCTGCTGGTGCGCGGGGAAGACGTCGATGACGCGGTTGATCGACTGGACTGCGCTGTTCGTGTGCAGGGTGGCGAAGACGAGGTGACCGGTCTCGCTGATGGTCATCGCCGCCTCGATCGTCTCGAGGTCGCGCATCTCGCCGACGAGCACGACGTCGGGGTCCTGGCGCAGGACGTACTTCAGCGCGCCCTTGAAGCTGGTCGTGTCGGCGCCGATCTCGCGCTGGTTCACGACGCAGAGCTTGTTCATGTGGAGGTACTCGATCGGATCCTCCACCGTGATGATGTGATCGCGCCGCTCGCTGTTGATCTTGTCGATCATCGCGGCGAGCGTCGTCGACTTGCCCGAGCCGGTCGGTCCGGTGACCAGCACGAGGCCGCGAGGGAGCTCGCAGAGGTCTCGGATGATGCGCGGCAGGCCGAGCTCCTCGATGGTCTTGATCTTGAACGGGATCGCGCGGAAGGCGCCGGCGATCGCGCCGCGTTGCATGAAGACGTTCGCGCGGAAGCGCGACAGGCCCTTCACGCCGAACGAGAAGTCGAGCTCGTTGTTCTTCTCGAACTTGATCTTCTGCTCCTCGGTCATGACCTCGTAGCAGAGGTATTTCGTCTCCACGGGCCCGAGCGGCGCGGTGCGCAGCGGGGCGAGCGAGCCGTCGATCCGGAGCTGCGGGGGCGTCCCGGTCGTGATGTGGAGGTCGGACGCGCCTCGCTGGATCATCACCTGGAGGAGCTGGCGGAGGCTGATGCGCGGGGCGTCGTCGGGGGCCTGCATACGCGGGTCAGGGTACCCGATCCGCGCGTGGCCCGCGCGTCGGTGAGCGCCCGGCACGTCGGACCAGCCTCCCCTGAGGGGCTGTCGCCCCCCGTCCGACGGGTGTGAAGGGCTCGCTCGCTTCACGCGCAGCAGCGCGGTTCGTGGTGACGGCTGAGCTTCGTCTCGTGGTGCTCGGCGGAAGTGACGATACCGTACCGGCGAGGATTCGGCGTCGCTCGGCGTCCGAATCGACGAAGGACATGCAGAGCATATTCGAAGAGATAGGCCGAAGGCCGGTCGGGCCGCCGAGCGGGCGCCGAGGACCGGCGCAAACGGATCGCCAGTTTCGCCGAGCACCACTAGATCTCGAGCTTCGTCCACAGCCCGCGGCGCATCCACTCCTTGCGCCGATCCGAGCGCGTCACGATGCGGGCGGCCGACCAGGCGGTGAGCAAGCTGCCCTCGAGCCCGAGCCCGGGCACGACCTGCCCGTTGCAGAGCAAGAGCCGCTTGATCGGGGTCCGGACGGGCATCGCGCAGAGGCCGAAGGTGCTCCGCACGGGGTAGCCGTAGACGACGGGCATGGTGCGTGGACCGCGCTCCCAGGGCTCCTCCGGGCTGAGCAGGCGCCCCGTCTCGACGTCCTGGGCGTCGCGACCGTCGTGCGGCGAGTCGACGAGCAGGAGGTGCTCGCCGAGGAAGGGGACGAGCTCGCCGAGCGCCGCCAAGATGCGCTCGCGCAGGCTCGTGACGTAGCCGGTGACCTCCTCGACGGGCCGTCGCGGGAGGAGCGCGGAGACCGTCAGGCGTCGCGTCCCCTCCGGCGCGGCCGGCGCGTCGACCATCGAGCCGTGCCCGGAGCCGTCGTCGACCTCGACCCGCAGGAGGTTCTCGGCGAGCCGCGGCCGCGAGGGATCGCGGACGTAGAAGACGTCGCGCGCCATGCCCTCGGGGACGCCGGCCTCCCGCACGACGAGGTGGAGCGTGTAGCGGAAGTAGCGCGGGGTGGGCTCTCCCATGCGCTCGAAGAGCGGGTCGAACGCGGCGCGGTCGGGCAAGAGCCGCAGGACCGACGAGACGCTCCGCCCCGCGAGGATGAAGCTCGCGCCGATCTCTTCGCCGGTCGTCGCGAGGCTCACGCCGACGGCGGCGCCACGACGGACGAGCACTCGCTCGACGCGCTCGCCTCGCCGCACCTCGCCGCCGTGGGTCTCGATCTTGTCGATGAGCGCGCGCTGGAGCCACGCATAGCCGCCCTCGAGCTTGACGGCGCCGCGCAGCCAGGCGGCGTAGAGTCGGGCGGCGGCGAAGGGCGGCAAGAGCGCGGGATCGAGCCCCGTCCCGAGGCGCGCGGGCGCCTCGACGATGAGCCGAAAGGCGCTGCGCTCGGGCAGCTCCGCCAGCGGGTCGTGCCCGGCGCCCTCGCGATCGAAGGGGAGGCGGGTCGCGGCCCGAGAGTGCTCGCGTCGCTCCACGAAGGTCTCGGGCGGCCAGACGAGGTCGCGGTCGATGACGCCGTCGAAGGTGTCGGCCTCGCGCTGGACGTTGCGGTGGATCTCTTCGACGGCGCGGCGCACGGTGGTGAGCTCGCGCGCGATCTCGCGATCGAGCGCGTCCGGCTCGAGCGCGAGCTCGAAGCGATGGCGAGGCAGGACCACCTGCAGCGCGGGGTCGAACGCGACGCTGCGGCGTCGAAAGACTTGGCTGAGCGCGAGCTCGGCCAGGATGCGGCGAGCGATCGGGCTGTGGGCGGCGTCGAAGGTGAAGGGCGCGCGGGGGAAGACGCGGCCCGCGACCCGATAGGTCGGGGGCAGCTCCCCCTGGCCGAGTACGAGCGCGCGGAAACCTCGCTTCGCGAGGAGCGCGGCGGCGACGAGGGGCTCGAGGCCGAGCCCGAGGACGACGACGTCGTACGAGCTCCGCGTCGTCATCGGACGAGGAGCGGGGCGTAGAGGGGCATGTCCGAGAGCGCGCCCTCGTCGCGCCAGGTGGGGCCGTCGAGGTCGAGCGCGCCCGTGGCGACGGCGTGCACCACGGCTGGCAAGAGGCGGTGCTCGGTGCGTTGGATCCGCTTGTGCAGCCGCATCACGTCGTCCGCTTGGCTCACCGGGACCGCGGCCTGCGCGAGGATGGGGCCGGTGTCGACGCCCTCGTCGACGAGGTGCACGGTGCAGCCGGTGATCCGCACGCCCGCGGCGAGCGCGTCGGCCGCGCCGTTCGCGCCCGGGAACGACGGCAGGAGCGCGGGGTGGACGTTGACGATCCGGCGCGGGAACCGGCGCACGAAGCTCGGCGCGAGCACGCGCATGAAGCCCGCGAGCACGACGAGCTCGGGGCGCGCGGCGGCGACCGCGTCCGCGAGCCGGTGGTTCCAGGCGGCCCGGTCGTCGCCCTTGCGCAGCGGCACGGTCGCCGTCGCGATCCCTCGACCCGCCGCGAGCTCGATGGCGCGCGCGGGGCGGTCGGCGGCGACGAGGACGACCTCGGCCGCGCAGCGGCCACCGTCGATCGCCTCGAGGAGCGCGACGAGGTTGCTCCCCTGGCCGGAGACGAGCGCGACGACGCGCATCGCTCAGCGGGCCTCGTCGGCGGCGTACGTGACGCGCGCCTCGCCTTCGGCGGCGCTCGCCACGACCCGTCCGAGCTCGAAGACCTGCTCGCCTTCGGCCTCGAGCGCAGCACGCAGCGCCTCGCTCGACTCGGGGGCGGCGACGATCACGAGGCCGATCCCGAGATTGAAGGTGCGGCGCATCTCGCTCTCCGCGACGTCGCCCGCGCTGCGGATCAGCGCGAAGATGGGCGGCTCGGGCCAGTCGTGCGCGATGTGCGCGCCGAGCCCCGCGGGCAGGACGCGCGGCAGGTTGCCGGGGATCCCGCCGCCCGTGACGTGGCAGAGCGCGCGGACGCCGCCCGCCGCGAGGGCGGCTTTCACCGCGCGCGCGTAGATCCGCGTGGGTCGCAGCATCGCGTCCACGAGCGGCTCGTCGAGCCCCTCCGGGGTCGCGTCGAGCGCGAGGCCGGCGTGCTCGAGGAGCGCGCGCCGCGCCAGAGAGTATCCGTTCGAGTGCAGGCCGCTCGACGTAAGGCCGAGCAGGACGTCGCCTTCGCGCACGGCGCTGCCGTCCAGGATGGCGCCGCGACCGACCACGCCGACCGCGAAGCCCGCGAGGTCGTACTCGCCGTCGGCGTAGAACCCTGGGAGCTCGGCGGTCTCGCCGCCGAGGAGCGCGCAGCCGGACTGTCGGCACCCCTCGGCGATGCCCGCGACGACCGCAGCGCCGCGATCGACGTCGAGCTTCCCTGTCGCGAAGTAGTCGAGGAAGAAGAGGGGCTGCGCGCCGATCGTGAGCACGTCGTTCACGCACATCGCGACCAGGTCGATGCCGACGGTGTCGTGGCGGTCGGCGAGGAAAGCGACCTTCAGCTTGGTCCCGACTCCGTCCGTCCCGGACACCAGGATCGGATCCTCGATGTCGCTCGGGAGCGCGCAGAGGCCGGCGAAGCCGCCGACGCCGCCGAGCACGTGAGGCGTGCGGGTGCTCGCCGCCAGGGGCTTGATGCGATCGACGAGGCGCTCGCCTGCGTCGATGTCCACTCCCGCGTCTTTGTAGGTCAAGCCCGTCGGCCTGGCGTCGCTCATGGCGCGCGAGCCTACGAGGGCGGTCGAGGGGTCGCAACGCGAGCGTGACGCTTCGTGGACGTTCTCGAGTGGGCAGCGTTCGCTTCCTGGCGTGCGCTCCGGTCCTGGACCTTCGGCTCGTGGGTGCGCTCGGACCCTCCTCCGAACCGGTGCCCCCTCCTCCGAAACCTGTGCCCCCTCCTCCGAAAGGGGCCATCCTCGCCCACGGGCACGAGGGGGCATGAAGCCCTCGCCGCGCGGGCATCATGCCCTCGTCGACGGGACATCAGCCGCCATGGGGTATGACCCTGAAAGCCTCGCCGACGGGCGGGATGATGCTCGCACATGGGGCGCGAGCCCGATGGGCATGCAGCCTCAGTACGGGTTGTCGGTCGTGAAGCCCGCGCCGGCCATCGTCCCGGCCATCGTTCCGGACATCGTCGAGCGCATGGTCGCTGGGGCCATGGTCGCCGCCGCCATCGCAGGAGTCATCGTCGGCGGGTCGGGGCGGGGCGCGGGGGTGCGTCGGAGTGAGACTCGGATGGTGCGGTCGCGATCGAAGGTCACGCGCACGCTCTCGGGCTCGAAACCGGGTGCGGAGACGAGGAGGTCCAGGCTCGCACCCACCTCTCGCTCGATCGGGCTCGCCACCGGCGCGCCGCGGAGCGTGAAGGTGGCGTTGGAGGGGGACGCGCGCAGCGTGACGCGGGCCATCCGGGGGGCCGCCGCGCGCGCGGCCGCCGCTCGGGCGGCCTCGGCACGGGCGGCCTCTTCGGCCCGCGCGGCCTCGGCACGAGCGAGCTCGGCGGCTCTCGCTGCCTCTTCGCGGGCGGCCTCTGCGGCGCGCTCTGCTTCTGCGCGGGCGGTCTCTTCGGCTCTCGCCGCCTCTGCGCGGGCGGCCTCTTCGGCTCTCGCCGCCTCTTCGGCGAGCGCGGCTTCCGCGAGCCCCGCTGCGCGGGCGGTCTCGGCGGCTTCCAGAGCGTCGACCTCGGCGGCGGCTCGGGCGGCCTCCGAGCGCCCGGCCTCGCCGGCCGCCGCTGCCTCGGCGGCTGGTGTCGCGGGTTCCTCGGCTGCGCGCGCGGACCCGCCGGCAGCGGTCGTCTCCGCCACACGCTCGTCGGTTGTCGACGTCGCGGGGGCGGCGTGGGTGCGCGGCGCGCGCGGCTCGGGTGCGCCCGCCATCGACCAGACCGTGGCGACCACCGCGATCACCACGAGCGCGGCGACGACGACGATGGTGCGGGTCGCGCCTCGCCCGCCAGGGAGCGCAGGGACGCCGAGGGTCGTGTCGGCGGGGGCCGCCTCGACCCGCCGCTCGATGGGCTGCTCCATCGGCGCAGGCGCGGCGACCGCATCATCCACCACGATGGACGGCAAGCTGCGCTCGGCCTCCCAGACCGCGGCGGGCTTCGCCCACCCGGAGGCGGGAGCACCGTCCTCGGCCATGGCGGGCGAATTGACGACGGCGGGCCGCTCCCACGCCGTCTCCCAGGCGGGCCGAAGCGCCGCCGCGGCGCGCTCGGCCTCCGTCACGCTGAGGCGTCCGGACGACCAATCACGGTCGCCGTGGCGCGCGGTCACGTTGTCGTCGCGCGACACGCTCGGCTCGGAGGCGTCCGACTCCGCGTCGGTGCCGCCCGCGGGCTCGTCGCTCGTCCGGTGATTCCCGGACGGCTCGGCGTCGCTCTCCTCGGCGTCTTCGGCGGCAGCGGCGGCGCGCCCATCGCCGTTGGTGGCCCGCGCGAGCTCGTCCTCGACGCCCGCCGGATCGGCGCGCGACACGTCGCGGCTTCGCGGTTCGTCCGCGGGCGTGGTCGACTCGTCCATTCGGCGGTCGAGGCTACCACCGCGCCAAGCGAGCGGCCACACGGCGGGCTCTCCGTGCGCGAGGCGGGTTCTCTCCGGCTCCTCCGAGGCCTCCCTGACGGGATGTGAGGCCCGAAACGCGAAACAGGCCGTCGACGTGGTCGACGGCCTGCCAAGGAGCGAGAGCTCGAGGGCCCTCAGTAGGGGAGGATCTCCGCCATCTGGGAGTCCGTCGTCGCGGGAATCGCGACGAAGCGGAGCTCGCCGAGGACCGACTCGAGGTGCGCGGCGCCGCGGTGGCTCCACACCTGGTAGACGCAGCGCTGTCCGGGGACCGCGAGGGTCGCGCTGGCCACGCCCTCTTCCTCGACGATCTCGGCGGCGCTGCCGTCGGCGAAGCTCGCGCGCGGCGCCTCCATCATCTCGTCGATGCCGACCGCGGTGCCCGCGATCCCGAGCGTGCCGCGACCGCAGCGCGCGCAGGGCTCGCCCTCGGCCGTGATCCCAGGGGCGCCGGGCTCGTCGAACTCGACCATCCAACCACCATCGAGCTCGGACGCGCGGCCCTGCAGGCCGGCCGGCACGGCGAGTGGCGCGCACCAGCTACGGTTCTCGGCGTTGACCCACGCCGCGACCACGGGCGCGGGCGCTGCGCCAACAGCGATCGGCGCCTCGCTCCACGGCGCGGTGGGCAGGGCAGCGAGCGTCTCGGGCGCGAAGCGGGGGAGCTCGGCCTCGGGCGCCTCACGATCGATGATTGCGCGCGGCGCCGTCATCGCGAGCTCGGAGCCGCTCGTCGCGGGGGCCTCGCTCGTCGCCAGAGAAGGGGCGCTGCTCGAGCAGCCCGCGAGGGGCGCGATGCCGAGCACGAGCCCGATCCAGATCAGCTTCTTCGTCATCTCTTCCTCCCGGTGCGCGAGCGTCGTCGCGCGCTCCGGGCCGCCCGATGCGGCCCGGGATCACGATCGGCTCGCCCGCCGCCGTGCTCCGAGGCTGGTGGTAACTGGCGGGCGATCACGCGGTCCAGAAAGCGGCAGAGCCGGCGGGAGACCGAACGTGGCTCGCAGGCTCGAGGTGCGATCCGCATGGGCTCTCGACCCCTCTGCGGTGAGGTTTGTGTCCGCGTTCGGGGGCGCTTCGGCCAACGCCGAGTCCGAGTCCGAGTCCGAGTCCGAGTCCGAGTCCGAGTCCGAGTCCGAGTCCGAGTCCGAGTCCGAGTCCGAGTCCGAGTCCGAGTCCGAGTCCGAGTCCGAGTCCGAGTCCGGCCGTTCCTCCCGTGTCCTCCCGTGTCCTCCCGTGTCCAACGGGGGGCGCGTTGGCGGAGGGCACCGACCGGCTCTACCCTGTGCTCATGCGTCGTCTCGCTCTCGCCGCCGCCGTGCTCGCCTTGGCCGGTCTCTTCGTCCGATCCGTTCAGGTCCGGCAGGCCGAGCCCGAGCCCCGCCTGCACGCGCTCGAGGGGGCGGACGACCCGCTGACCGGGGCGGTCCTGCTCGACCTCGACGACGGCCTCTCGAGCAGCGCGCGCGACGTGATCGAAGACCTCGTCCGCGACGCGATCGCGCCCTTCGCTTGGCCCTCGGGCGACGCCGCGCTCGGCGAGACCTTGTCCGAGGCCGCGCAGCTCTTCCGCTTCGAGGCGCCAGTCAGCGAGCTCGAGGATCTCCGTGCGGCTCTCGTCGGGCGCGCGGGGGTCGAGGCGTTCGAGCTCGAGCGAGAGTGGCGGCTGCCGGACGAGGCTGCGGTCGCGTTCGGGGTGACGGGGCGCGCGACCGACGAGACGGACGCGCAGCGGGACGGAACCTTCGAGCCCAACGACCCGTACTACCGTCACCAATGGCACCTCGACCTCATCCAGATGCCGCGCGCGTGGACCCGCAGCCGGGGCGAGGGCGCGGTGGTCGCCGTGATCGACACGGGCGTCGCCTACCGCGATCACGGCCGCTTCCGGCAGGTCCCCGACCTCGCCGAGGATCGCTTCGTGCCCGGCTGGGACTTCGTCGACGGCGACGACACCCCCGACGACGAGCATGGGCACGGGACGCACGTGGCGGGCACCATCGCGCAGTCGACCAACAACGGGGTCGGCGTCGCGGGGGTCGCGCCGAGCGCGCGCATCATGCCGATCCGCGTCCTCGACGCTCGCGGAGCGGGTAGCTGGGGCAACGTCGCCGCTGGCATCCGCTGGGCGGCGGATCACGGCGCCGACGTCATCAACCTGAGCCTCGGCGGCGGGATCAACTCGCAGGCGATCGCGAGCGCGATCGCCTACGCGCACCGCAAGGGCGTCGTGGTCGTCGCCGCGGCGGGCAACACGGGGCGTGGCAAGGTGCAGTACCCGGCCGCCAACCGCTTCGCGTTCGCGGTCGGCGCCGTGCGCTTCGACGAGACCCTGAGCTTCTATTCGTCCTACGGCAGCGCGCTCGACGTGGTCGCGCCGGGTGGGGATCTGCGGGTCGACCAGAACGGGGACGGGATGCCCGACGGCGTCTTGCAGAACACCATCCTGGCGCGTGACCCCGCGCGCAACGACTACCTCGCCTTCCAGGGCACCTCGATGGCGGCCCCGCACGTCGCTGGCGTCGCCGCGCTGCTTCGGAGCAGCGGGGTGAAGGATCCGGCGGCGATCGAGCGCATCCTCCGCGAGACGGCCAAGGAGAAGAAGGACCGCAACCGGTACGGCTCGGGGCTGATCCAGGCCGACGCGGCGCTGCGCGCGGCGACCCGCGACCTCGGCGCGACACGCGGCGCGGCCGCGCTTGGCCTCGCCGGGTTGTTGTTCTTCGGCCTCCGGCGCCGGCGCGCCGTGGGCGCGGCGGGCGTCGTGGGCGGCGCGATCGTGATGGCGGGCGGCCTCGGCGCGCTCACGACCTTCGGCGCCTCACCGCTCGCCGCCCTTGGCGGCCTCGGCGCGTTCGCCCCTCTGCTCCTCGCGCTCGTCCCGCTGGCGATCGTCGGGCTGCTCTACGGCTGGCGCAGCGTACGGGCGCTCGTCACGGGCGCGCTCGTCGGCGTTGGCGCGTTCGCGCTGGTCGAGGCGGTGCTGCCGCTCTGGGACGCCCACTGGGGCGGGCTCGCCGGCCCGTTCTTGGTTTTGACCGCGCTGGCCAGCCTCGGCCTCGCTGCGCTGGTCGGCCGGCGGGAGTGACGTCGGGGCGTCACCGGGTGCCCGGCAGGGTCGCTTCGGCTCGGCTTCCTTTTCGGGGCGCCGCTGTGATACCGAAGCGCTCATGAGCGAGATTCCCACCGTCGACCTCGAGGACATCGCCAGCACCGACCCCGAGCGGAACGCCCTCGCCGCGGAGGCGCTCCGGGTCGGGTTCGGAGACTACGGGCTCGTCTACATCCGCCACCACGGCGTGGACACGGCGCAGCTCGAGCGCTTCTACCGCACGCTGACCGAGCTCTTCTCGCGTCCCGAGGCGGAGAAGCGCGAGTGGGCGCGTCCCGACGTCTGGTACCAGCGCGGCTGGACGCCGCCGAACACCGAGCAGGCCGTCGTCGCCGGTGGGCAGCCGGACTTCAAGGAGTGCTACTTCGCCGCGCCGATGCCCCTCGACCCACGCTGCCACCTGATGTTCCCGGAGATCTATGCCGAGAACAGCTGGCCGGCCGGGGCGGACGCCTGGCGCGACGACTACCTCGCGCTCGGCCAGCGTGTGCACGCCGTGGGCATGCAGCTCTTGCGAGCATGCGCGCTCGCGCTCGACCTCCCAGCCGAGTCTTTCGCTGCGGGCACGGAGGGCGCGCCCCACGTAACACGTGCGCTGCGTTATCTGCCCCTCGACGCCTCTCAGGTCGGCACGGACATCCTCTGGGGCGAGGAGCACACCGACTTCAACCTCCTCACGCTCCTGCCCGGCGGTCAGTTCTTCGACCCGTCGGGTGAGACCTGCGACCGACCCGACGCGGAGAGCGGCCTCTACCTCCGGACCCGGCCGACCGAAGAGCACCCGCGCGGGCGGATGGTGCACGGCAAGCCCCCGGCCGGCTGCATCGTCGCGCAGGTCGGGCAGCAGCTCGAGATCCTGACGGGGGGCACCTACCTCGCGACCCCGCACGTCATCCGCGCGCCGAAGTCGCCTGGCTACACCCGCACCGCGCTCGCGCACTTCATCCACCTGCACTCGGAGCAGCGGCTCTTCCCGCTCGAGCCCTTCCTCACCGACGACGTGATCCGGGCCTACGGACCGCCCGTCCTCGCGGGGACGTACGGGCTCAAGACCTTGGTCGACATCGGGCTCGCCCCGAAGGTGGCGCTCGAGAAGCTCGGCTACCGACACTACGATCGGCTCGCGGCCGCGCGGGCCTAACAGCCCGTTGAAGAACTCTTCGAGTCCCTCAACGGACTGCGTCTTCTTTCCGTGGTCTTTCGAAAGTTGGCGCCCCTGCCCCCGATCAGGGGCGCCCGTTGTTCGTCGACGCGGGGCGTCGCGCGTCGAGCTCGCCGAGCAGGCGGATCAGCAGCGGCGAGCCGATGTTGAGGCTGAGCGGGAGATCGAGGGCTCGGTAGCGGCGCGCGTGGTTGTCGAGCTGCTGCGCGAGGTGGCGGCCGCCGATCGGCACGTGCGGCTTGGACAGGTAACGCACCCGTCGCACGTCGACGTTCGCGGCGATGACCTCTTGCCGGAAGACGCCGATGTGTCGCGTCGCGTCGTTGCCGCGGACGCCGGTCGGGTCGAGGCCTCCGTGGACCCAGAGCCAGACGACGCCCCCCTCAGTCGCGTCCCCCCGCTCCGGGATCAGCTCTTCCAGCACGGCGATCGCGCGTCGGCGCTCCGCCGGCTCGCCGAGGTGGTAGCGCTCGAGGCCGATGTCGCCGTCGCGGAGGCGCCGGCGAAGGATCACGCGGCGGGCGAGCGTCACCGCCTCGTCGGGCAGCGCGCGGCCGTGGACGGTCAGGCCCTTGGCCTCGTCCGCGAGCTCGTGGCGGTTCGGATTCTCGACCGCCACCAAGATCATGTGCTCGCGGCGCAGGCGCTCACCGAAGTAGCGTCGATCGCTGAGCGAGATGCGCTCCGCGCCCGCCGCAGCGACGGCCTCCGCGCCGTGGGGGGCAGCGTCGATCATCGCCCGCACGTCTCGGGCGAGCATGTGCACCGAGCGGCGCGCGTTCGTGACGTGGAGGCGATCGGGGGCGAGCACGCTCCGCGTTCGGGTCGAGACCTGATGGAGCCGGGCGGAGGGCGGGAAGCTGCCGAAGAGCTCGGCGGGCGTCGCGATGGCGGCCCACGCCGCCTCGTCGTCGATGGCCGGCGCCTGCACGGGGCGCGGGATCCGTCCGGCCATGACCTCGGCGACCGCCACCGTGACCCAGCTCGGGGGCATCATCACGGAGACCGGGTCGTGATCGACCGGGTGGTCTTGCTGGCTGAAGAGCGCGTCGCGGATCGCGAAGAGCTTGGACACGCCCGCGGCGCCGGTTCGCCAACGCTCCGCGATCTGCGCGCCGGTCGAGGCGTAGAGCTCTCCTTCGGCGGTGCGGGCGCCTCGCATGCTGACGTTGTTGGCCTCGTAGAGGAGGTTGCGGAAGCGAGGGCCGATCGGTGGGACCAGCCGCGGAACGAGGTGGTCGTAGCGGGCGGGGGCGCGCAGCAGCTCCGCTCCTTCGACGAATGGGTACGCGGGCATCGCCTCGTCATCGGGCAGGGCGCGGGCCTCCGCAGACGGCGGGGGCGTGCTGCTCGCGAGGTCGGAGCGACGTTGCTCCGCCGCGGGCGGGCCGCCTTCGCACGCGCAGAAGAGCCAGAGCAGCAAGGAGAGCCAGGGCCTCATCGTCCGACCGAAACGAGGGCGCCGCGCAGCGGCATTCCGATTGCCCTGCCCGCGCCCCGACCTCCCGACCCTCGCGCCGGGAGCAGGGCCCTTCTACCGCAACTCCTCCGTGGAGGCTTGCCGCGTCGAGCGGAATCCGGCATGGCGGCGCGGTGGACTCCGCGCTCGACGAAGGGGAGCTGCGCGTACTGGGCGCGCTCGTGGACGCCGGGGGGCCGCTCGCGCGCAGCGCGCTCGTGCGCGCGGCCGGCGAGCCGCACTCCGTCATCGCCGCGCTCGAGCGCGCGCACCCCGAGTGGCTGGCGCGGGCAGGCGAGAAGCTCGAGGTGAGCGCGCTCGGCCGCGCGCTGGTGGAGGGCGAGCGCGCCGCGCGCGTGCCCTCGCGCTCTCTCGAGGCGCTCGTCGAGCTGCTCCGCGAGCGAACACGCGCGCGCCCTGGCGTCAAGCGCGAGCTCGATCAGGTGCATCTGACGCTCCCGAGCGTCGCGAGGCGGGCGCTCAGGCTCTTGGCGGAGGGTGAGCCGCGGCGGGGTCTGTTGCTGCTCGGTGACGACGATCTCACGAGCCTCGCGCTCGCCTTGCTCGGCGCGCCCGTCGAGGTCGTCGACGTCGACCCCGAGATCGTGTCGTTCTTGCAAGCCGCGGGCGTCACGGCCCACGAGCACGACCTGCGCGCGCCGCTGCCGCCCACGCTCCGGGGGCGCTTCGGCGCGGTCTTCTCCGACCCCCCCTATGCGCCCGAGGGCTTCGCGCTCTTCGGCAACCGCGCCCTCGAGGCCCTACGTGTCGGCGGCCGTTATTGGGTGGCCTTCGGCTGGTCCCGGCGCGCCAGCGAGCGGGGGTTGGCCAAGCAGCGGATCTTGACCGAGCTCGGGCTCGTCGCGGAAGAGGTCGTCCCGGACTTCGGCGTCTACGACGGGGCCGAGACCCTCGGGGCGCGGAGCGCGCTGTGGATCTGTCGCCGCACGCCGCAGGCCAAGCCCGTGTCCATCTCGTCTGCTCCAGGCGACGAGCTCTACACGCGTCGCCGCCCGCGACGACGCCGCTGAGGCGGGCTCGGCCCCAGGCCCGTGTGCTCCCAGGGGACGAGCTCGACGAGTCGCCGCCCGCGACGACGCCGCTGAACCGCTCGGCCCCAACCCCGTCCGATTCGGGCGACGAGCTCGACGAGTCGCCGCCCGCGACGACGCCGCTGAACCGCTCGGCCCCAACCCCGTCCGATTCGGGCGACGAGCTCAACGAGCGTCCCCGGCTGCTTCCGGCGACGAGCTCCACGGGCGTCGCCGTCTGCTTCGGGCGAGCACCACCAGGAGCGTTGCCGTCCTCGGCGACGCCGCGGAGGCCCCGGAACGCGGGTCGAGAGGCGCCGTGACAGAAGCCACGGTGCGGCGTGAGAGAGGGCTCGCGTTCGGCGGCGCTCGTGGTGATCCTTTTTCGGATGGACGCACGCGGGCCGGAGTGGCTGTCGGAGGAGGGCGGGAGCGATGGGCCCCCGCCCATCCCCTCCGCGACCGTGGTCGTCCTCCGACCCGGTGGCGGCGGCGCGCAGGTCCTCTTGCTGCGCCGTCACGCGGACCTCGCGTTCCATGGCGGGGCGTGGGTCTTTCCCGGTGGCCGAGTGGAGGAGGGCGAGAGCGCGGGCGAGGCGGCCGTGCGCGAGGCCTACGAAGAGAGCGGCGTCGCGCTCGACGCGGGCGCGCTCGCGCCCTTCGCCCGGTGGATCACGCCGCGCGGCCGCCCGCGGCGCTTCACGACCGAGTTCTTCGTCACCGAGCTCGCGCGGGACACGCCGCTCCAGGTCGACGGACGCGAGATCGTCGAGGCGCGCTATTGGTCACCCGCCGAGGCACTGGCCGCACGCGCGGCGGGCGCGCTCACCCTGCCGCCCCCGACCTTCGTCACGTTGAGCCGGCTGGTCGCCGAGGGATCGCTGCTCGCGCGCGCCTTCGAGGAGATCCTGCCGCGGCCGGTCGCCGTGCGCGGCGGCGTCTGCGCGCTCTACCCCGGCGACGCCGGGTACCAAGGCGCACGCATCGACGCCGAGGGACCTCGTCACCGCGCGTGGCTGCTCGACGACGGGTGGCGTTACGAGCGGCGCCTCGAAGAGAACCGTGAGGCTCCATGACTGCGCGAAGCCCGACGAGCCCGCCTCGTCCCCGCCCTCGTCCCCAATTCGAGCTGCGGTCCCCGCTCGGTCGTGATGTGGCGCTCGAGCGGCTGCGCCAGGCCCTGCGCGCGAGCGCGACGCTCCGCGGGATGGTGCTCCCCCACGGGCGCGTCGAGGTGACCGTCGTGCCAGCCGCGCAGCGGGTGTGGTCGCCCCAGCTCGCCGTCGACGTGGACGACGCGCCGTCGGGGAGCGTGCTCCGCGCGCGCTTCGGGCCTCACCCGCACGTCTGGACGCTCTACATGGCGCTCTACGGCGTGTGCACGATGCTCGCGATCGCCTGCCTCGTCCTCGGCGCTTCGCAGGTGACGATGGGCGCGTCGCCATGGGGGCTCTATCTCACGCCCATCGCGGCGGTCCTCGCGGGCTTGGTCTATGGCGCCGCGTACGTCGGGCAGGGCCTCGGCGCCGACCAAATGTACGAGCTGCGTCGCTTCGTCGAGGACTGCGTGACCGTGAGCGGTGGGCCCCCGCCCGACGCGCAGGGCTGAAGGCGTCGGCGGCGGGGGGACGCGCGTGGAGTCGGTCGTGTGGAGCGGTCGCGTGTGGTGGTCGCGTGTGATCGTGGAGCTGTGGAGTGTAGTCGTGGGGTGGTCGCGTGTGGTCGTCGCGTGTGATCGTGGAGCTGTGGAGTGTGGTGGTCGCGTGTGGTCGTGGAGCGGTCGCGTGTCGGGGTCGCCATGGTGCGAGGCTCCGACGGCGCCCATGTAGGCGTCGCGATGTAACCCGTTCGAAACGACGGCTGCGCCCGAAGGTGCTAAGCTTTGCCTCACTTGAGCACCGTGACCCCCCTCAGCACGGACGACGACGACGGCGCGACCGAGGTCTTCGGGCGCGGGTCGGTGACACTGGACGGAGTGGAGATCGACAGCGGCGAGACGCTCGTCGACGGCCGCCCGAGCCAGCCGGTCCTCAAGGTGCCCATCGACCCCGAGCGCTACGCCGGGCGCGGCGTGCTCGGCGAAGGCGGCATGGGCGAGGTTCGGCTCTCGCGCGACCTCCGCATCGGCCGCGACGTGGCGATGAAGGTGATGTTGCCTGGGCGCGCCGCCGACCCGAACGCGCGCGCACGCTTCCTCCGCGAGGCGTTGATCCAAGGGCAGCTCGAGCACCCGTCCATCGTGCCCGTCCACGACATCGGTGAGACCGTCGGGGGCGATCCCTACTTCACGATGAAGCGGATCCGCGGCGAGACCCTCAGCGACATCCTCAGCGCGATGCGGCGAGGGGACGCCGAGGTCGTGGCGAAGTACCCGGTCCGCCGCATGCTGCAGGGGTTCGCGCAGGCCTGCCTCGCGGTGGACTTCGCGCATAGCCGCGGCGTCGTGCATCGCGACCTCAAGCCCGCGAACCTGATGCTCGGGGACTTCGGCGAGGTCTACGTGCTCGACTGGGGCATCGCGCGCGTCCTCGGCGCGAGCGAGGGCGGCGCCCTCGACTCCGAGACGATCCCCGCCGTCGACACCTCGGTCGGCACCGTCCTCGGCACGCCCGGTTACGTCGCGCCCGAGCAGATCCGCAGCAGCGGCGAGGTCGACGGGCGTGCGGACATCTACGCGCTCGGGACGATCCTCTTCGAGATCCTCACCCACAAGGCGCTCCATCGGACCGATCGCCCGCACGTGATGCTGACGGAGACGCTCGCGGGGGCCGACCCGGCCGCGCGCGCCCGCGCGCTGAAGGTCAAGGTCGATCCCGAGCTGATGAGCCTCGTGGTGCAGGCGACGCGCCTCGACCCCGCGGATCGTTTCCAGACCGCGCGAGAGCTCCACGAAGCCGTCCAGCGCTACCTCGAGGGCCACCAACAGGCCGAGCGTCGCAAGCGCATGGCCAAGATGCACGCGCAGGCCGCAGAGGACGCGCAGCGACGCGCGCGCGAGGGCGGCGCCGAGGCGGTGCGCTGGCACCGCTGGGCGATGCGCGAGGCGGGCCTCGCCCTCGCGCTCGATCCCCACCACGGAGGGGCGCTCGACACCGTGATGCGCCTCTTGGTCGAGCCGCCCAAGGAGCTGCCACCCGACGCTCAGCGCGCGCTCGTCCATCACCGCGCGAAGCTCAGCCGCGTCGGCGGGCACGCCCTCGCGATCGCGCGCTTCGGCTGGGTCCTCTACGTGCCGGTGATGTTGTGGATGGGGATCCGCAACCCCGGCCTCGCCGTGCTGCTCTTCGGCTTCGCGTTCGCGGCAGGGTTCTTCCAGTATTGGGTGGCCACCTCGGCCACCTCCTCGCTCCCCGTGCGGCGCACGGCGGCGTTTCTCAACCTCTTCAGCATCGCGCCGCTCACCTTCGCGTTTGGGCCCTTCTGGGTAACGCCCATCGTCGTGCTCGCGTCGCTGCCCGCCAGCATCCTCTACCTCGACGGCCTCGGGCGTCGCTTCGTCGGGGTCGCGGCTTCGCTCGCCATCGTCTTGCCCGCCGCCCTCGAGTGGGCGGGGGTCCTCCCCACGACGTATCGTTTCGTCGACGATGGCCTGCTCCTCTCGTCGCCGATGCTCTCACTCGGCGATCCGATCGCCACGCAGGTGGGGCTGCTCGCGATCTGCCTCGCCGCGGTCTACGCGAGCATCCGCTTGGTCGGTGGCGTCCGCGACCACCTCCAGGAGACCGAGGTGCGCCTGCACCGGCAGGCGTGGCAACTCCAGCAGCTCGTCCCCCGACCTGGCGACTACGACCGCGACCTCACGTCGAGCCTCGAGTTCGACGACGACATGCGGACGCGCCCCGGCGTCGGCACCACCGCGTCCGGCGTGCCGATCCCGGTGCCGGTGCAGCGGCCCAAGCGCTGAGGCCCGCCGCGCTCGCCGGCTGATGCGCGAGGGCCGGTGTGTGAGGGCCAGTGTGTGAGGGCCGGTGCGTGAGGGCCAGTGTGCGAGGGCCGATGTGCGGGGGCCAGTGTGCGAGGGCCGATGTGCGGGGGCCGATGTGCGGGGGCCAGTATGCGAAGGCCTCAGTCGACGACGGGGAGCGCGCCGGCGCGCCGGCGCGCGCGAAGCTCCACGTTGCCGAGCTGTCCGCACGCCGCCATCACGCTGCGTCCCTTCGTGATCCGCTTGCGGACGGGCAGGCCCTCGTCACGGAGCCACCCGATGAAGGCGTCGACCTCGTCGTCCGTCGGGGCGCGCGTGAGCGGCGCGTTGCCGGGGTTGTAGGGGATGACGTTGACGAGGACGCGCCGGATGGGGCGGCAGAACTCGGCGATGCGCGCGGCGTCCTCGCGGGTGTCGTTCAGGCCGGGCATCAGGCAGTAGTTGAGCCCGAGCGCGAAGTTGGCGCGCGGTTGGTAGCTCGCGAGCGCGGCCTGCAGCGCGGCGAGCGGGGTCTTGCGGTTGACGGGCATCAGCCGGTCGCGGGTCGCGTCCTCGGTGGCGTTCAGGCTCACGCTGAGGTTGAGGCGCTTGAAGCCCTCCCGCGCCAGCCGCTCGATGCCATCGACGCGGCCCACCGTGCAGATGGTGAAGCGCTCCTGGCCCATCGCGAAGCCGACGGGGTCGTTGAAGACGCGGAGCGCGTGGACGACGTGGTCGTAGTTGTCGAGCGCTTCGCCCATGCCCATCAGCACGACGTTGCGCACTTCCCACCCCAAGGTGTGCCGGGCCGTGAGCACTTGGCCGACGATCTCGTCCGTGCGGAGGTGCCGGAGCAGCCCGAGGCGCGCTGTCTCGCAGAACGCGCAGCCCATCTTGCAACCGACCTGTGAGGAGATGCAGAGCGTGTGCCGGCCGCGTCCCATCGGGATGCGCACACACTCGATCTCGAGGCCGTCGTCCGTGCGGAGGATGGCCTTCGCGGTCGTCCCGAGCTCGCCCTCTTCCTCGGTGACCCGGACGACGTCGAGCAGGCGCAGGTCGAAGGCCGCGCGCCAAGCCTCGGAGGCCTCGGCGCCGAGCCCGAGCGCCTCCGGCTCGAAGCGACCCTCCCGAACGGCGGCCTGGTAGACGGCGCTGGCGCGCCCGTGACCGCGGGGTACGAGGGCGCGCGCCTCGCGCTGAAGCTCGGCGAAGGTCAGGCCGTGGATGGGACGGGGAGACACGGGCGGCCAGGATGTGCGCGCGGGGGCCCCGCCGCAACGTGGGCAGCCCGATCCGCGGATCAGCGCAGCGCGAGCGCGATCACGGCGGCGCCGACCAGGAGCACCCCCACGACCAAGAGCGCGATACCGGCCTTCAGCAGCGGCGGGGTCGGAGCGGGCTGCACGGCGGGGCGACCGGGGAGGGTGACCTCGTCGTTGTGGCTCGCGCTCGTCGACGGCGCGTCCGAGAGCTTCACCATGAGCGGCAGGGTGGACGCCGCCATGACCTCGGCGTTCGAGGGTTGCTCCGCCTGGACCGCGACGATCGGCGCCGGCTGAAGGGCGAGGGCCTGATCGGTCGACGGGCGCGACCCGCGATGGGCCGCGAACGAGCCCGACCACCGCGCGCGCGTGACGGCGTCTCCCCAGCCGAGCAGCGCCTCCGCGAAGTCTTCGACGCTCGGGAAGCGCGCATCTGCTTCTTTGTGCATCGCGCGCAGCACGATCGCCTCGAGCTCCTCGGGGATCGACGGGACGCGCTCGCGGGGCCGGGTGAACTTGCCGTTCGCGACGAGCTGGAGCAGCTCGATGTACGTGCCGGCGCGGAACGCGCGGTCGCCGACGAGCAGCTCGTAGAGGATGCAGCCGAGCGCGTATTGGTCGACGCGGCCATCCGGCTCCGCGCTCTCGCGAAGCTGCTCGGGCGCCATGTACTCCGGCGTCCCGAGCAGCGACGTCGTCTGGTTCATGGTCAGCACCGAGACGTCGTCGTCGAGCGGCTTGGCGATCCCGAAGTCGAGCACCTTCGGCTCGAGCTGCCCTCCGATCCCGCGCACGACGTGGATGTTCGGGGGCTTGAGGTCACGATGGAGCACGCCGCTCGCGTGCGCGGCGGCGACCGCGCTGAGCACGGGGAGCATCAGCTCGACGGCGCGGGAGGGCTCGAGCGGCCCGACCCGTTTGACGAGCTGCCCGAGCGTCTCGCCGTCGAGGTACTCCATGACCAGGTAAGGGATGCGTCGGACGACGAGGTGGAGGCGCTCGAAGCCGCCCGCGGGCGTCTCGGTCTCGGTGCCGTCGGCCACCCACGCGGGCTGCGCCATCTGCACGTGGGCCTCGAGCGTGCCGAAGTCGATGAGGCGGACGACGTTGGGGTGGTGCAGCCGCCCGATGACGCGCATCTCGCGCTCGAAGCGCCGGCGGTCGACGCTGGTGGAGTCGTTCGCGCGCTCCGCGTGCAACACCTTGACCGCGACGAGCTGGCCCGTGGAGAGCTGCGTCGCGCGGAAGACGATCGCGTGCGCGCCCTCGCCGAGGATGGACTCCACGCGGTAGCGGCCGTCGAGCACGGTGCCCGGGGTCGCGCGTCCGTCGGGGGGGAGGAAGGTGGTCGGGGTCTGGGGGCGCGGCGTCTCTTGTCGGGTGCGGAGCTGCGCGTTGATGCGCGCCAGCACGACGGGGAAGTCGAGCGGCTTGGTGACGTAGTCGTTGGCGCCGAGCTCGAGCGCCTCGATGACGTCGGCGCTGTCGGTCTTGGCGGTCGCCATCAGCACCGGCAGCTCGACCCGGGATTGCTTCTCGCGGATCGTCTTGAGCACGTCGAGCCCGCTGAGCCCGGGCATCATCACGTCGAGCACCACGAGGTCGTAGCGATCGCCGTTGAGGCGATCGAGCGCGGCGTGGCCGCTCTCGGCGACGTCGACCGTGAAGCCGCGTTTGCGAAGGCGCCGCGAGAGCATGTCGCGGTTGTCTTCGTTGTCGTCCACGACCAGCAGTCGCGCTGGCTCGGCGGAGGCGGGCATGGGCCCCGAGGGTAGCACCGCGGGCGGGCCCCGTCGTCGGGAGGATCCGGAGGCGTTTGGCGTCCGCGTCCGGGGGGCCAGGTCGAAGATCGCGGACGCGCACTTGGTCGGGCTACGAGTCCGGTTCTGAGTCCGGTTTCGCATCCGGTTCCGCGTCCGGTTCCGCATCCGGTTCCGCGTCCGGTTCCGCGTCTGGTTCCGTGTCGGGTTCCGAGTCCGGTTCCGCATCCGGTTCCGCGTCTGGTTCAGTGTTGGGTTCCGTGTTGGGTTCCGTGTCGGGTTCCGTGTCGGGTTCCGTGGCCGTTCCCGTCGCGTTCCGTGTCCGGCTCAGCGGTGGCGGAGGACGAACGCGTGGAAGGGGCTGCGCGCGAAATCGTCGGGGACGAGCCGCGCGCCGACGTCTTCCACGGCGAAGCGTTGACGCAGCGCCGGATCGAGCGCGAAGCCGCGGGCGTGGGTCGTGAAGTAGAGCTCGCCGCCAGGGGCGAGCACCGCCATCGCGGCGTCGAGCAGCGGGGCGTGATCGCGGGTGACGCTGAAGTCGTCGTCCATCGCCTTCGAGCGGCTGTACGACGGCGGGTTGAGGAAGACGAGGTCCCAACGGTTGCGCGCTTCGTCGCGGGCCTCGCGGGCGCGCGCGAGGAAGCGCATCGCGTCGGCGCGGACGAAGCGGTGGTCTCCCTCGAGCTCGTTGCGGCGGAGCACGTCCTCGGCCCACTGCAGGTACGTCTGCGAGAGATCGACGCTCGTCGTCGAGGCGCCCGCGGCCGCCGCGTATGCGCTCGCCGAGCCGGTGTAGGCGAAGAGGTTGAGGAAACGCGCGCCGGGCGTCTGCGCGGCGCGGCGGGCGAGCTCGGCGCGCACGAGCCGGTGGTCGAGGAAGAGGCCCGTGTCGAGGTAGCGCTCGAAGTCGACGAAGAAGACGAGCTCGCCCTCACGCACCTCGTAGCGCGCGCCCTCGCTGGTGCGCCGCTCGTATTGCGAGCCGCGGTGCCGCGCGCGCGTGCGCACGTGCACGGCGTCCTCCTCGATGCCGAAGAGCTCGGGTGTCCGCAGCAGCACGTCGCGCAGGTGCCGCTCCGCCGTCCCCTCGTCGATCCTCCGCGGTCGCTGGTACTCCTGCACGACGACGTGCACGCCGGCATCGGTCGCGTACCGGTCGAGGGCCACGTTGTACTCGGGGATGTCGGCGTCGTAGACGCGGTAGGCGTCCACGCCCTGCGCGGCGAAGCGCTTCGCGATCCGCTTGAGGTTCTTCCGGACGCGGTTGGCGAAGGCGTCGCTCTCAGCGCTCGCCTTCCGCCACCGCGGGCCCTCTTCGCCCTTCGGCGCGCGGAGCGGGTAGGTGGCGAAGCGGCACTCGATCGGCCCGTTGAAGACGACGTGCTTTCGCGCGGGCCGCAGGCCGACGTGCCCGAGCGCGCGCGCGTTCCCGGTCAGCAGGTGCGCGGTCCAGCCGCCGAATCGACGCTTGAAGACGTCTCCGAGTTGCGCGTGGAGCTGCATCAGCGCGGCGTCGTCGCCCACCTCGTGGCCGTCGGCGCCGAGGCGCTCGCCGTAGGGGGGGTTGATGACGAGGTGGCCGGGCGGCCACCCGCTCGGCGGCGCGAGGTCACGCACGTCCTGCCGCCGGACCGTCACGCCCCGAACACCAGCGCGCTCGAGCGACTCCCGCGCCAGCGCCAGCGCGTCGATGTCGACATCACACCCGAGGATGCGCACGGGGCGATCGGCGGCGGCGCGTGCGCGCGCTTCGGCCTCGCGCTGGAGCGCCTCGAAGGCATGGGCCACGTGGCCAGGCCAAGCGCCGAGCCGTCGCCAGCGGCCGGGCGCGACGTCGCGGGCGATCCACGCGGCCTCGACGAGCAATGTGCCGCTGCCACACATCGGATCGACGAGCGGCGCCTCGCCGTCCCAGCCAGCGAGCGCGAGCAGCGCGGCCGCGAGGTTCTCGCGCAGCGGCGCGGGTGCCCCGTGGGGGCGGTACCCGCGGAGGTGTAGGGGGCCGAACGCGTCCACTCCGACCAAGAGCCCCGCGTCGCTCCAGCGGACGTGCACCCGCAGGTCGGGGGCGTCTCGATCGACGCTCGGTCGGCTGCCGCGCCGCGCGCGGAGGCGATCGACCACCGCGTCCTTCGCGCGCTGCGTCAAGAAGCGCCCGTGGTGCGCGCGCTTCGTCCCCCGCGCCGCGAGGTCGACGGCGAAGGTCGTGTCGCGGGCGAAGTGGTCCTCCCACGGCAGGGCGGCGACCGCCTCGTAGAGCGCGTCGGGCTCTTCCACGCCTTGATCCTCGCCCAGCACGACGACGACGCGGCTCGCGACGCGGCTCCAGGTGGCGACGCGGTAGAGCGCCTCGATCGCTGGGCCGTCGTCCAACGAGAGCGCGCGCTGACCCGCGCCGCCGCGATCCTCGGGGCTCGCCAAGCCGAGCGCCCGGAGCTCGTCGTCGAGCGGCCCTTCGGTCCCGGCCGCGCAGGTGATTCGGAGTTGCATCGAGGGCGTCCGCCGGGCGTCCGCCACGGACCTCGACTCGAGCTCGATTCGAGGGGCGAAACGCGACGACGCCCGGTGCTCCGAAGAGCCCGGGCGAGTGGAGCCACCTATCGGACTTGAACCGATGACCTACGGTTTACGAAACCGTTGCTCTACCGACTGAGCTAAGGTGGCGAAGGTCCGTAGACGGGTGCGCGGAGCTCCGGGCGGCCCGTCGAAGGGGCGCAACCATAGCCGCGGCGGCGAGCCAGTCAAGGGTTCCGTGCAGCTGCAGCGGGCTGCGGTGACGCTCGATGGGAGGGGCGCGGGCGGCGCGGGGTGTGCGAGCATCCGCGGGTGACGGAGCGTCTTCCTTCGGAGGTGGTCGAGGTTGCGAGGACGCCGGGCCCTCGACGGCGCTGGCGGCGCTGGCGCGGCGTGGGCATCGGGGTAGGGGTCCTCGCCGCGGTCCTCTCGCTCTTCGTCCCCGACTGCGAGGAGACGGTCGCGCTCCCCGCGGAAGGGGCGGCGTTCGCGTGGGATCAGGACGCGCTCTGGGCGCAGCTCGAGGCCCGCTATCGGGCATCGCGGGAGCGCTGTGACGCGCTCGAGCGCGTCATCCCCGTTCGCCTCTACGCGGTCGGGCACACGCTGGAGAGCTTCCGGATCCTGCGCGGCGAGACCCTCCGTCACGACGACCCAGCGCTGCCTGCGCTCGAGACCGCGTTCTTCGAGCTCGCGGCGGACGTCGCCGCCTGTCCGAGCCACGCCGCCGAGCTCGTCGAGCTGCAGGCGCGCCTCCGCGACGTGATCAAGGACATCAGCGTCCACTGGGATCTCGACGAGAGGCCGTCGGAGGCGGGCGGCATCGGGCCGCGGGACCGGCTCTACCGGCTGCTGCAGGGGTCGCGTCTCGCGGTGGAGGAAGTGATCCTGCAGATGCCGGAGGGCGCCGCGCTCCCCGTGCTCGCGCGCGGGCGCGACGAGCCGAGCGACTCGCCCTTCGTGTGGGTCCACGGCGTCCGTGTCCACAGCGGCGACATCTTGCTCAGCCGCGGCGGCGCGCCGACGAGCGCGCTCATCGCCCGCGGGAGCGACTACCCGGGGCACTACTCGCACGTCGCGCTCGTGCATGTGGCGTCTGGGTCTGGGTCCGCCTCTGGGTCCGCGTCCGGGTCCGAGGCTTCCGGGTCCGAGTCCGAGTCCGGGGCCGGGTCCGAGTCCGAGTCCGAGTCCGAGTCCGAGTCCGAGTCTGGGTCCGAGTCCGAGTCCGATTCCGATTCCGAGTCCGATTCCGAGTCCGAGTCCGATTCCGAGTCCGATTCCGAGTCCGAGTCCGAGCTCGGGTTGGGGGGCCCTGCCGAGGTGGAGGTGGCGGAGGAGGCGGTGCTGGACGACGACGAGGTGCTCGACCTCGACGAGTCGGACGCCGAGGAACTTTCGCCCGCTGCCGACGAGGCGGAGCCGGACGCCGAGCGCGCGCGTGCCGACGCGCTCGCGCGATTTCGGACCGTGGAGGCGCACATCGAGACGGGCACGCGGATCGCTGGGCTCGAGCCCTACGAGTCGGATGGCAAGCTCCGCGTGCTGCTGCTGCGTCCGCGCGGCGCGCTCGGGTCGGCGGAGCGCTTCGCCCACGCGGCGGCCGAGCACGCGCTGCGCGAGGCGGAGGCGCGCCACGTGCCCTACGACTTCGCGATGGACACCTCCGACCCGTCGCGGATGTTCTGCTCGGAGGTCGTCGCCTTCGCCTACCGCGCTCAGGGGATCGAGCTCTGGAAGGGGCTGACGACGATGAGCGAGCCCGCGACCGCGCGGTGGCTCGCGGCCTTCGGCGTGCGGCACTTCGAGACCTTCGGGCCCTCCGATCTCGAGCACGATCCGCAGCTCGTCGTCGTCGCGGAGTGGCGCGACCCCGAGCAGCTCTTCGAGGCCCACCTCGACGACGCGGTCGTCGACGCGCTCCTCGAGGGCGCCGCCCAAGCCGGCGACGAGGTCTCCTACGATCCGTGGAAGCTCCCCGTCGCCCGCCTGATGAAGGCGTGGAGCTGGGTGAAGAATCGCTTCGGCGGCGTCGGACCCATCCCCGAAGGGATGAGCGCGACGGTCGCGCTCCGGGTGCGATGGCTCGGCGAGCGCCACGCCGAGCTTCGCGCCCGCCTCGAGCGCAAGGTCGAGCAATACCGCGCGCGAACGGGGCACCGCCCGCCCTATTGGGAGCTCGTGCGGATGGCGAACGCGTCGCGCCGGTTGCGTTGAATTCACTTCGGTCGTGGGGCCGCCGCGAGTGCGCGAGTGCGAGTCCAGAGCGGGGCGGATGGGAGCGCGCGGTCAGACGAAGCACCACCCCGCGCCGCGGTAGGTCGGCACCTCGTCGACGACCTCGCCGCCTCGCAGCAAGAGCAAGCGCGTGAAGCGTTCGCAGAGCTCGCCCGCCTTCGCGTGCCGGAAGAAGACTGGATCGCCGATCGCGAGCGTGACGTCGGGCGGGACCTCGAGCGGCGTCTGCACCTCGCCCGCGCCTTCGCGCGCGAGGAGGGAGAGGCCGACCGGGAGCCATGGGCGCGGGAGCTTGTCCGGCCCCGCGGCGCCCGACGCGACGTAGCCGCCGCCGTGGCAGGTGACGATCCCGGGCGCGGGGCGTCGGGTGACCGGCAGGGCGAACGCGGCCGCGGGCGCGTTGCGGAAGCTCGCGAACTCGTCGAAGAGCGCGGGCGCGTAGAGCCCGGATCCCGCCGCGAGCTCGGTCACGCTCGGATCGCGGCGGGTGGTCTCGAGGCTCCCCGTGCCGCCGCCGTTGACGCGTCGGAGCGGGTGCCCGTCCGCACGTAGCGCGGCGGTGATCGCGCCCCGCCGCGCGGCGACGTCGGAGAAGCTCCGCGTCTTGAGCGCGCGGATCGCGAGATCGAGCGCGCGCCGCCCGGTCGCGTCCGGGAGGCCGGCGATCTGCGCTTCGTAGCTCATCAACCCGACCAGCTCGACCGCGTCCGCCTGGCCGATCGCCTCGCCCACCCGGCGCGCGTCACCCACGCTGCGGATCGGCGAGCGGCGCACGCCGAAGTGCAGCCCCGGCAGCGAGAGGGAGGCGTCGACGTCGAGCCAGAGGGGGAGGGTGACGCCGCCTTCGCGCGCGAGCGCGGAGAGCGCCTCGACCTGCGCGACGTCGTCGACCATGAGCCCGACGTCGCGTCCCTCGCGCAGCGCCGGGAAGAGCGCGCGGACGTCCTGCGCGTCGACGGTCGGGTACGCGACGAGCACGTCGTCGAAGCCCGCGTCGAGGAGCGCCGCCGCCTCGGCGGCGGAGTAGGCCATCACTCCAGCCCAGCCGGGGCGCGCGAGCACGCGCCGCAGCAGCGCCACGCAGCGCAGGCTCTTGCTCGCCACGCGGATCGGCAGGCCCGCCGCACGTCGCTCCATCGACGCGGCGTTCTCGTCGAAGCGGTCGAGGTCCACGAAGGCGAGCGGGAGCCGTCGCCCCGCGAGCGCGCGCTTCAGCGCGTCGTACGCGGCGAGGCTCGGGCGAGCCGTCCGTCGGCTCATCGTCCGAGCCAGTCGTCGACGAGCGCGGCGACCTCGCGCGGCCGCTCGAGCTGCAGGAAGTGGCCGGCGTCGAGCACGCGCTCCTCGAACGCCGCGCCGAAATACCTCGCCTGGCCGTGTCGCGCGTCGGGGCTGATGCAGCCGTCGCGCGCCCCGTGCAGGTAGAGCACGTCGTGCGGGATCGTCACGCCGCGCGCGTGCCGGATGCGCGCGGCGCCGGGACCGAGGGGGCGGAGCATCGCGCGATAGTAACCGAGCGGGCCCTCCATCGAGCGCGAGAGCGTCCCCTCGAGCGACGCCCAATACGACGCGGAGGGCTCGAAGCCGGGGCTCCATCGGCGCCAGAGCCGCCTCGAGAGCGCGAAGCGCCGCGCGGCGAGCGCGCGCTCGGGGACACGCGGGAGCTGGAAGAAGGCCATGTAGGCGCTCCGCGCGAGCTGCGCGGGGTGAGTCGCCACGTACGCGAGGAACGTCAGCGGGTGGGGGACGGAGAGCGTGACCGCGCGCCGCGCGAGGTGGGGGTGTCGGATGAGCACCTGGTGAGCGACCGCCTAGCCCCAGTCGTGCCCGACGAGGTCCACCGGCGCGTCCAGCGCTTCGAGTAGCGCCGCGACGCGATCCGCCAAGGTGTCCGGGTCGAAGGGGCCTCGCTCGGGGGTCGCCCCCGGCGGCGTGAAGCCGGGCATCCACGGCGCGATCGCGTGACGGCCTCGCGCCGCGAGCTCGCGGAGCACGGGCTCCCAGCCGTCCGGGACGTCGGGGAAGCCGTGGAGCAGGACAACCTTCGGCGCGCCCTCGGGGCCGGCCTCGAGCAGCTGCCGAGGTCCCGCGGAGGTCTCGAGCACGCGCTCGCGCAGCATCACACGCCGACGAGCGGGAGCTGGCGCTTGCCGTCCTCGCGGGGCGCGTTCACGGCGATCGGGTAGTTGCCCGAGAAGCAGGCGTCGCAATAGCCGACGGGGCTCGCGTCGCCGTGCACGGCGCGGTGAAGGCCGGGCACCGAGAGGTAGCCGAGCGAGTCGGCGGTGACGTAACCCGCGACCTCTTCCGCACTATGCTGGCTGGCGATCAGCTCGCGGCGGTTCGGGGTGTCGATCCCGTAGAAGCACGGCCACGCGGTCGGCGGCGAGCTGATGCGCAGGTGCACCTCCTTCGCGCCCGCGTCGCGCACCATGCGCACGATCTTGCGCGAGGTCGTGCCGCGGACGATGGAGTCGTCCACCACCGCGACCCGCTTGCCCTGCAGCACCGACGTGACCGGGTGTAGCTTCAGGCGGACGCCGAAGTGCCGGATCGACTGCGAGGGCTCGATGAAGGTGCGGCCGACGTAGTGGCTCCGGATGAGCCCGAGCTCGAAGGGGATGCCGGTGCGCTCCGAGAAGCCGAGGGCCGCCGCGACGCCGCTGTCCGGCACGGGGATCACGACGTCCGCGTCGACGGGCTGCTCCTCCGCGAGGACCGCGCCCATGCGCTTGCGGGCCGCGTAGACGCTGATGCCGTCGAAGTGCGCGTCGGGGCGCGCGAAGTAGATGTGCTCGAAGATGCAGCTGTGCCGCGGTCGATCGCCGGCGAAGGGGAAGAGGCTCCGCAGCCCGAAGCTGTCGACGACGAGCATCTCGCCCGGCTTGACGTCGCGGACGTACTCGCCCCCGATGAGGCCGAAGGCGGAGGGCTCGCTGGCGACGACGTGACCGTCGCCGACCGTGCCGAGGCAGAGCGGCCGGAAGCCGTGCGGATCGCGCACCGCGACCAGCTGCTCGGCGGAGAGGAAGACCAAGCTGTAGGCGCCCTCGACGCGCGCGAGCGCGTCCGCGACGCGGTCGACCATCGTCGGCTGTCGGCTCCGCGCGATGAGGTGGACGAAGACCTCCGTGTCGCTCGACGAGGTGAAGATCGACCCCAGCTCCTCGAGCTCGCGGCGGAGCGCGTCGTAATTCGTGAGGTTGCCGTTGTGGGCGACCGCGAGGCTCCCGTGCACGCTGTCGACCGCGAGGGGCTGCGCGTTCTTGATGTGGCTGCCGCCCGCGGTGGAGTAGCGGACGTGGCCGATCGCGCGGCTGCCCGGCAAGCGCTCGATGACCTCGGCGTTGAAGACGTCCTGCACGAGGCCGAGCCCGCGGTGGACGAAGAGCTGGTCCCCGTTCGAGGTCGCGATGCCGCAGGCCTCCTGCCCGCGGTGTTGCAGCGAGTGGAGCCCGAGGTAGGTCAGGTTCGCGGCCTCGTCGGGGCCGAACACCCCGAAGACGCCGCATTGATCGTGAAAGTGATCGTCTTCGAGGACGTACGTGCGAGCCACGGGCGGTTTGTAAGGGGCAGGCGCGTCCCGCGCCAGCGCAACCCACCGTGAGGTTGTGGGGAGACGCACCCGCGCTCATTGGGTTCGCCCGAGGTGCTCACGCGACCGTCGTTCGCCGGGGGCTGCCGTCGTGAGAACGCAACGTGAGGACGCAACGCGAGAGGCCGCCTCCCGAAGGAGACGGCCTCGTCGCGGTGTGAGCCTTCAGCGGTAGGTCAGCGGCAGGTGGCGTTCACGCAGCGCCGGCCTTCGCCGCAGTCGGCCGAGATGGCGCACTCGGGGGCGACCTCGACGCTCGTGTAGCAGAGCATGTCCGAGGCGCAGACCGTCAGGCTCACGTCCGTCATCATGCACTGGTTGGCGGTGCCGTCGGGGCAGGGCGTGCGGCAGGCACCATCCACGCACCGGCTGCCCAGCGCGCAGTCCGCGTCGACGCGGCAGAAGGGGTCGGGCTGCCAGCGCGGCCGGCAGAAGCCGTCCTCTGCGCAGTAGTCATTCGCGTTGGCGCACCCACCCTCGCGGCAGTCCGGGAGGCAGCGGCCGTCGACGCAGCGCTCGCCCGTGCCGCACATCGCCGTGCTCGTGCACTGACCGGGGTTGGGCACGCAGAAGCCGCGGTCGCAGGTCGCGCCCGAGCCACAGTCGGCGTCGCTGCCGCAGACCGGGGTGCAGGAGCCATCCACGCAGGCCCAGCCCGGCGTGCACTCGTACGCGAACTGGCAGGTCTCGTTCGGCGCACGGCAGGCGTTCTCGATGCAGCGGAGGCCCTCCGAGCACTCCGCGTCGCTGCGGCACCCGCCGGGCGTGGGATCGACGCAGACCCCGCGGAAGTCGCAGATTTGACCGCCGTCGCACTCGGCGTCCGACCCGCAGGTGCCGCTCGGCGCGCACATCCCCTCGTCGCAGCGCTGCCCGTTCGGGCAGTCGCCGTCGACCACGCAGCCGGGCGGGGTCGCGTCGACGCAGAGGTTACCGCGGCACACGAACCCGCGGTCACAGTCCGAGTCGCGTCGACACTCCGGCACCTCGGCGGTGCACCGACCGCGCTCGCAGGTCAGCCCGCTGAAGCACTCGCTGTCGTCGAAGCAGGCGCAACCAGCCGTGCCGTAGCAGGGGTGGCCGTAGCCGTCGTCGCTCCAGACGGGGCACCCTCCGAGGAGGGCGAACAAGGGCAGGCAGAATACGAGTGCGCGGATCCGCATCGGACGACTCCTCTCGGTAACCTTCGGGCTCACGGGCAACCGGTAATGCGATCATCGTGCCAAACGCCTCGGCGGGCAAAGTCCGCGTTTTTGGCGGGGCCATCAGGTCAAATCGGCGCGATCCCCGCTGCCACGTGTACGTCCGTTCACAGCGCCGGCCCCGCGTCCTTCACACATCGCGCGCATCAGGCCCTGCGTCCCCGAGCGCGTCGGCGCCCTCGAGGTAGGGCGCGTCCAGGGCGCCGAGCTTGCGGAGGACCTCGTAGAGCACGATGGCCACCGCGTTCGAGAGGTTCAGGCTCCGGACGCCGCCGAGCGTCGGGATCCCGTAGACCTGGCCGGGGTAGCGGGCGAGCAGGGCGGGATCGAGCCCGACGGACTCTTTGCCGAAGACGAGCGCGTCGCCCGGGCGGGCCTCCATCTCCAGGTAGCTCTTCGTCCCGCCGGCCGCGAAGAGGTGGAGCCGCGCGTCGGGCTGCGCCTGCACGAAGGCGTCGAGGTCGGGGTGCGTGTGCAGATCGACGAGGTGCCAATAGTCGAGCCCGGCCCGGCGGACCGCCTGCTCGTCGATCCGGAAGCCCAGCTTGCCGACGAGGTGGAGCGCGCTCTTCGTGGCGGCGCAGGTCCGGGCGACCGCGCCGGTATTCGGCGGGATCTCGGGCTCGACCAGCACGACGTGCAGGGGCGTCTCGAGAGGCGGCGCTCGGAGCTTCTGGCCCTTCGGCATCTCCCCGTTCTGTCGAGCGCGCGCGCTCGGCGCAAGCTGTGGTAGCGTCCGACCCGTGCGCCCCCGCTCCGCCCGCTCGTCCCTCGCGCTCGTCGTGGTCGCCGTGTTGGCCTGGGCCCCCCCAGCGCAGGCGGACGAGATGGACCTCTCGCTCTCCCGCTTGGTCGTCCAGGACGACATGGGCCGCACCTCGCTCGACGTCGAAGGGTGGCGGTGGCTCGTCGGGCAGCTCGCCTCGGCGGTCACGCCGACGGTGACGGGGCCGGCCGCGACCGTCGGCTCGCGCGGCTTCGAGCTCCGCCTCGACACCACCATCACGGGCCTCTCCGACCCGAGCGACTGCGACCCGGCCACGAGCGAGCGCTGCTACTGGCGCCGCGGCACCGAAGGCGACGGCGCGAGCACGGCCGCGATCGGCAACCGCTTCCCCCGGAGCAACCACGTCCTGACGCGCGTCGCGGTGCGCAAGGGTCTGCCCTATGGCGTCGAGCTCGGCTTCAACGCCGGCCGCCTCGCACGCACCTCCACGTGGATTTGGGGCGGCGAGCTGAAGATCGCGCTGCTCGAGGGATTCCGCGAGGGGTTGCCAGCGCTCATCCCGGACCTCGCCGTGCGAGGCGCCGTCTCGACGATGACGGGGGACTCGCAGCTCTCGCTCACGGTCGCGACGCTCGACCTCCTGCTCTCGAAGGACCTCGTCGCGGGCAACACCCTCGTCCTCACCCCCTACGTCGGTGGCCAGCTCGCGTGGGTCTTCGCCGACAGCGAGGTCCTCACGACGCGACCCGGAGCCCCGGACGCCTGGGCCACGTGTGGCGCCGTGCCCGGCCCCCCGCCGGTCGGCGCGGACTCGACCATTCGGTGCACCGAGTCAGCGAGCGGCTACGGGGACCAGGCGCAGTTTCCCCGCATCCGGGCCTTCCGACCGCGCATGTTGCTCGGCTTCCAGCTCCGCTACCGGCCGCTGGTCGTGAGCGCGACGCTGCATTGGGATCTGAGAAACCCCGACGAGAACGCGGACGCCGCGCGGGGCGCGCCCCGGCAGTGGAACGTGGCGGTCTCGGCCGGCCTTCGTTATTGACGCCCGGGCGTATGCCGTCACGATGCGCGCCGTGCGACCGCTCGTGCTCCTCTCCAACGACGACGGCTACGACGCCGCGGGCATCATCGCCCTCCGCGGCGCGCTCCGCGCCTTCGCCGACGTCGTGACCGTCGCTCCGCACTCCGAGCAGAGCGCGCAGAGCCACGCGATCTCGCTCCACCGTCCGCTGCGGCACTACCGCTTCGACGATGACGTCCACGCGATCGACGGAACACCCGTCGACTGCGTTTATGTCGCGCTCTTCGGGCCCGATCTCCTCCCGCGTCGCCCAGACCTCTGTGTGAGCGGCATCAACCTCGGACCGAACCTCGCGGGCGACGTCGTCTACTCCGGCACGGTCGCGGCGGCCCGCGAGGCGGCGCTCCGTGGGGTCCCGTCGATCGCCTTCAGCCAGGCTGGCGCGTGTGACCCCCTCTCGCTCGGCCGCTCGGCGAAGCTTGCGAGCGCGCTCTGCCAGCGGCTCCTCGCCTCGGTGGGGGAGGGGACGGTCGGGCAGGTCCCGCTGCTCAACGTGAACTTCCCCGCCATGCCCCCCAAGGGCGTCCGCGCGACCCGCCTCGGCGTCCGCCACTACTCCGAGGGCGTGGAGGTGCGCGACGACCCTCGCGGCCGCGCGTACTACTGGATTGGCGGGCCGGGGGGGCCGCGGCACGAGCGGGTCCCGGGCTCGGACACCGAGGCGGTGGACGACGGCTTCGTGAGCGTCACGGCGCTCCAGCTCGACGCGACCCACCCCGAACAGGCGTCGCTCGCGGCGCACGTCGCCACGGTCCCGGTGGCCGCGCGGCCGACAGGAGACGACAGAGCATGAGCGATCCCCGCATCGACCTGATGAGGTCGAAGATCCGAGATGTCCCCGACTTCCCGAAGCCCGGGATCCTCTTCAAGGACATCACGCCGCTTCTCGCCCACCCGCAGGCCTTCGACGCCTGCCTCGGCATGTTGGCCGAGCGGGTCTACGACCTCGAGGCGAACGTGGTGCTCGGCATGGAGTCGCGTGGGTTCATCTTCGGCGCCGCCCTCGCGGCGCGACTTCGCTTGCCCTTCGTCCCTGCCCGCAAGCCCGGCAAGCTCCCCGCGGACGTGGTGCGCGTGGAGTACGCGCTCGAGTACGGGACCGACACCCTCGAGATGCACAAAGACGCGCTGCCCGTCGGCGCGCAGGTGATCGTCGTCGACGACCTGATCGCCACCGGCGGCACGGCGAAGGCCGCAGCGTCCCTCGTCGAGAAGGCGGGCGGCGACGTCGCCGGCTTCGCGTTCGTGATCGAGCTCGGGCAGCTCGAGGGCGCGCACACCCTGGCCCCGCACCCGGTGCACTCCTTGCTGCGATTCTGAGCGGCGCCCTCTGCGGGCGAACCGGAAGCACGCCGTCGCGGCGTGTCGCAGACGTGGTGTCGGACGCGGGCCGTGTCGGACGCGGTCCTCACCCCTCGGCGGCGGCGTCCAGGATCGCGATCTCGCGGAGCACCTCGCGGATGTCGCTGTCGTACTCCTTTCGGCGCACGCCGATGAGGTAG
Organism: Myxococcales bacterium; assembly: GCA_019637115.1. GTDB lineage: Bacteria > Myxococcota_A > Polyangia > Polyangiales > Houyiibacteriaceae > JACKEH01. The sequence continues at coordinate 7,095 of JAHBWH010000031.1, read as the reverse complement.
GCGGCGCTCATCGTGAGCGTGACGGAGCCCGCGACGATCGTGCTCGAGACGAAGGGGCCCCACACGAAGAACGCGGGCAGGCCGCCCACCGCAGGCGACATGTACCAGGGCAGCCGGCGCCAATCGCGCTCCAGATCGGCGCGCAGGCCACGGAGCCGTGACACCTCACCTTCGAGCCGCGCCTTCCGTGAGTCGGGGGCCATCTCCGCAGGCCTAGCGCCGCCGACGGGCCTCGACAACGTCCGCGCCACCGATCTCCTGCGAATCGGCGCGGATCGCCGCGGATCCCCGTTGTCTGGGCCGAGCCGTGGTGCTACCCGTACGGGCCCGCCCCCGTAGCTCAGGTGGATAGAGCAGCGGCTTCCTAAGCTGAAGGTCGTACGTTCGAGTCGTACCGGGGGCGCCGGAAGCTCCCCGAGCCTTGACGGCGCGGGGAGCGACGGCTAGAACGCGCACCCCCTCGAACCGAGGGCTCGCGTCTTTGCGCGAAGACGAGGAACATCATGGTCAAGGTTCGGCTCGCTCGGGCGGGCTCCAAGAAGCGCCCGTTTTATCATCTGGTCGTCACCGACCATCAGAAGGCTCGCGATGGCCGGTTCATCGAGGAGATCGGTCATTACGATCCCTCGCGCCCCATCACCGAGGCGAAGGTCGACTACGACCGCCTCTCGTACTGGAAGGGCGTCGGCGCGCAGATGAGCGACCGCGTCTCGAAGGTCGTGCGCGAGCACGGCAAGGCCACGGGCGCGAGCGCCTGATGGAGGCCATGCGCGAGCTCGTGGCTTTCCTCGCGAAGGCCCTCGTGGACGACCCGGACGCGGTCGAGGTGAAGGTCGTCGAAGAGGACCGCGCCTACGTCTTCGAGCTCAGCGTCGCGCAGGGGGACCTCGGGAAGGTCATCGGCAAGGAAGGGCGGACCGCCAGGGCGATCCGCACGCTCCTCGCCACGATGGCCACCCGCAGCCGCAAGCGCGCGATCCTCGACATCCTCGAGTGAGGGCGGCGCGATGATCTCGCCCGACACGCTCGTCGCCGTCGGGGTGGTGATCAAGCCACACGGCATCCGAGGTGAGGTGCGCATTCATGCGCACAACCTCGACTCGCCGCTGTGGGATGAGGCCGCCCCGATCGTGCTGCGGTTCCCCGATGGGGATCGCGAGGTCGAGGTCCAGACGTTGCGGATCGTCCCCGGCAAGCACCTGGTCGCGCGCCTCGCGGGCGTGGCCACGCGGGAGGCGGCCGAGGCGCTCCGTGGCGTCGAGGTGCTCGTCCCTCGCGCCCGCTTCGAGGACCTCGAGGAGGACGAGTTTTACCTCGTCGACCTCGTCGGGCTGCGCGTCCAGCGTGACGGCCTCGACGTCGGTGTGATCGAGGACGTCTTCGAGTACCCGAGCGTCGCTTGCCTGAAGGTGCGCTCGGAGGACGGCGTCCGAGAGGTGCCGATCGTCGAGCCCTGGGTGGTCGACGTGGACGTGGAGGGCGGCGTCGTCGAGGTCGGGCCGTGGGACGACGTCCCCGTCCAATGAGCGCCGACGTCCCCTCGGAACGAGCGGAGCGTCGTCGAGGTCGGGCCATGGGACGTTCCCGTCCAATGAGCGCCGACGTCCTCTTGGAACGAGCGGAGCGTCGTCGAGGCCGGGCCGTGGGACGACGTCCCCATCCAATGAGCGCCGACGTCCCCGCGCAACGAACGGAGCGTCCCAGATGACCGACACGCGCCAAGAGCCCGAGGCGGCGACGGACGAGCCCGCGCGGTCCTCGATCCGCTTCGAGATCGTCACGCTCTTCCCCGAGATCGTGGCCGCGCTGCGCGTCGGTCTGCTCGGCAAGGCGATCGACGCGGGCGTCGTCGAGATCGAGGCGATCAACCCGCGCGAGCTCGCGACCGACAAGCACCGCAGCACGGATGACGCGCCCTACGGCGGCGGCAGCGGCATGGTGATGATGCCGGGCCCGATCGTCGGCGCGCTCGAGCGCCTCGACGAGGCGCGGCACGGGCGACCGACGCGCCGCGTCTTGCTCACACCGCAGGGCGCGGTCTTCGACCAGCGCGTCGCCGAGCGCTTCGCGTCGCTCTCCTGCGTCACCTTCGTCTGCGGCCGCTACGAGGGCTTCGACGAGCGGATCCGCGGCTTCGTCGACGAGGAGATTTCGCTCGGCGACTTCGTCCTGCTCGGCGGCGAGATCGCCGCGCTCACGATGATCGAGGCGAGCGCGCGGCTCGTGCCTGGCGTGCTGGGCAACGAGGGCTCGGCGGTCGAGGAGTCGCACCAGAGCGGTCTGCTCGAGTATCCGCAGTACACGCGCCCGGCCGAATTCCGGGGACTCCGCGTGCCGGGGATCCTGTCGAGCGGGAACCACGCCGCGATCGCGCGGTGGCGTCGCAAGGAGGCGCTGCGTCGGACCCGCGCGCGCCGCCCCGATCTCTTCGCGCGCCTCGAGCCGACGAAGCTCGATCGAGCGCTGCTCGCCGAGCTCGACGCAGAACAGGAGACGGATTCGTGAGCCGGGCCGTGAGCGTGGAGGGACGATCGTCGACGGCTGCTTGGGAGGTTGGAGCATGACGCGCCCGGTCTACCTGGCCCTCGTCCATCACCCCGTGCGCGACCGCGAAGGCGCCACCGTGACGACGGCGATCACGAACCTCGACGTCCACGACATCGCGCGGAGCGCGCGCACCTATGAGCTCGCGGGCTATTTCGTCGTCACGCCGATCGACGCGCAGCAAGCGATCGTGCGGACGATGCTCCGCCATTGGCTCGAGGGAGCAGGCGGCAAGCGGGTTCCGGCGCGGATGGCGGCGATGCAGCTCGTGCGGCCCGTCGCGACCCTCGCCGACGCCGAGGCCGCGATCGCGGCCGAGACCGGGAGCCCGCCCCGCCGGGTGGTGACCGCGGCCCGCGCGGACGGCGTAGAGGTCCAGAGCTTCGCCGATGAGGCGCGCGCGATCGCCGCGAGCGATCGCCCCACGCTCCTCCTCTTCGGTACGGGTTACGGCCTCGCCGAGGAGGTCCTCGCGGCGGCCGACGCGCGGCTCGCCCCCATCCGGCCCGGGGGATACAACCACCTCAGCGTGCGCGCGGCGGTGGCGATCGCCCTCGACCGGCTCTTCGGGGACGAGCGGGTCGCCGCTCACGTCGCGCCCGAGGACGGCAGTCGTTGACGGCCTCCGGGGCCGATGCTAAGCAGCCGCTCCCGTTTTCGAAGCTCCGGCTTCACCGACCCAGCTACGGCTCGAGCCCCAGCCAACGATCGAGCCCCCACTCGCCCAGCCCTCCGGGCTCGCGACCAGAGACGCCACCATGAGCAGCACGGTCCCGCAAATCGAGGCCCTCGAGAAGGCCCAACTCCGAGAGCTCCCGCCCTTCCGGTCGGGCGACACGGTCAAGGTCCACTTCCGCATCCGCGAGGGGGACAAGGAGCGCGTCCAGGTCTTCCAGGGCGTGGTCATCCGGCAGCACCGCGGCGGCCTGCGCTCGACCTTCACGGTCCGCAAGATGTCGTATGGCGTCGGCGTCGAGCGCATCTTCCCGCTCCACTCGCCCCGCATCGAGAAGGTGGAGATCACGGCCCGCGGCCACGTCCGCCGCAGCCGCCTCTACTACCTCCGCGATCTCCGCGGCAAGAAGGCCCGCCTGCGCGCCAGCCAGAAGTCGGGCGCCGACGACGTGCTCAAGGAGTACGGCGCCGCCTCCAAGTGAGACCCGGCCGAAGCAAGTGACGAAGACGGGCGCCCTCGGGCGCCCGTCGTCGCTCCGTCCATCTGCTCGACGCGAGAACTTGGCACAGCAAACGTGCCAAACTCGCGGAACGTGCACGTCCACGTACGTCCACGTCCACGTAGGTCCACGTACGTCCTCGTCCACGTCCACGTCGTCCACGCCCACATCGTCCACGTCCACGTCCACGTGCGCGTGCGCGTGCGCGAGTCGGTCGAACCCAGACCCGGACCCAGACTCGGACCCAGACCCGGACCCGGACCCGGACCCGGACCCGGAGCTCGGACGCGGACTCGACCCCGGAGCGGACGGCGCAGCAGCGATCAGCTCGGTCGCGGCGCAGGAAGGACGCCCTCGCGCTTCCAGCGACGGTAGTCGTCCAAGATGAGCGCGTGGTCGAAGCAGAGCGGCGCGGGGAGGGCGTCCAGCGCGAAGACCTGAGCGCGCGCCGCGTCGTCACGGCCTTCGGGCCGGCCTCGACCGAGGCCCACGTAGACCACCGAGAGGTTGTGCTGCCGTGGATCTCGCGCGGGATCGCTGTACACGCCGAGAAGGACCCGTAGCTCGACCTCGAGGCCCGTCTCCTCGGCCACCTCGCGGATCGCGGCGTCTTCCACGCGCTCTCCCTCGTCGACGAAGCCGCCGGGCAGCGCCCACCCGAGCGGCGCGTTCTTCCGCTCGATGAGCACGACGCCGCCATCCAGCTCGACGATCACGTCCACGGTGGGGGTGGGGTTCCGGTAGCTGCTCATGGCGCGAGCGTACCCCAGCCCCGCGCGCGCCACGCTCGTCCCGTGTCCCCGAAGCTCAGCGGCCGCGCCAGCGTCGGTTCGGGCCGACGTCGACGTGGACGAAGTTGCTGATCGGGTAGGTCCCGATGCCGCCCACGTGGCCTTCGGCGACCGCGCCCGCCAGGGTCCGCGCGTCGACGCCGACCACGCGGAAGTCGAGCGCTTCGCCGCTCATGTGTCGGCTCGTGGCGGCGACCTCGCGCTCCTTCTTGCGGAGCATCTCGTTCATCTTCGGCGAGCGGTAGCCACTCACGATCTCGACCCGCGAGGCGCCGAAGCGGGTCGCCATCTCGTACGCCACCACGACCGGGGTGGGATCGATGGTCGTCTCGTCGTAGGTGACGCGGCAGCGCAGGAAGCGGGAGAGGGCGGCCGGATCGGGGGTGGCCGCGCCGACACCGAGCAGCTCTCGGGTATGGAGGTTGAAGAAGGTGACGTCGGCCCGGAGCGTCTCCGCTGGCGCGTGGCTGGGCGGCTCCTTGCGGGCCTCCCGCTCGTGATGGACCGGAGGCGCGTCGAGCGTCCGCGGCGGCGGGAGCCGCCCGAGCGACGGGGCCGAACGCGCCTCGATCGCGCGCGCCATCGACACGCGCGCGATCGCGACGTCGGCGAGCAGCACGAGGCTCGCGCCGACCGCCACGCCGAGGAGCCCTTGGATGGCCGACCGCATCGACTCCAGCGTAAGGCGTCGGCCTCCGCAGGCCCAACTCCTCGACCGCCTGGGTCGACAGGCGGTCGATGGGAGGTCGATGGGAGGTCGATGGGAGGTCGATGGGAGGTCGATGGGAGGTCGATGGGGGAGGTCTCCCGGCCGCCGTCGCGAGGCTACTCCACGCGGAGGCTCGACTCGCGGAACTCGTCCGTGCCGGGCACGTGGACCCAGAGGCGGCGCTCGGTGATCGCGCCGCCCTCGACCGCCACGACGAGGAACGCGCACGGCCAGGTGAGCGCACCGCCCTGGGCGAAGGTCGCCGCGTCCTCGGCCGAGAAGTACGCGCCGGCGTCGCAATGCGAGTGGTAGATGACCTTGAGCGGACGCCCCGCGGTGGCGGCCTCGTCGAGCGTCCGCGCGGCGCGGAGCTCGTGGATTTTGAAGTAGGTGCGGGAGGTGCGCGGGAAGGTCTCCGGATCGAGGCGGTGGTATTTGTCCGCCTCGTTCACCTCGCGCTTGCCCTCGTCGAGGAGCGCCGCCTCTCCCTCGGGACCGAAGAGGAATCCGCAGCACTCGCTCGGGTACTCGGCGAGCGCATGCGCTTCGACGTCGGCGAGCACCTCGGGGCGGATGATCAGGTCGCCCTCGATCCAGGGCAGGTCAGGGTATTGGGGGTGGGCCATGATCGTGTCGTCTCTCGTCGTGGGGCCCGGCGCGGGGAGGGCGCGCTGCAGGCTCACCAGAGGTAGTGTTTCTCCCACTTCATCGGCGCGAAGTAGCGATCGCCGCGGTCGCAGGCGATGGCGACGACGCAGCCGCGCTCGCCTCGCGCCGCGACCCGCTCGGCGAGCACCAGCGCTCCGTGGGCGTTCGCCCCGGTCGAGTGGCCGACGTGCAGCCCCTCGTCGGCCGCGAGGCGGTCGCTCATCCTCCAGCCGTCCTCGGTCGCGACGGGGAGGATCTCGTCGAGGAGCTCGGGTTCGTAGATCGGCGGGACGATCGAGCTGCCCATGTGCTTGAGGCCCTCGAGCCCGTGCAGCGCCTCGGCCGGCTCCACGGCGACGCAGTGGATCGGCCGCGCATGCTCCTTCAGCCGTCGGGTCGTCCCCATGCACGTGCCGCTCGTGCCGAGGCCGGCGACGAAGTGGGTGAGGCGGTCACCGACCTGCGCGAGGATCTCGGCGCCGGTGCCGAGGTAATGCGCGCGCGGGTTCGAGGGGTTCGCGTATTGGTCCGGGTAGAAGTAGCGCTCGGGATCGCGCGCGACGATCTCCTTCGCGAGCCGGATCGCGCCGTCGCTGCCGTCCATCGGATCGCTGAAGATGAGCTCGCTGCCGAAGGCGCGGGTGATGTCCTTGCGGGCCTGCGTGACGTTGCTCGGCATCACGAGCTGCACGCGCAGCCCCAGCGCGGCTCCGAAGAGCGAGTACGCGACGCCCGTGTTGCCGCTGGTCGAGTCGATCAGGATCTTTCCCTCGCCGAGCCGCCCATCGGCGAGCGCGTCGAGGATCATCTGGCGGGCCGGCCTGTCTTTCACCGAGCCGCCGGGGTTCATGTACTCGAGCTTCAGGTAGATCTCGACGCCCGCAGGCTCGAGGCTGCGGAGGCGCACGAGCGGGGTCTGGCCCACGGCCTCGAGGATCGAGTCGATGCGGGCGTGTCGCATCAGCGCCCCCCTTCGAGGCCGCGGAAGAGCGCGTCGGGATCGGCGGGCACACCGACGCCGAGCGCGCGCTTGAGGGCCTCGACCGCCGCGAGCGCCCCCCAGAGCGCCGCATCCGCGTCGCGGAGTCCGGTGGGTGGCTCGTCGAGCGTGATGGGCTCGGACGCGGTGTCGGAGTTGAACATGGGGTCGGAGTCGGAGTTGGACTCGGACTGGGACTCGGACTGGGACTGGGACTCGGACTGGGACTCGGACTGGGACTCGGACTGG
>JAHBWH010000309.1 GCA_019637115.1 Myxococcales bacterium | reverse complement strand
GCGGTGCTCCTCACGGACACCGAGCGGCGGGTGATGTTCAAGACCGTGTGGAACGTGCTGGTCGGGGTCGCGGATAACCCCGCGCTGGCGCTCACCCTCGACGAGCAGCGAGCGCTCTACGCCTTCTACATCGCGCGTCCGAGGCCGGCCGAGTCGGGGCGTCTCGCCCTCGAGGCGACCTGGCGGTCCGCGACGACGCCGGAGGCGTGTGCCGCCGCCAAGCTCGAGCATCGCAGGCAGTCGGAGCTCTGGCTGGCCGACAAGATCAAGAAGCTCGGCGCGATCGATCCGACCTACCCGACGGCGTACGCCCTCGGCGTCGCTTACTACCGCGCGGGTCGCTTCGAGCTCTCGGCGGAGGCGTTCACGACGTTCATCGGGCAGAGCCCGGACGGCCCGTACGCGCTCCGCGCCAAGAACCACCTGAAGGCTGCGCTCTCCGGCGGCGAGCTCTGAGGTCGGTCGTGGTCACGGCGTTGCTCGTCGACGACGATCGCGACCTCGCGCGCCTGCTCGGCGAGTACCTCGGGCCGCACGACGTCACCGTCGTCCACGTGGAGGACGGTCAGGCGGGGCTCGACGCGCTCGACGGCGCCACGGCGCACGCCGAGCTTGCAGAGCTCGAGATCGGACACGGCGACGTAGCCGCAGCGCGTCGCTACGCCCTCGACGCGGCGCGCGAGGCGAAGGCGGAAGCCCGCCCCGTACTCGCCGCGCGCGCGTTACGCATCGCCGCCTCGGCCCTCCACACGACGGGCGAGACCGAGGAGGCGTGCGCGCGCCTCCGCGAGGCGATCGCCCTGCTGGAACGCGAAGCCGCACCCGAACGCGAAGCCGCACCCGAACGCGAAGCCGCGCTCGGAGATCCGACCGAGCTCGCCCACTGCCTCGCGCTCCTCGGCTGGATGCTCGGCTACGTGCTCGGCCGAAACGAGGAGGGCATCGCCCTGGGCCGCCGCGCGCTCGAGGTCGCCTCGCGCGTCGACGCGCCGAGCTTCCAGGCGCGCCTCTGCGGGCGGCTCGGCGCCAACCTCCTCCGCGCTGGCGAGTGGGACGCGCAGCTCGGCACGAACCTGCGAGACCTCGGCCTCTCGATCCTGGCGGGCGACGTGAGCGGCGTCGTGCGCGCCCACATCAACCTCGGCAACTGTTACACCAACCGCGGGTTGCTGGGGCTGGCGCGCGCCCACACCGAGGAGGCGCTCCGCCTCTCGCGCGCGCACGGCGCCGCGATCCCGGCCCTCATCGCCGACAACAACCTCGGGCTCATCGCGTGCGACGAGGGGCGCCTCGACGACGCCGAGGCGCACGCGCGCGCATCGCTCGCGCTGGCCCACGCGCGCGGGCTCGAGGGCTCCGCGGAGAGCTGGGCGACCCTCGCGCGCGTCGCCCGTGCGCGCGGCGACGAGGCCTCGACGCGCGAGGCGCTCGAGCGACTGCGGGAGGCCGCCCACGAAGCCGAGCGACCCCTGGTGGCGCGGGTCGAGGCCCCCTCGCTCGCCCCCGACGACGCAGCGAAGCGTTTGGCGAACGAGCTCGCCCGCGGCATCGAGGACCCCTACGACCGCGCCGCCACCGAGCTCGCGCTAGCGCTCGCGCTCCGCCGCGCGGACCGCCCGGACGACGCACGCGAGCAAGCCGCGATCGATGCGCTGCGATCCCTGGGCGCCGATCCGGCGCTCGAGCGCCGCCGCCTGCGCTGACACCGCGCTCGTCAGGATCCGGCGTATCGGTCGAGTCGACGAGGTCCACGACGTGCGCGTCCGGGGTCCGCGCCCGGGTCCGAGCCCGAGCCTGGGTCCGATCAAGTTGGGGAGTCCGGGTCCGGGTCCGAGTCCGAGTCCGGGTCCGGGTCCGGGTCCGGGTCGGGGAGTCCGGGTCCGGGTCGGGGAGTCCGGGTCCGGGTCGGGGAGTCCGAAGTCCGTCCGCGTTGGAGTCGCGCACGCGCACGCGCACGCGCACGTGGACGTGGACGGGCACGTGGACTGGACGTGGACGGGCACGTGGACGCGCGTGTACCGGCGGCGTTGCGGAGGCGGACACGGGACTCAAGCCGGACGGAGACGGAGTCCGCATCCGTCCGGGGTCCGCGCCGCCAACCCGACGGCCTGTCGACCCACCTGCCGAGCGCAGCGCCTCAGCGCGGAGCGGGCAAGGTCATCCTCCACTCTGGGAGACCGCCGCACCCTCGACACGGGACGTCGCCACCTCGCGCACGTCGGACCCTGCGAGCGCTGTCGTGCGCGCAGCTCACGACGGCGCTCGCCTCCGACCCTACTTTCAATTTTTGGGCGTGATGTCCATCGAACGTCCGAAGGCACCGGGCGCGCTTCATCATCCGAGGTGGCTCGCACGAATCCGGGAGTGAAGCGCCGTCGTCCGAGCCTCGTGGGATCGGGAGCAACGCACGTCCCACGAGCGCGAAACGCACCGGGAGACCCGAAAGTCCATCGAACGGACAGGCGGGGGAGATACGCCCCGCCCACACCGCAGCAGCCGATGGGGCTGTCACGAAGTTACAGCCCCATCAGCGCCGCGCCGGTGCGGGTGGGGCGTGTCCTCCCCCGCCGTGAGCCACGCGGAGACCAATCGTTCAACCCTGTCCACGCAGGCCGAGATGCGCCTGCACGCTCAATCGCCAACCGCATCAGCGTCCACCACGGCACCTGGTTTCCACGAGTCCGCGGGGCCGGTCCGGGGTCCGGGGCCCGAGAGGGTCAGGCCGCGAGCTCGTCGCCGAGGCGCGACGCCGCGTCCAGGGTCTCGCGGGCGACGGGCACGAGCGACACCCTCACCACCATCGCGACGAAGCCCGTCCCGAGCGCGAGGACCAGCGCCAGCGTGGCGTGCTCTGTCGCCTGTGCCTCGAGCGCGCCTGCGACGAGCCCCTCGAGCCCGCGCGGGAAGATCAAGAGCCGCAGGTGGAACCAGACCGCGAAGAGCACCCCCACGAAGACCGCCATGCGCCCCACCATCCGGAGCGTGCGCAGCTCGCTGAGCAGCGCCTCGCGGAGCTCTCCGTAGGCCTGCAGCGCGGCGAGGCCCAGATCCTCGCCCTCCGCGTCCGCGGCCAGGGCCTCACCGAGCAGCTGCGCCACTCCGGACGCGGGCGCCGCCCCTGCGAACGCTTCCAGCGCCGCTCGGTCGACCTGCCCGACGCTCTCCGCAGCTGGCGCCTCGGCCCTGGCCCTGCGCGCGGCGGCGAGCTTCTTCCGAAGCGCGCCAGCGAAGCGCGCGTCGACGCTGGCCGCGGAGAGCACGCGCCGGCAGGTCCGCCCGGCGAGCGCGACGACGAGCACGAACGCGAGCCCCTGGACCACGTGCAGGCCGGTCATGCCCTGCCCCCTCGGCGCGCGACGCGCGCGCTCAGAACGGGTCGCGGCGCACGCTGCGCACGATCTCGCGCACGAAGCTCGTCCGCAGGTCGAGCACCTCGTAGCCGAGGTTCGAGCGGTTCAAGATGTAGAACGCGTTCGGCTTCTGCACCCGCCCCTCGATCCGAATCTCTTCGAGCTGGATGACGCGGGGCTGGCGCTGCTGCGCCTCGGCGCGCTCACCGAGCGCGAGGAGCGCGAACGCGAAGGCGGCGATGGTCAGGAGCGGTCGCATGCGGGGCTCGATGAGTCAGAGGGCTCGGTTTAGGAGGCTCGGGGAGGCGCTCGAGTGGATCTCGGTCAGGGGCTCGGCGTGGGCAGCGCGCGCGGGGTGCGAGACGCGCCCGCGGCCGGACGCGTCCGCTCGGTGCGAGCGTAGACGTTTCGAGGCGGCGGGAGAAGCACCTGCAGCGGACGCTGCCGGCGGCCGGTCACCTGCTGTGGCGCCACCTCGACCACGGCCGGCTCCTGTGCCCGCGTCGGGGCGACGAAGCCGAGGGACCCGACGATCACGAGGAAACCGAAGCTCGTTCCGAGGTGTCGCATGTCACTCCTCCCGGGGCGCCGCTTGCGCCGCCGCCCTCGCCTCGCGCTCGAGCCGCCGCTGCTCGCGCTCGATTTGGCGATCGATGTCGGTGAGCAAGGCGGTGCTGGGGTCGTTGCGGGGCAGACGCGGGCCCATGAGGGAACGATAGCGGCTCAGCTGCTCCTTCGCTCGTTGGAGCGAGCCGAGCAGGTCCACGCCGGGGAAGTCCGCGCCGGCCGAGAGGTACATCAGCCCCATGTTGTAGTGGGCCTGCGCGAGCGAGGAGTCCATCTGCAGGGCCTTCTCGAACGAGGTCTTCGCCTTCTGCCACTGCTTCGACGCGCGGTAGGCGTCGCCGAGGTTCAAGTGCACCGCGACGAGGGTGGGCGCGAGCTGCGCCGCCACCTGGAAGTGCTCCAGCGCCTGCGGGTAGTTGCCAGCGCCGAGCTCCGCGATCCCGAGCGCGACGCGGGCGTCGACGTAATCCGGCCGCACCTGCACGGCGCGGCGGAAGGCCTCGAGCGCCTCGCGGAAACGCGCGGCCTCTTCGCGGAGCAACGTGCCCTTCAGGAAGAGCAGCTCGGCGTTGTTGCCCTCGATGGCGAGCGCCTGCTCGAGGATCGAGTCGGCGAGCTGCCGCCGGCCCTGCGCGAGCGACGCCTTCAGGGTCGCGATCAGCGCAGGCACGAAGCGCTCGTCGCAAGCGAGCGCGAGCCGCGCCGCGTCCCACGCTTGGTCGTAGCGCTGCGCACGGACCAGCACCTCCGCGTGCAGCGCCTGCATCGCGAGGTTGGTCGGGAAGCGCCGCGCGATGGGCTCCACCAGCGCGAGCGCCTCGGGGACGTTGTTGCGGCGGAAGTGGATGGTGACCATCCCCTCGGCGGCTTTCTCGTAGTCGGCCTGGATCCGTAGCGCCTGGCGGTAGTACTCGATCGCGCGGTTCTCTTGTCCCGCGCGGTCGGCGAGCACGCCGAGGTTGTACGCGGCCTTGAACGCGCCCGCATCCTCCGCGAGCGCGCGCTGGAACGCGCGCTCCGCGTCCGCGGCGTTGCCGCCGGTCGCGGCGCGCACGCCGTCGTCGAAGTGCCGGCGCGCGGCGGCCGTCATCCCGCGCCGCGCGGGCGGGCGACAGCGCTCGGCCTGCGTCGCGCCCCACGGGTTGGCCCG
>JAHBWH010000308.1 GCA_019637115.1 Myxococcales bacterium | reverse complement strand
GGTGCGAGGTGACGGTGCCGTCCGAATCCGATGTGCTCAGATCAGAGCGGATCAGAGCGCCAAGCTCTCCTCGATGACTCGAACCTTGTGCCGAGCGAGCCCGAGGTTGCCCTTGACCTTGTCGATCGCGACGTAGAGGAAGAGCGAGGGCGTCTTGGAGAGCGGTCGGATGAGGTGGTACTGCGTCCCGAGCGTGATCAGGATGTCCTCGATCGCGCCGCCGATGCCGAGCTGACGCATCACCTGCATCTTGGCCTTCACGACCGAAGTGTTCCCTGAAGCGGCCAGCTCGATGTCGAAGCCGCTGCCGGCGCTGATCGTGCCGAGCGTCAGACCGGACTCCCAGTCGACGAGGGCGGCTGCGATGGCGCCGTCGAGCTTCATGACCTCTTCGAGGCTGGCGTTGATGTTGGACATTCTCTCGTTCTCCTTTTCGTGACTGCTCTTCGGCGCGTTCTCGTCGCGCAGACACAACTCCGAGGCGCGAACGCCGCGCTCGCCTTCGAGCAGCTCCTCCAGCGTGAAGAGGAAACCGGAGGCGTAGGTTCGTACCGTCGGTTCGAACAGGACCCGAAGGACCGCGGACGGCTGCAACAGACGCTCGAGCTGTCTCGCGTGATGGCGACGCAAGAGCTCGCGCATCGTCGCTCGGTCGAGATCACCCTGCGCGACGAGCGCCTCCGCGAAGTTTGCCCCGGAGCGCCGACAGCGCTCGTAGCAAGCGCGGAGGCTCGCGCGCGACAGGCTGGTCTCGCGGAGCAGCGCGCTCGAGAGCCGCTCGCCGCCCTCGTCCGCGATGACCCAAGCGACCTTGCCGCCGCTCAGGAAGAGGCGCCCTACCCCGCGCGCGGTCTCGACGACGATCTCCCCGTCGCGCGTCGTCCCGTCGAGCCAAGGCTCGAGTGAGCTGGGCATGACGGGACGGGCGAACTCGACGGAAGACATGGGTGGCAGGCGAAGTGCATGGGCCATGCCGCGGGCTACAGCGGGAACGAACTGTTCCCGCCACGGGATACCCCACGTTCCGTGGGAAATCGTCGCGGGCGCCGCCTCGACCTGGGCGGGCAGCCGTTGCAGCAATGAACCTCGCTCGCGAGGATGAAACGCGAAGTGAGCCATAGAGCCTGCGCGTCTGTGGCTTCGCGCTGGTGCGCACGTGGATGGTCAGACGGCCGCGAGCGTGTCACCGGGCACTCATCGACTCGCGCTGATTCGTCGGTCTCGGTGGCGCGCACTCGGGCGTCTCAAAGACGCAGCGCGTGTGCGTCTTCACGCCGGAGCGGGAGATCGAGGCGCGCGCGACGGGCGTGGCGCGTCGCGTAGATCGGCGGGTGGTAGGTGAACAGGCCGTACGCGAAGAGCCGGGCCGAGAGCAGCGCGAAGGCGCGCGCGCGAAGATCGCGGGTGCGATCGAGCTCATCGCGCAGCGCGTGAGCGCGGCACGCAGCGATCGCGTCGTCGATCGCGTCGACGTCGAAGGTGTCTTCGAGGAAGGCCTCGTCGGGCGCAGGCTCACGCGGCACGCCACGCGGCGTGTTGCCCTCGCGCCAGAGCGAGAGCTCGCCGTGCGCCGCGAAGGGATCGACGGGCTCGCCGTCGAGCAGCGCGATGAAGCGCACGTGGGGCGGCACCCAAGGGAAGAGTAAGAGGTCGTCGATGGACGACGCGCCGCTCCACCCGAGGAGCGCGCCGCGCGCGACGCGGTCGCCGACCCGAGCCGTGGCGCGCGCGAGGGAGGCGCAGATCGTCACGAGGCCGTCGCCATGATCGAGCATCACGCTCGGGCCGTGCGCGCGATCTTCGACGCGCACCACGACCCCGCCGGTGGGCGCGACGACCGGGGTCCCGATGGGCACGACGAGGTCGGTGCCGAGCTGCGAGTCCCGAGTGCGCCTTCGGCCGCGGAAGTCGCGCGCGTCTGTGGCGCGGAGGTCTCGCGCTGCTTCGCGTGCTCGTGGCGCGCGATTGACGAAGTGGAGCACGGGCACGACGGCACCAGGCGACGCGAGGCCCGCCCAGGTCGCTGGGCCGAGGAGCGGACGGCAGCGACGCAGCGCGCTCGGCCCGCAACGCATCGGCGGAGTGAGCGCGTCGCCCGCGATGTCTCGCCAACATCGCGCGAGCCCCGCTCGAAGCGGTCGCAAGCCGACCGCCTCGAGCGGACCGATTCGGTGACGAATCATGCGGAGCACGACGCCACCATAGCAGCCGACCCCTCGAAGGCGTCCCGTCATTCGAGGAGCAGGCGTGCGTTCGTCCGATGGGTAGCGGCCGCGGGCTCGTTCGGCGGGCTGCCCTCGCAGCTCGAAGCGCGCCAGGCGAGCAGACGCGCGTTCGTCCGATGGGTAGCGGCCGCGGGCTCGTTCGGCGGGCCGACGGCGCGGTTCGAAGTACGTCAGGCTCGCTTGGCAGCGCGGTGGAGATCTTCCGTCAGCATCCTCTGGCGCGGCGCAGATCCGTGCACTCGGTCGGGATGGTGCTGCAACGCGAGTCGTTGATGCAGCGACCGCAGGTGGCGCTCCACCCACAGAACCCGTTGCGATCGCAGGCGTCTCGACCGAGGCCGCTGCAGTCGACGCATGACGAGCGCACCGTGATCCATTGGCTCTCGTCGCACTCCGAGGCCCGTGAGAGCGATACGCAACCGAGCGTCGGACACCAGCCGCAGCCCGTGACGGTCGGGCCGTTACAAGCGTCGCACGTCGTCGCGCTCGAGCAGCTGCGCTGGCGACACATCGCGACGGGGTCGTTCTTCTCTCGACGGTGCGAGGTGGTCCTGCGATCGGTCGCGCTCACGTCGAAGTCCGCGCGAGTCCAGAAGATGCGCACGCCGAACGAGAAGTGGTCGGCGACGCCGTCGCCATCCGCGTCGACGTCGGGCGTGAGCGCCTCGGCCAAGAGCGGGTGGGCGCGCAGCTCGGCGGTGCTCAGCTGCCCGTCGTGATCACGATCGAGGGCGTCGAGCAACATCTGCAGGAGCGGCTCTTCGCAGGCGGAGGGGCACCCCGGCGCTTCGGCGATCCGGCGCGAGAACGCGGCCGCGATCGGCTCGAGGATCGCGGTGACGTCTTCGTCCGCGAGCAGGCCGCCGAGGTCGGTCTGACCCTCGCGCTCCGGGAGCTCGCCGGCCACGCGCACACGTTGGAGCGGGAGCGCGACCTCGCCCTCACCGAGAGGGAAGCGGAGCGGCAGCGCGTCGGCGTCCGCGGAGAAGGGGAGCTGGTCGCCGGCGCCGACGGTGCCCTGAAGCGAAAGCGGCTCGACGTCGGCCCGGACCTCGAAGACGCCGAAGCCCGTAAAGTCCGGGGCGCCTTCGACTCGACCGAGCTGGAGCCGCAGCGCGCCGACGTCGCGCCGGGCCGTGAAACGAGCGAGCAGGAGGTAGTCTCCTTGGAGGATCGTTTCGTCGATGACGTCTTGGAGATCCACGCCGACGTCCTCGAGCGCCTGCACCAGCGAGGCGAACGCGTTGTCCACGACGCCGTCACCGTCGAGGTCGAAGCCTACGGGCCCACGAGGCGAGCGCGCGAGGATCGTCGAGGCGACGTATTGATGCGCGATCGCTTCGAGGCGTTCGTCGCCGGCGTCGTGTCGTGCGCCTGCGTCCTCGCGGGCCGGCGCGTCGCTCTTGCAGCCGAGCGTCAGCGCGAGGGTCGCGACCAGCGCATGAACGAGGCGCGTCCCGCGCGACGAGGTGTTCGACGAGCTGTGAACGCGACGCGACGTGGAGCGACGAGCGACCAAGAGGAGGGCGACGCCGAGCCAGAACGCGAGGTGGCCGAGTGGCGCGCCCGAGCCGCTCGCGCTGCACTCCGCCGCGCTGCCGAGGCCTCCGCTGCCTCCGCCGCCGGGAACGCCAGGGCCGGGGGCGACGGGCGGCGCGGTGCCACAGAGGTGGGAGGGGCGCGTCACGACGTGATGGGGATTCGAAGGGTTGCAGACGGCCTCGACGATCGGCTCCATCCAGAAGTGGGTGTTGCGACCCGAGGGCAAGACGTCCTCGCGGAAGCAGCCGGCGCGGCTGTCGAAGCAGTAGCCCTTGCGGTGGGGGTCGTTCATGCAGTTGAAAGGCGCGAACGCAACCACGCCCGCGAGGACGTGACGTCCGCCCTGGACGAAGAAGGTGCCGCCGCCAGAGTTGCCGCCGAAGAGGTCGGCGTTGGAGAAGAAGTTGATGCGGCTCCCGAGCGTCAGCGAGCCTGGGCTGACCTTCACCGGGAGACCCTGCGGGTGGCCGACCGTGAGGATCGAGGTCCCCGCGCTCGGGCGGCCCCGCAGGATGGGTACGGGCGCGTGCGGCAAGCTCACGGGGGTCGCGGTCCGGCCGCGACGGTCCCGCTTGATGGTGAAAACGGCGAAGTCACCCGCCTGCCGAGACGTGCGGTCGTCGAAGAAGGCCGCCAAGACCTCGTGGCAGTAATAGACGTCGCGGGCCGTGAGGACCTGGGCGCGCTCGTCCTCGTTCTCCATCCGGAAGTTGAAGATGACCGCGGTACCGTCGCACGAACGCTGCCCTGTGCGGACGGCGGCGTCCAGGCAGTGACCCGCGGTCACGACGGTGTGCCCGTCGATCAGCGTGCCGCTGCACGAGCCGACGAGCTCTTCGCAGGCGAAACGCTCGTCGTCACATACCCCGCTCTGCACGCGGAGCCGGCTGCGGAAGCGGGTCTCCCCCGAGGCGCTCGTGCTGGCGATCGCCGAAGCTGGCGCGAGCATCACGGTCGAGCGCTGGACGAGCTGCTGCACGGCGGCCGACGTCTCGAACCACTGCTGCCGAGCGTCCGAGCCGAGGATTGCCGGTTGACTCACGCCATCCACGTCCGCCTGCCCGTGCGCGAGCGACGCAACGGCGGAGAGCGAGAAGGCGAGCACGAGAGATGCGCTGATGCGAGGGTCGATCATGATCATCTCAGCCCCCCACACACACGATGAGCCGCCGCTGGGTCCACACTCCCCATCGACGGACCGAAGGTACACCGCGAACGCCGCTCGCACCACCACTTGCCGCTTGATCGGTTCTCCCTCGCACTGCGACGGGAGTGCTGGATCTGAAAACGCGCGTTCGCGATCTCGAGGCACAGCTCGCCCACCGCGACGCACCAGCTCGCCGACCGCGACACGCGGCTCGCCGAGCAGGCGGCGCCTCGCGAGCGAACCAATGCCTCGCGAGCGAACCGAAGGACTGGCTCGAGCGCGAAGGACGGCCTCGAGCGCGCCGACCGCGACACGCGGCTCGCCGAGCAGACGGTGCCTCGCGAGCGAACCGACGAGCAGACGGTGCCTCGCGAGCGAACCGAAGGACTGCGTCAAGCGCGCGGAGCGCGGTGCCTCGCGAGCGAACCGATGCCTCGCGAGCGAACCGAAGGACGGCCTCGAGCGCGCGGAGCGCGTGGTTCAGTCGGAGCGGATGGTTCTCGCTCTGTGGTTCGCGCGGGTCGGCGGCTCGCCGAGCAGACGGTGCCTCGCGAGCAAACCGAAGGACGGCCTCGAGCGCGCGGAGCGCGTGGTTCAGTCGGAGCGGATGGTTCTCGCTCTGTGGTTCGCGCGGGTCGG
>JAHBWH010000307.1 GCA_019637115.1 Myxococcales bacterium | reverse complement strand
CCTTCGCCTTCACCTTGGTCGGTGGATCCTCGCCGAAGGGATCGGCGCCGAAGGGATCGTCCGCGACCGCGACGCGCCCTGGCGCGGAGGCTGCGCCACGCCGTGCGTCGATCGCCGCTTGGACCGCGGCGATGTCGTCGCGGCCGAGCATGGACGTCGGCGCGTCGTCGTCCACCGCGTCGGGCGGCTCGGCCTCGAGGCGTCGAGACGCCTCCGCGATCTGCTGCGAGAGGTTCGAGGCGACCACCGTCGCCTCGTCGGGCGGTTCGGACGGCTCGTCGAAGGGCGACGGCCTGCCGGCGGGAGGGCGCGGCGCCGGCCTCGGGGGCGGGACGGGCTGCGGCGCACGACGAGTCACGTCGCTCGTGGGGGGCGGCGGCTCCGACGGCAAGGGCCGCTCCGCGGTGGTGCCGTCCTCGTCGGCGTCCGCCATGGACTCGGAGGCGATGCGGGCGAGGCGGGTCGCGCGCTCGTGCAGGCGCCTCACCTCCGGGTCGAGCGCGCCGAGCGCGCGGGCGCGCGCGAGGACCTTCTGCGCACGATCAGGGTCACCACGGCGGAGGAGGACCTCGCCGAGCCAGCGGTAGGGGTCGGGGTGTGCGGCGTCGAAGCGCGCCGCTTGGAGCAGCGTCTTCTGTGCGCGGAGCAGGTCGCCCCGCTCCATCCACGCGCGCCCCGCGAGCACGAGCGCGTCGACGTCCTTGGGCTGCTCTCCGAGGCGGGCGCCGACGACCTCGAGCGCCTCGCCGGCGCGCGCGGCCGCGAGGAGCGCTCCCGCCAAGTGATGAGGGTCCTCGCTCTTCGAGTCCAAGCGAAACCGGAGTAGCCTCGCGTCGAGGTTTTCGGCGGACATCCGCGCCGAGGGTACTCGAAATCGCCCGTGGGTTGGAAGCCGGCGTTCGCACGACAGCGTGGTATCACCCGGCCATGGATGCCTCCTCCTCCTCGCCCGCTCGCTGGCGCCGCCAGGCCGCGTGGGCCCTCGGTCTGGTCGCCCTCGTCGCCCTGGCGGCGTGCGCTGGACGCCCCCGCGGCCCGGAGGACACCGTCCGCGAGGTCGCCAAGGCGCTCCGTGAGGGCCGCTGGGAGCGGGCCTACGCCCACCTGGACGAGAGCTACCGCCGCCGCGTGACGCTGGAGGAGTTCCGCCGCCACCTCGAGGCGCACCCGGACGAGGTCCGCCACCTCGCCGGCTTGCTCGGCCACGCGAGCGGCGCGCAGGACGTGAGCGCGACGGTGGCCTTGCCGGACGGGGACGCCCTCGTGCTCGTGCGAGACGGCAGCGACTGGCGGATCCGCGGCAACGCGCTCGACTTCTACGATCAGTCGAGCCCCCGCGCGGCCATCCGCGCCTTCGTCCGGGCGATGGAGCGTCGGCGCTACGACGTCGTCCTGCGCCTCGTCCCGAACGCCGACCGCGAGGGGATGAGCGAGGAGCGGATGCGGGAGAGCTTCGAGGGCGAGGCGCGCGAAGAGATCGACCGCCTGCTCGCCGCCCTCCGCGAGGGGCTGAGCGGACCGATCGAGGTCGTCGGCGAGCGCGCGACCCTCAGCTACGGCGACGGCGCGACGGTGCAGCTCCTCCGCGAGGACGGGGTCTGGAAGATCGAGGACCCGGACTGACGCTGGCGACCCGGGGGCGCGCTCATCGGCGGCGCGGCGGGCGGGTGTCGGGCGGTCGGCGATCCGGTGAGGGCTGCCGGCGATCGGTGGGCTCGAGGATGGTGAACTCTACCCGGCGGTTGAGCGCGCGCCCCTCGGGGCTGTCGTTCGGTGCGACGGGGTTGGCGCTGCCGTAGCCGACGTACTCGAGGCGCTCGCGCGGGACCCCGCGACCCGAGAGGTACTCGACGACCGCGCGCGCGCGGCGGTAGCTCAGGTCGAGGTTGTAGGCGGCGACGCCCTCGGAGTCCGTGAAGCCCTCGACCCGGATGCGACGGCCCGCCGGGATGTCTCGGATCACGTCCGCGACCTGGTCGAGCAGCGGGAGCGAGACGGAGCGGATCGTGTCGGTGTCGAAGTCGAAGTAGATGCGCTCGCTGATCAGGATCCGCGTGTCGGTGACGGTCACGACCGCGGCCTCGGGTCCGGGCTCGGGGCAGCCGTCCTCGTCCTGGTAGCCGTCGAGGTCCTCGGGCTCCATCGGGCAGCGGTCGAGGCCGTCGGGGATGCCGTCGCCGTCGTTGTCGAGGTCCGGGCAGCCGTCCTCGTCCTGGAAGCCGTCGAGATCCTCGGACTCTCTCGGACATTGGTCGTCCGCGTCGGGGATGCCGTCCGCGTCGTCGTCGAGGTCTGGGCAGCCGTCCTCGTCGCGGAAGCCGTCGAAGTCCTCGGGGTCGTTGGGGCATTGGTCCACGACATCGGGGATTCCGTCGCCGTCGTTGTCGGGATCGGCGCAGAAGTCACCGTCCTCGAAGCCGTCGAAGTCCTCTGGCCCGTACGGGCACGGCTCACGCTCGCTCGCGAAGCGGAGGATCGCGAAGCCGCGCACGCGCGGCGCGCCCCAGCCCTGCGAGAGGCCCGTCCCCGCGCCGAGATCGAGCGTCATGCGGGGGGTGAGGCGGATCCGCACGCCCGCGTCGGCCTCGACGGGCGCCTGGTCCGCGGTGAAGGTGCGCCCGCCGAGCCCGAGGCGCGCCTGGACCTCCGCGACGAGCGAGACCCGCTCGTGCACGGCGAGCACGCCGCCGAGCGCGGCGTGCAGCTCATCGTCCCATTCGAACGCGCCCACGACGACGCGGCGCCGGAAGCGCCAGCCGAGATCGGCCGCGAGGGTGAAGATCCCCGCGCGCCAGGCGAGCACCACGGAGGGCATCGAGGTCCAATAGTCGGTGCCGACGAAGCGGTCGCCATCACCCGTGGGGAGGCTGACGAGGAGCCGCGCCGCGAGGGAGAAATCACCTCGGAGGATCGGCACCTTCGCTTGCAGGCGGAGGTCGCCGGGGCGGAGGGTGACGTCCCGGTCGAGGTTGACCGCGAAGGGGTCCGTGGCCCCCCGCGAGAGCACGACCGGCATCGCGAGCCCGAGCTCGATCCACTCGAAGAGCCCGACGCTCGCGAGCAGATCCGCGTCGAGGCGCCAGGGGACGACGTGCTGGTCGTCGAAGGAGCGACGGAAGATGCCGTACGCGCCGTTCATCCCGAGGCCGACGGTCAGCGTGCCGTGGCGCGGCACCTCGGGGCGGTCGATGGTGAACGTCGAGCCGGGCCCGACCGTCGGGTGGAAGAGCTGCGTGTCGAACTGGTCGCTCTGGGCGTGAGCCCGCGACCCCACGACGCAGAGGAGCGCCAAGACGGCGAGCAGCCATGTCGACCCGACCCGTGCGCGACCCACGGGCGCAGCGTACCAGCCCGGGGAATTGGACCGCGAGAGTTTCGCATCGGGGGGCCCCGCCACCAATCCCCCCGCGAGCGCCGAGAATCGGTATACTGCGCCGCCATGCTCTACGTCGCTTGCTCGGGCTTCCCGGTACCCGTCAGCCGGTACTGGTCATTGTTCCCGGCCGTGGAGATCTCCGACACCGAGCTCGGGATCCCCGGCTCGGGTACCGTGCGTCGGTGGCTCCGCGAGGCCCCCGAAGGCTTCGCGTTCACGGCGCTCGCGCCGAAGGAGATCGCGGCCTCTGCCTTCTCGAAGACCAAGGAGAACAAGGCCCTGGTCGAGGCCTTCGCGGACTTCGCGCAGACGCTCGGCGCCCGCGCCGTCGTCTTCCAGGCGCCGGAGGACTTCAAGGCCACCAAGGCCACCAAGACCGCCGTGAAGGCCTTCGTGAGCTGGCTGCCCAAGACGCTCGGCGGCGCCGAGGGGCCCAAGATCGTCCTCGACTTCCCAGGCTGGAAGCCAGCCGAGGTGCTCGCGGCGGGTGGCAAGCGCGTGATCGCCGCCTACGATCCGCTCCAGGACGAGCCCCCGAAGGACGCCGCGTTCGCCTATTTGCGGCTGCCGGGGCCCGCGGGGCACCGCTCGCGCTACGACGAGGAGGCGGTCGAGAAGATCATCGCCGTCTGCCAGCGGGTCAAGCAGGACGTCGAGACGGCGTTCTGCGTGTTCCGAAACATCGACATGCAAGCCAACGGAAGCGTGGTGCTCGCGAAGGTGGGGTCATGAGCGTCGAACGGCACCTCTCGGCGATCTTCGACGCCGACCGCGCGCTCCGCGATGCGGAGGCGGAGCTCCTCTCGGCCCCGGAAGGGCCGGTCGTCCGCGCCCTGGTCGCGGCGATCGACGAGGCGCGGCGCCTCGACGACCCGGACGAGGCGGCGATGCGCCTCGAGCGGCTCGCCGACCTCTGCGCGCAGATCCCCGGCGCCGAGATGGCCGACGCGCTCGTCCGGATCCTCGACGACGACGAGCCGCGAGTGCGCGTGGCGGCAGGCGAGGCGCTGCTCGACGTCGCGTACGACTACTACGCCGAGGTGGCGCGCGCGATCGAGCGCGCGCTCGACGCCGGCACGGCCGTGCGCGCGCTCGCCGAGCTGCCCTTCCTGCTCGCGGAGGTCGGCGAGCCGAGCGCGACCCCGCTGCTGCGCCGGTTCCTCGGCCACGCCGACGGGAATGTCGTCGCCGCGGCGATCGAGGCCGCGGTCTCGCTCGGCGATCCGGAGATCGCCGGCAGCCTCGAGGATCTCGTCGAGGATCCGCGCGAGGTCGCCGACGCCGACTACGAAGAGGAGACGGGCGCCACGGTCGGAGACCTGGCCGCGGACGCGCTCGAGGCGCTCCGTCCGCCGGAGGCGCGCCAGCGATGACGACGAGCGAGCGTCCCTTCCGCAAGCGCCGGAGCTCGGAGCAGGACGCCCGCCTCGTCGACGCCGTCGTCGTGCCGCGCTTCGCGGCGCACTTCGCCCGTCTCCTCTTGGCAGAGGTGCCAGCCGACGCGCGCAACGTCCTCGACGTCGGCTGTGGGACTGGACACGTCTCGTTCCACGTCCTCTCGCGCATCGGGCCGAGCGGCCGGGTCGTCGCCGTCGACCGCGACGCGGGCCTCGTCGATCTGGCGCGACGTCGCGGGTGGGAAGAGATAGGCAAGCGGCTCTTCTTCAAGGTCGAGACCGCGGAGAGCCTCTCGTTCGGTGATGGCGTCTTCGACGTGGTCGTTGGCAACCTCCTCTACCCGGAGCTCACGGACCACCAGCGCGCGCTCGCCGAGCTGCGGCGGGTCTTGACGCCGGGCGGGCGGCTGCTCCTCACGACGCCCCTCCGCGGCACCTTCGGGGAGGTCTTCGACGTGCTCCACGAGCGCGCGGATCACCTCGGCGACGAGGCGCTCCGCCAGCGCGCGCGCGTCGTGGAGGCGCGGCAACCGACGGTGGCGAGCCTCGACGCCGCGCTCACGAACGCCGGCTTCGAGGAGATCGAGGTGCGCCACGAGACCTTCCGGCTCTCGTTCCGAAGCGCGGCCGAGCTCTTCGCGGACCGGCTCGTGCGGCTCGTCGCGATGCCCGACTGGCGCGAAGTGGTCGGTGACGACGGCCAGGCCCACCTGCAGGCCGTGGAGCGCGCGCTCGACACCTACTTCGCGGGCGGCCCGCTCTCGCTCACCGTCGACGCCGGCTGC
>JAHBWH010000306.1 GCA_019637115.1 Myxococcales bacterium | reverse complement strand
CAGGGGCACGGGCAGGGGCACGGGCAGGGGCACGGGCCCGCCGTTCACTCGCAAGGGATCGGCGCTCGCGCGACCGCGACCTCGTCGAAGTAGAGCGAGATGGGCTCCTGCTCGTCCGACCAAGCGACGCCGAGCCCGAAGCGGACGTAGGGGACCCCTGGATAGGTGTCGATGTCCGTGACCTCGACGACGAGCTCGCCATCGAGCCAGGTCCTCGCCGCCCCGCCCTCGTCGGCGACGTGCAGCTGGCTCTGGACACAGACCCAGCGGTCGCGGGGAAAGGGCTCCCGCTCCTCCCCAGCGCGCGGGAAGCGCGACCTCGCGGCGTCGACGTACATCATCGCGTCGGGGCCGTCGAGGTTGAACCCGGCGGGTGGCTCGACGGGCGCGACGCCGCGGTGCGTGCCCGCGTGCATCACGCTGATGTGGCCGATCGCCACCGCGCTGGGGACGTAGAGGTAGACCCGCATGTGGTAGTCGCCGTCCTCGACGCGCTGGTCCGGGGTGACCTCGGTCGGCTCGCTCGGACACGCTCCGCCCGGACGGAAGGGGCAGGTGACGAGCTGCGCCCAGGTGTTCGCGCGCGTCGTCGTCGCCCGCAACATCCGGACCCCTCGGAAGGGCGTCACGCCGTCGGCCTCACCGACGACCGCCTCGGCCCGCCCGAACCCGACCTGCCAAGACCAGGCCGTCAGCCCGGGATCCTCGAAGCCATCGCAGAAGGCGCTCTCCTCGAGCACCCCGCCAGTGCGGCACTCCGTCAGCGGCGGACCGGCGTCGGTCGCGGGCCCGTCGGAGGAGGCGTCCTCGAGCGGTGCACCGCCGTCGCCGACCCCTCCGTCGACCTCGCCGTCCACGCCAGCGTCCTGCGCGCAGCGACCTGCGAGCGGGCACGCGCCCGACGCGCAGAGATCCTCGTCCATCGGCGAGAGCTGCACGGCACCGGTCCGGCTCGATCCCGAGAGCTCGACGCACCCGCGCGCATAGGCGCGGCACGCGCCGTCGATCGCGACCACGTGCACGGCGAGCGCCCGTTCGTCGAAGCGGGTCGCCGTCGGCGGCGCTCCCGGCTCGACGAGCTCGCGCGCGAGGACTCGGCCGTCGTCACCGCAGCCGGTCTGGTAGCGCACGTCGAGCGCGGTCTGCGGCCGCTCCTCGACCGCGTCGAAGCGCACGCCCCATTCCACCCGCGGCGCACACGCGCACACCCAACAAGCGAGCAGCCCGACCAGCACGAGGCGTCTCTGTTCGGGGCCGCGCATCGTGGGACAGGTTATCACGCCGCTCCAACGTGGTCCTCAGGCCCGCCCGCCTCGACGGAAGCGGACCCCGGACTCGGCCCCCGACTCGGACCTGACTCGGACCTGACTCGGACCCGACTCGGACCCGACTCGGACCCGACTCGGACCCGACTCGGACCCGACTCGGCCCCGACTCCGGACCCGACTCGGACGCGGCCCCGGAACCCGGACCGGACGCGCTCAGTCCCAACCAGCGAGGAACGCCACCAGGTCCGCGCGCTCCCCCTCGTCGAGCCCCTCGACCCCCGGGTGTGGCCCGCGTCCGCCGCAGCCGAGCAACGCTTCGTCGAGCGTCGCCGCGCAGCCGTCATGGAGGAAGGGCCCCCGCACGCCGACGCCCACGAGGAGCGGGACCTGCAGATGGCCCGCCTCCGGCATGATCACCGACGCGCGCTGCGTCCCAAGCGCGCCCGCGTGACAGCTCCCGCACTCCGCGCGCTCGAAGACGTCGCGGCCGCGCGCGGCGGCGTCTTCGTCGACCGTCGCCGCGACCGCAGGGAGCCCGTCCAACCAGCCTTCCAGCGCGGCGACCTCGCCTCGCGTGAGCCGCTCGCCGCCCATCCGAACCTCGAACGTGTCCTCCATCACGTGCGACATGTCCAAGATGTCGCCTCGCCAGTGGAAGGGCGCGGTCTCGATGATCCCACCGAGCAGCGAGTGCGTACGCACGGGGCCCGACCCGAAGTCCCACGTGAGGCCATCGTCTCGGCCCTCGGCGTGACACGACGCGCAAGCGACGCCCGACGAGGGCGCGACGTGGAAGAGGCGCTGCCCGGTGTTGCGCACGCTGCCGGAGCCCTGGATCCAATGCACCGCGATCCGTGCCCCGCGCCGATCGAGCACGCCGCCGCGAAGGAGAACCGCGACTCGGTGCGGACGAAGTCGACCCCGAGGGCGACGTTGTCGATGGGCCCGAAGGACGTCGAGGCGCCCTCGCTCGGGAAGACCGTCAACGTGGTCGCGACGATGCCGTGACGGCACATGGACACCGGATCGCCGCCGTAGCCCTCTCCGAAGACCCGATCGAGCTCGTCGGACTGGACGCGCGAGAGCTGGTGCAGGACCTCGACGCCGCCGCCTGGGTGGGCGCGCATCCGCCACGCGGTGTTCGGGACGAAGACACGCTCGAGGGGTGTCTCGTCGTCGCGCCGAGGGAAGTCGACGAGGCGTCGATGCGCGGCCGGCTGCCAGCGCTCGGCGACCTCGAGCTCGTCCCCCAAGCGGAGCACCGACGCCTCGCGGAACACGCTCACGTATCGCACGCCCGCCTCGTCGACGACGACGTCACGCAGATCGGGCTCGAGGAAGACACGCTCGACGACCTCGCCCGCGCCATCGAGCGCGAGTAGCTCGCCTCCCGCGCACGCGAGCCAGGTGCGCGCGCGGGCGTCGTCCCACGCGAGCCCGCGCGGGGCCGCGCAGACCTCGTGGGTGCCGAGCAAGGACAGCGCCTCGAGGTCGACGCGCGCGACCTGCCCCGTGCCGCGCAGCGCGACGTAGAGGATCCCCGCGCCGTCGACGCTCATCCGTTGCGGCTCGGCGCCGACCGGGAGCGCGACAACGCCACGCTCGCGGAGCCCCCACGGCGAGTCGCTCACCTCGAGCGCGACGAGCCGGTCTCGATCGGGATCGGCGACGAAGAGCTGTGAGCCATGCACCAGCATGTGCCCGCCGCTGATCGGGCGCGCGAGCGCCGTCTCGATGACGCCTGGGTCGCGCGGGCCACCATCCGGCCGCGGCTCGGGTGGGGCCTCGGGCGGCCGGTCGGGGCCCGATTCGGAAGAGGGCCCGGCGAAGAGATCGCACCCCGTGCCCCATGCCATCAAACTGAGGGCGACCAAGCCCCCGACCCACCCCGTTCTGCGCATCAATCCAAGATAGCCGTTCACGATTCGTCGCGCCTCACCCGTTTGGGGGAGGCACGCGGGACACTGACCGCGGACGGACACTGACCGCGGACGGACACTGACACTGACCGCGGACGGACACTGACCGCGGATGGACTGACCACGGACACCGACCGAGCCACGCCCACACGCACACACGAGGTCGCCGAGGGACACGCATTTCGCATGCGCCGAGGTCGCGCCGGATCGCCATTTCCTTTGCACGTGAGCCCACTTCGCGAACACTTCGGGGCGATGAGGACGCGCTTGCCGCTCGCGTGGGTCCTTTGGTGCGTCGCTCCAATCGTCGCGCACGCGCAGGCGCTCGGATCGCGCGCCTCCGGCGGCGATCCGCAGCAAGGAGACGTGCCGCCCCTCGTCATGCCCGAGCCGCCGCGGCCGCTCGGCGTGGCGTTCCCCATTCGCTTCCGAGTCGCCCACGACGCCGCAGGGCGACCCGTGCGCGACAAGGAGTGGTTGCGGGCGCAGCTCGAGCGCGCGAACGGGGTCTTCGCGCCCGCTGGCGTGAGCTTCGCGGCGATCGGCTTCGAGGCGATCGACGCGCAGGTGCTGGAGTCACGCGAGGATCGCCACGCGCTCGGGCGGCGGCTCGAGCGCGGGGTCGTCAACGTCTTCGTCGTCTCCGCCATGCGCGACGTCGACGACCCGCGCGAGTGGCGGCGGGGCGTGCACTGGCGCCTCCCGTGGCGGCGAGATCGGCACTTCATCGTCGTGACCGCCATCGCTCCGCCGACGACGCTCGCCCACGAGCTCGGGCACTTCTTCGGCAACCCACAGCACCGCTGGGTGCCGGGCAACGTGATGAGCTACGAGCACGGCGAGACCCCGGCGTTCGACCCCGACCAGCTCCACCGCGTCGTCTCGCTCGCGCGCCGCTACCTCCGCGCCAAGGAGCTCGTGACCCTCGAGCGCTTCGACGAGCTGCACGAGCGAGGCGTGCTGCCGCTCTACTACCGCGACCCTTTTCCGCGTGAGCTGGGCGAGCCGCGCGGGGCGCGGGTCGCTCGGGAGGACCGACGCCGAGACGTGGGGCCGCGCGAGCTCGAGCCGCGCGCGGCACGGGTCACTCGGGCGGAGGGGCGTGGAGGCGTGGGGCCGCGCGAGGTCGGCGAGCCGCGCGCGGCCCGGATCGCGCGGGCCGAGCGACGCGAAGGCGCCGGGCCGCGCGACCCGAGCCCTCCGCCTCCTCGCCGCCGAGCGCGCAGCATGGACGCGGGCACGCGCTGAGGCCCGCACCTGCGGATGCGTCGACCCGGCTTGCGTTCGCGGCCGCTGCGCCCATGTCGTCGTGGCCGAGTCGCAACCACCGGAAGATCTCACGCATCGCCCACGAGGCGATCTGGGTCGCTCGAGAGGCGACGCGGACGTGCGCGGCCACCGGCGAAGGACCTCACGCATCGCCCACGAGGCGATCTGGGTCGCTCGAGAGGCGACGCGGACGTGCACGGCCGCCGGCGAAGGATCTCACGCATCGCCCACGAGGCGATCTGGGTCGCTCAAGAGGCGACGCGGACGTGCCCCGTCGTGTCGGCGGGGACCTCGGCGCCCGTGTCCACACGCGGCACGAGGCGCGGCCCCACCGCGCGGCGGCGCAGCGCCCAGAGCTCGACGAGCGCACGGGCGATGACCCGAGGCCGCGCCCCCGTCGCCCGGCCGTGCGCGCGCGGCCGGTGCGAGACCGGGAGCTCCTCGATTCGGTACCCGAGCCGCCGCGCCTCGAGCAAGAGCTCGGCATCGATCGTCGCGCCGTCGCTCTGCAGCTGCGCGCGACGTAGGAACGCGCGCGGGAAGACCTTGAAGGCGCAGTTCACGTCGCGGACCTGCACGTCGAGCGTCGCGCCCACGAGCGCCGTCCACGCGCGACCCGTCCACACCCGCAGCACGGGGTCACGGCGCGGCGCGCGGTAGCCACAGAGGACCACGTCGTCCCTCAACCGCGAGAGCTGAGGCACGAGCTCGCGCGCGTCGAGCTGTCCGTCGCCGTCGGTGTAAAAGACGTGGCGCATGCGGGCGGTGGAGAGCCCCGTCCGCAGCGCGGCGCCGTAGCCGCGGTTCTCGGCGTGCCGAACGATCCTCACCTCGGGCGAACCGAGGGCCTCGACCCGCGCGACCGTATCATCGGTGCTGCCGTCATCGACCACGACGACCTCGAACACACCGCCCGCGCGGCGACCCGCCTCGACGGATTCCCCGACGACACGCGCGACGTTCTCGGCCTCGTTGAAGCAGGGCAAGACGAGGCTGAGCTCGGGGTACGACATGGGTCGGAGAGCCTACGGGCGTGGGGCCAGCGGGGCAACGCGGGACCGTCGCGGCGTGTTCCCGTCGTCCCCATCCAAGTCCGCATCCCCGCGTCTCCGGACGCTTCTCCGGACTCGGACGCGGACTCGGACTCGGACTCGGACGCGGACGCGGACGCGGACGCGGACGCGGACGCG
>JAHBWH010000305.1 GCA_019637115.1 Myxococcales bacterium | reverse complement strand
CGGTTGCAGGTCAGCCGCCGCCAACGGAGCTCCTCGGCGCCGCTCGGGAGCGCGACGAGGTAGGCGACACCTCCGGCGCTGCCGCCGTCGACCAAGCCGACGCGGCCGTCGAGGAGGCGCGCGCCCATCGCGACCTCGGGGAGCGGCTCGAGCTCGCGGAGCGGGGCGCCCGTGAGGAGCGCCACGAAGATCCGACCGTCGCGCCCGAGCATGAGCGCCTCCGTCTCGTTGGTCTCGACGGCCGGGAAGCTCGGGGGGATGGCGACGAGCTCGCGCGCGTCGCCGCGTCTGCCGACCCAGAGCGTCGGCGGCTCGGACCCGGTCAGGGCGACGACGCCGCCGTTGAGCGGGTCGGGCGCGATGGCGACGGCGGGCGGCGCCGCGAGCTCGCGGGTGTCTCCCGTGGGCGCGCGGAAGAGCACCTCGCCGCCTCGGCTCAGGAGGTAGACGTCGTCGACATGGAGCGCGAGGTCGAGCAGCTCGCCCGGTGTGACCGTGACGTCTCCGAGTCGAGCCACGCTGCTCAGATCTCGGCTGACGGTCGCCAGCTCGTTGCGGCCAGCGCTAGCGATCGCGATCGGGAAGCGCGCGCGGTCGCCGCGGCCGGCGAGGCATTCGCGGGCCCGAGGGAAGAGGGTGACGGGGCTCGTCTCTCCAGAGAGCGAGATCGACGTCGCGGCGCAGTCGGCGCCGAGGTGGAGGAAGAGCGCGCGGCCCCCGACGAGGCTCGCCGGGGAGGGGAGGGTGAGCACGTCCGCGCCCTCGCTGGAGTAGAGGCGCCGCGCGCCGTCCACGTCGGCGCCGACGAGCGCTGCGCCCGTGAGCTCCTCGACGGCGATCCGTACCCCTGCCGGGCGGCGCGGAGACGTGGCGAGCGTGGTCGGGCCGCCGTACGCCCAGCGACACGGGAACGTGTCGGGATCCCCCGGCGCGTCGACGCCTGCGTCGGGCGGCGGCGGCGGGGCGACGAGGCCTGTCCTCGACCCGCAGCCGACGAGGGCGAGCGCCACGGTAACTCGAAGGAAGCTCATCCAGTCCATCTCGTGATCCGTCTGCGCACCATATCAGTGCCCTCAACACGATGTTCGTTCCAAAGTGTCCGCGGTCCTCGACGCGGACCCCGCTCGCCGACCTCCTCGAACAGGCTTCTGCCCGACGACCTCCTCGCCGCTCATCCAGGGCAACCCGCAACGAACTTTCCGGCACTCGTCCTCGACTCGCCGCCGGGATCTCGAGCGTCTCGGACGCGGCGCCGTAAGCGCGAGCGAGAATTCGGTATGCTCGCCGCGATGAGCCGTGTGACCGCGCGACTGCTTCGTCCCGTCTGGACGGGACCCGTGCTCTTCGCGGCGCTCATGGCCTTCGCGCTCTGGGCCGTCTCGCTCTCGATCGACGTTCGAGACGGGCGCGACGCCGTCGAGCAGCGGGTGCGCTGGCTCCGGGTGCTCACCGAGTCGCTCGCCGCCGACCCGACCGCCGAGCTCGCGATGGCGCTCGAGGAGATGGCGAGCACGACGACCGTCGCCGATCTCCCGCCGCCGGGCGTCGCGGCGCTGGGCCGGGAAGGGGCCGCCGCGTTGTCGCGGGGCGAGCTCGACGATGTGCGCATCGCCTCTCTGATCCGCGCCCTGCGCGCCGAGACCGGTGCGCTCAGCGGTCGGCTCGGAGAGCGGTGGTCCGAGCTGACGGTGCTCGTGCTCATCGCGCTCTTCGTGGCGTGGCTCGCGGCCGCGCTCTACGTCGTCGCGCGCCGGCAGGTCTTCGAGCTCGACGAGCTCCGCGCCGATCTCGCCGCCCGCCTCATCGAGCTCGAAGAGCGCGATCGGCGGCTCGAGGCGAACCTGCGCGAGCTGCAGGATCGCGATCAGCTCCTGCGGACGGTCGCGGCCAGCATCGTCCACGAGATCAACAACCCGCTGACGTACGTTTCGCTCTCGCTCTCCAGCGTCCAGCGCGAGCTCGCCGCGCTCGACGCGCCGCCCGAGGTGGCCGCGCGGCTCGTCCGGATGGCCGGTCGCGCGGTCGACGGGGCGGACCGCGTGGCGCAGATCGCGCGCGATCTGCGCCAGCTCACGCTGCCGAGCGAGGGCGGCGAGGGGCCCGTCGCGCTCGAGGGCGTGCTCGAGGCCGCCGCGCGGCTCTCCGCCGGCCGGATGCCGCACGGGAGCGTGGCGCTCGAGCTCGAGCCCCCGCTCCCGCCCGTGCGCGGCGACGCGCGGCGGCTCGAGCAGGTCTTCTTGAACCTCTTGCTGAACGCGGCGGACGCGCTCGGGCCACGGGGTGGCGCGATCGTGGTGCGCGCGCGTGGCGAGGACGATCGGGTCAGCGTCGAGGTGCACGACGACGGGCCCGGCATCGACGAGGCGACGCTCGAGCGGGTCTTCGATCCTTTCTTCACCACGAAAGGCGACGCCGGCACCGGCCTCGGGCTCTACGTCGCGAGGCACATCGTCGAAGCCCATGGGGGCCAGCTCACGTTGGTGAGCGCGCCCGACGAAGGCACGAGCGTGCGCGTCGTGCTTCCAGCAGCCTAACCGCAGGAGTCTCGACCGATTGATCGCGGTCCTCGACTCGATCTCGGCCCCGCGCCTCCTCGAATAGGTCTGTCCTTCGTCGACCGCGGGAGCAAGCTCCCTCCACCTTCGCCCGAGCGCGCGTGTCTTCGGCGCGTCCAGCTGGCAGGACACGGCGCCTCCTCACGGAGCGCTCGTCGCCGCGCGGGTCAGAACCGATGCGACGACGCGAAGGTCGCCGGGCGGTCTTCGTGCACGTCCCAGTGCTCCACCTCGCGCGCGACGAAGTCCACGAGCGTGCAGCTCGGTCGGTCGCGGCGGTGGAGGGTGCCCGCGTTCACGAAGGTCGTCGCCTGCTCCGGAGGTGACCCGGCGGTCGAGTCGGCCCGGGTCGAGAGCGGACCGATCGTGCGCACCATGCGCACGTGCGTGTGGCCGGCTAGCACGAGGCGCGCGGGGCCCGCGAGGAGGGCGGGCAGCGCGGCGTTGGCCGCCAGGTCGGCAGGTCCGTGGCGTGGCAGCAGCAGGGTCATGTCGTCCTCGCCGAGGGCGTGGCAGAGGAGCGCCGGGCCCGCCGCCGTCGAGAGCGCGCGTGTCGTCGGCAACGAGGCGACCCACGCGAGCGTCTCGGCGTCGAGGCGGCGCGAGGTGCCGCCGAGCGCAGGGAGCGCCTCGAGCAACCAGCGCTCGTGGTTGCCACGCACCACGGACGCCCCCGACGCGCGGAGGCGGCGCGCGCACGCCAGGTCGTCGCCGAAGCCGTCGATGAAGTCGCCGACCTGGAGCAGCGCGTCGACGCCGCGCGACGACAAGAAGTCGAGCGCCCGAGCGAGCCGGACGTCCTCGGCGTGAGCGTCCCCGATGATGCCGGCCATCCGCAGCACTCGTCCATCTTGCGTCCCGCGGCGCAGAGCGCCAGCGCGCGAGCCACCCGTGCCCCTGCCCGAGTCCGAGTCCGAGTCCGCGTCCGAGTCCGCGTCCGAGTCCGAGTCCACGTCCGGCGTGCGGCGACGTGCCACTGGTGCCGTGCCGTGGTAGACGCGCCGGTCCCATGTCCGACGCGAAGACCCCCTCCTCCTCGTTCGCAGACCTCTTCGAAGCCAGCGGCGGCGCGACCCCGCGACGCCGCTCCTACCGAGTGGGCGAAGAGGTCCACGGCACCGTCGTCCAGGTGGGCAGCGAGGGGATCTTCGTCGACCTCGGCGAGCAGCAGCAGGCCTTCTTCCCGAAGCTCGCGCTCGTCGACGCGCGCGGCCCCCTCGACCTCGCCGTCGGCGATCCGGTGCGGGGCTACGTGACGAAGGTCGACGGCGCGAACATCGAGCTCGGCCGGCGCCTCTCGGGGGGCATGTCACGCGAGGAGCTCGAGACCGCGCTCCGCGAGAAGACCCCGATCGACGGCAAGGTCTCCGGGGTCGTGAAGGGGGGCGTGACCGTCGACCTCGGCGGCACCCGCGCGTTTTGCCCGATGGGAATGCTCGACGTCCGCTTCGTCAAGGACGCGTCGGTCTTCCTGATGCAGACCCTGCGCTTCCAGGTCGTCGAGCTTCGCGGCGACCGCGACGTGATCGTCTCGCGGCGAGCCATCGTCGAGGCGGAGCAGAACGCCCAGCGCGACGCGCTCCTCTCGACCCTCCAGCTCGGAGCTCGCCTTCACGGCACCGTCACCCGCGTGCGCGACTTCGGGGCCTTCGTCGACCTCGGCGGCGTCGAGGGGCTGATCCCGACCCGCGAGCTCACCCACGATCGCCGCCGGCCCGAGCAGGTCGTGGCCGAGGGGGCCTACGTCGAGGTGCGCGTGCTCGACCTCGACACGACGGGCGACCGCCCGAAGATCACGCTCTCGCTCAAGGCGCTCGCGGAGGACCCTTGGGACTCGGTCGAGGCGATCGTGCCCACGGGGAAGGTCCTCGAGGGCAAGGTCGTCAAGCTGATGGACTTCGGCGCGTTCGTGCAGCTCGCCCCCGGGATCGAGGGGCTGCTGCACGCCTCCGAGCTCGGCGGCGGCGCGCGGCACCCAGGGACGCTGCTCTCGGCCGGTGAGCCCGTCCTGGTCGTCGCGCAGTCGATCGACACCGAGCGGCGCCGCATCTCGCTCGTGCCTGCCCCCAAGGCGGCGAGCGTCGGCGAGTCGGTCGGCGGCTCGGCGCTCGGCCTGGGCGCCGTCGTCGAGGGGACGGTCGAGGCCATCGAGCGCTTCGGCGTCTTCGTCCAGCTCGAGGGCACCGCTGGCCGCGGGGGCCGCGCGCTCCTGCGCGCCCGCGAGTCGCTCGTCCCCGAGGGCGGCGACCTCCGCCGCGCCTTCCCGCTCGGCTCCAAGGTCCGGGCGAAGCTCATCTCGACCGGCGACAAGCTGGAGATCAGCCTCAAGGCGATGAAGGACGACGAGGAGCGCCAGGTCTTCGAGCGCTACGCGAAGGACGCCAAGGGCCAGAAGATGGGCACCCTCGGTGATCTCCTGAAGTCCAAGGTGCGCTGAGGCGAGCTGGCGCAGGCGGCGCCCGGGCGGGCGCCCCCGATCCCCCTAGCGCACCCCCGAACCCACGGGAAATCGTCGTGTTCCCGCGGCGATGAGTGCGCTCGTGGCTTGACGGCGGGACGCCCGAGATCGTTCAATGGCGGCCCATCGACGGCAGCCGCCGTCGTGGCTGCACATCGGCCGGCCCGTGCGACGCGGGCGCGGTCCACCCGGCGGGAGAGCGAGAGACAATGTTCGCAGTCGTGATCACCGAGAAGGGCGGCGCCCAGCGTCGGATGGAGTTCGACAAGAACGAAGTCACGATCGGTCGAGTCCAAGGGAACGACATCATCCTGCCGAAGGGCAACGTCTCGAAGCGGCACTCTCGCATCGTCCTCAAGGACAACCGCTTCATCGTCGTCGACCTGAAGTCGACCAACGGCACCTACGTGAACGGGCGGAAGATCACCTCGCCCCTCGTGGTGAAGCCGGGCGACAAGGTCTACATCGGCGACTTCATCATCACGGTCGAGGGCACCGAGGGCGCGGCCGCTGGCGCTCCGCCGCCGCAGGCCGCCAGCGCTGGGGGCCCGCCGCCGATGCCCGCCCCGCTGCCGGGACCCCAGACGTCGGGACCGCCTCCGATGCCAGCGCCGCAGCCGGCCCCGCAGGCCGCGCCGCCGATGCCGGCGCCG
>JAHBWH010000304.1 GCA_019637115.1 Myxococcales bacterium | reverse complement strand
GTTTGAGCGCCGGTGGTTCGAGCGCCGGTGGTTCGAGCGAGGTGGAGCCGAGTGATGAGACGGTGAGCGAGCACGAGGACCTCCTGCGCTTCGAACGCGCACGAGGGCTCGCGCTTACACGGTGGCGAGTGCCTCCAACCTGGAGCTCACTCTGGGGCTCACTCTGGGAAGCTGGGCGGCACGCTCAAGCG
The DNA here is from genome assembly GCA_019637115.1 of Myxococcales bacterium. Lineage (GTDB taxonomy): Bacteria > Myxococcota_A > Polyangia > Polyangiales > Houyiibacteriaceae > JACKEH01. The sequence continues at coordinate 5,486 of JAHBWH010000304.1, read as the reverse complement.
CGCCGCGCAGCGCCCCTCGTGGCAGAGGCAGCGGCCGCCACAGTCGAGCGTCCCGTACCGGCACTCCTGTGTGCACATCATGTCCTCGCAGTTAGGCGCGTTCGCCTGCGCCACACAAGCGGCGGCGTGGCAACACTCGGCCGGCACGCAGTCGTCGTCCGTCTCGCAGGCGTCCTCCCCGACGGCGAGCTCCCCCTCGCCGTTCGTCGGCTCGGGCGCCTCGCCCCCCTCATCCGGGGCTTGGATGTGGATGGTCGTGGGCTCGGCGGGATCGTCCCCCCCGCAAGCGAGACCGAAGACGAGCACGAAGCCGAGGGCGAAGCGGGTCATGCGCGTTTTGGTAGCAGCGCCCACGCCGGTTCGCCATGACGCGGGGACGCACGGGCGTGTGCGCCCGCGACCTGATAGTCCGCACCCTGAACTTTTGTTCTACTGAAAGTTTGACACGTGCCCACAGGTCGGTAGGGTAGGTGCATACCTGGACGTATCATCAGGTATCCCGCGGGGCGTCGCCATGCAGCCAGCCGCGGCAGACCACGTCTCCCAAGAGGGGTCCGATGCAGAAGCTCACCGACCGCCAGCGAATCGTGCTCGACTTCATCCGCGCCTCCATCGACGAGCGCGGCTTCCCCCCGACCCTGCGCGAGATTGGCAACCACCTCGGCATCCGCAGCACGAATGGCGTCAACGATCACCTCCGGGCGCTCGAGCGGAAGGGCTACCTGACGCGCGAGGACATGAAGTCGCGATCGCTCCGGGTCGTGCAACGCGACGAGACCTCGGACGTCCACGAGGCGTTCGACCGGGCGACCCCGGTGGACGACGACCTGCTCGAGATCCCGATCATCGGCCGAGTGGCAGCGGGGCTGCTCCAAGAGGCGATCGAGCAACCCGAAGACACCGTGCGCATCGACCGCATGCTCGTCGGCCGCGGCGGCGACGTCTTCGGCCTCCGCATCACGGGCGACTCGATGATCGAAGCCGGGATCCACGACGGCGACTACGTCTTCGTCCGCAAGCAGCTCACCGCGGGGCGCGGCGACGTCGTCATCGCGCTCGTGGGCGACGAGGCGACCTGCAAGTACTTCTTCCCCGAGAAGGACCACATCCGCTTGCAGCCGGCGAACGCCGCGATGGCGCCGATCCTCGTCCCGAAGACCGACTGGCGCTCGACGCAGGTCCTCGGCGTGGTCGTCGGCGTGTACCGCAAGCTGCAGTAACACGCGGCGCGAACGAATCGCGGCGTGCGCGTCATTCGTCCACGCCCATGCATCCGCGTCGCGTCCGTGCACGCGCACGACGCCCACGAGGTCCACGTCCACGTGCGCGTGCGCGACCACGTCCACGTGCGCATGCGTGCGCGACCAGAAACGCTCACGGACCAGCTGAAACGCGACGAGTCGCACCACCGCGGCGCGTGGTCTCGTCCCGTGAGTCCGAGTGCGAGTCCCGAGTCGTGGGAACAAGCAGCGCTTCGCTGTGGAGACCTCTCCCGTTTCTAGCCGCCCCGCGGGACTTCTGGTCGCGCACGCGCACGCGCACGTGGACGTACGTGGACGTGGACGGGCACGGGCACGTGGACGTGGACGGGCACGCGCGTGTACCGGCAGGGTTGCGGAGACGGAGACGGGCACGGAACCGAATCCGTGTCCGCGCGGCGTCCGCGCCAACCTGACGACCTGCCGACCCACCTGCGAAGCGCAGCGCCTCGGCGCGGAGCGTCCTCCCCCGCCGTGCGCGACGCGTGGACCTGAGAATCGACGTCCACGCCCGCGCGACAGCCCGACGTCCCCCCACGTCCGCATCGAGCACCGCCGCGCGTAGACACGATCCGCAGCCAACGTCGCGTGCAACGTGCCCGCCCTACCAACGAGACCGCCGAGCCCTCAACGCGCGAGCGCCTGCGTCAGATCGGCCCACAAATCGTCGACATCCTCGATGCCCACCGCGAGCCGAAACAAACCGTCCGTCAGCCCGCCCGCTTCGCGTTGCGCCGCCGGCAACGAGCGATGCGTCGTCGACGCCGCGTGCGTCACCAGCGTCCGAAGATCGCCGAGACTCACCGCGCGCGTGATCAACGAGAACGCATCATAGGCCCGCGCGCCCGCCTCCAGCCCACCCCTCAGCTCGAACGCGATCATCGCGCCAAAGCCACGCTGCATCTGTCGCGTAGCGAGCGCGTGGTGCGGGTGCGACGCGAGCCCGGGGTAACGCACCCAGGCGACCGCCGGGTGAGCCTCGAGCCGCGCCGCGAGCTCGGCCGCCGTCGCGCTCGCCCGAGCCATCCGCAGCCCGAGCGTGCGCAGACCGCGCGAGAGCAGCCACGCGTTCATCGGCGAGATCACCCCTCCGGCCGCGCGCACCGCCAGCTCGCGCACCTCCGCGACGCGCGCGGCAGGCCCCGCCACCACGCCTCCGACCGCGTCCCCGTGGCCGCCGATCGCCTTCGTCGCCGAGTGCACCACGAGATCCGCCCCGAGCTCGAGCGGGCGCTGGTGGTAGGGCGTGGCGAAGGTCGAGTCGACGGCCAGCGTCGCGCCGCGCTCGCGACAGCGCGCCGCGAGCGCCGCGACGTCGTGGAGGTCGAGGACGGGGTTGGCGGGGGTCTCGGCCCAGACGAGCCGCGTCTCGGGCCGCCACGCGGCGTCCACGGCGTCGAGGCTCGTGAGATCGACGAAGTCGAAGCGCACACCGAAGCGCTCGAGCACCGTCCGCAGGAGCTTCGCCGTCTCGGCGTAGATGCCGCGCGGGGCGATCACGTGGTCACCGGCGCGGACGCTCGCCAGCATCGCGCCGTGCACCGCGGCCATCCCCGACGCACACGCGACCGCGGCCTCGGCCCCCTCGAGCGCCGCGAGCTTCTGCTCGAACGCCTCGACCGTCGGGTTGCGCCAGCGCGAGTAGATGTAGCCCTCGCGCTCCCCCGCGAACTGCGCCGCCGCGTCCACGGCCGACTCGAAGGCGTAGGCGTTCGCCAGCACGATCGGGCCCTCGACCGCTCCGTGCGAAGGATCGGGCGCGTCGCCCGCATGGACGGCGACCGTGTCGAAGGCTCTCGGATCCCGCTCGGACATCTCGTCTCCTCCTCGCGCGCCGTGATCGTCTGGGGTCGGACGAGCACGACCGCCGCTCGCTCGCGCGTCCTACCGCGCCACGCGGAAGATCACCACCGCGACGGCGACGATACAGACGAGCAGGAGCACGACGACGAGACCCCACGGCCGCGCCCGTGGTCGGCGGAGTGGGACGTCGGCCGTCTCGTCGGCGGCGTCGAGCGAGGGCGCCCGGGGCTCGTAGACGGTCCGCGTGGCCGTCGACTCTGGGACCGGCTCTGGCGCCGAGACCGGCGCGGCGACGATGTCGGCGGAGGGAAGCCTGGTTCGCGTCACGTCATGCGCCGCCGCGAGCATCGGCGACGAGGTCGCGGCGGGCCGCTGGACGCCGAGCTGCATCGTGCCGCCGCTGTCGATCCGTTCCGTGGCCTCGTAGGGAGCCTCGGGGGCCGGCGGCGCGACCTCTGCAGGCGCCGACGCGCGACGGTGCTCGCGGACGTGACGCCCGAGGATGCGCCGCGCCGTCGGTGGCGCCTGCACTCCGCGCAGCAGATCGAGGAGCGCCGCGCCGCTCGGCGGGCGCGCGTCGGGGTTCGGATCGATGAGCCGCTCGACGATCTGGACGAGCTCGGAGGGCGCGTTCGGCACGTGCTTCGACAGCGGCTCGCGGACGCCCCGCGCGATGCTCTCGAGCACCTCGATGTCGCTGCGGCCCCGGTACGGTCGGACGCCCGCGAGCGCCTCGTAGAGCGTGACGCCGAGCGAGAAGAGATCCGCGCGAGGGTCGGCCACGCCGGTGCGCGCGTACTCGGGCGCCATGTAGGGGACCTTGCCCTTGACCATCCCGCTCTGCGTCAGCCCAGGCGAGCCGAACGCCTTGGCGATCCCGAAGTCCGTGAGCTTCACCTCGCCGGCGAGGCTGAGCAGCACGTTCGAGGGCGAGACGTCCCGGTGCACGAGCCCAGCGTCGTGCGCGTAGGCGAGCGCGCTCGCGAGCTCCTGCGCGAGGAAGGCGACGAGCCCGCTCGTCATCGCCTCGCCCGCCGCCGCGAACGCGCGCAGGAGGATACGCAGGTCTGTGCCCTCGATGAGCTCGAAGACGAGGAAGGGCTGCCCCTCGTCGCTGCCGAAGTCGAGCAGCTGCACCACGTTCGCGTGGCTCAGGTGCGCGGTCAGTCGCGCTTCTTGCTCGAAGAGCTGCAGCAGCTCGGGATCTCGCGCGAGATGCGGGAGGATCTTCTTCAGGCAGACGCGCTGCTCGAAGCCGCCCGGTCCCCGCCGCCTGGCGATGAACGTCTCCGCCATCCCGCCGAGGCCGAGGCGCCCCTCGACCTCCAGCGCCGTCGTCGCCCCCCGATCGGCGCCCCTGTCGCCGGAGGAGGTCACTCGGCGTCGATCACGTCATCGACGCGGTTATTCTTCTGATCCTCGAGCAGTCCCAGCCCGATGCTCATCGCGCGCCGCACGCGCTCGAGGAGCGCGTCGTCCGTCGCCACCTTGTCGCGCAGCCGCTCGCGCTGGCGCTCGAGATCCTCCTTCATCGCCTCGAGCGCCGCGATGCGGCTCGTGCGCGTCGCCACGTCCCCCTCGAGCGACGTGATGCGATCCCTGGCCTTGGCCAGGTCGGACGTGAGCCCTGCGCTCTTGCTCTGCTCGGCCGCGAGCTCGGCCTCGACCCCGCTCGCGCGCTGACGCTCGGCGTCGAGCTCGGCCCCTCGCTGAGCGTGCGCTTCTCCGAGCGCGGCGAGCTGCCCACGGACCTCCTCGAGCTTGCCCTCGGTGTCGGCGAGCTTGCGACCGAGCAGAGCGAGCTCCTTGGAGTGCGCGGTCGTAGCCTCCTCGAGCGCCTTGTCCTTCTCGGCCGTGAGCTCCTCGATCTTCGCGGCGAGGACCGCCGCGTGCGCAGCCTCGAGCTCGGCACGGAGCGCCGCGAGCGCCCCCTCCTTTGCCGCCTCGAGCTCGGCCCGCAGCGCTTCGGCCGCGCTCGCCGCCGCCGCCGCCGCCGCCTCGCTCGCCGCCGCCATCGCTTTCCCGGAGGCCTTGCCGTGAAGGCCACCCGCATTCTCAAGCTCTTCCAGGCCCGCAACGTCGCCGTGCGGCTCGTCACGTTCGAGGAGGCGGAGGTCCGAGACCTGATCTTCGAGGTGGCCGGTGAACTGGGGCTGGTCCCCTGGGTGTGGTCGGCGACCGGCGGCGTGATGACCGGCCCGCTCGCCGAGGCGCAGCCGATCCCGCAGACCACAAACCCCGGCGCCGCGCTCTTCACCATGCGCATGCAGCGCACACGCCCGACAATGCTCGTGACGCTCGATCTCGCCGACCATCTCGCGGGAGAGCCCGTCATCCTCCGGGCGCTCCGCGAACTGATCGAGGACCTCCGCCGCGAGGAGACCTCGAGCGTCTACGCCGACGGCGTCGCCTCACGCCTCGCGA
>JAHBWH010000303.1 GCA_019637115.1 Myxococcales bacterium | reverse complement strand
CTCAACGACGATGCGCCACGCGAACGCTTCGCCCGCAGGTACGACAGCGTCGGAACCCGACCGCGGCCGCGGTCCCGGCCCCCGTCGCGGCCCCGGCCCCGGAAGGTGCGGCTGCCAACCAACCCCGACAACGCGAAGCAACGCGCACGCTTCACCCGCGGGTACGACAGCGGCGAAACCCCACCGCGGCCGCGGCCGCGGTCCCCGTCGCGGCCCCGGCCCCGGAAGGAGCGACCGCTGACCAAACTCGACGACGCGAAGCAGCGCGCACGCTTCACCCGCGGGTAGGAGCTCGACGGAACCCCGACCACAACACGCGACGCGACCCGCTGGTACAGCCGCGCCGGAGCCGAACCCTGGCCGAGACGACGGCGCCCTGGCTAGGCGAAGGTCGACTGGCGACGTCGTCGAAGCACGAACGCGAACGCTAGCATCGGCGCCCAGAGGGAGCCGCTGGCGGCCTGGCATCCGCCGCCGCCGCCGAGGGAGGGCGGCTGCGGCGCCGGTGGCGGCGGGCCGGAGCAGGCGTCGCCGATGCCGTCGCCGTTCGAGTCGAGTTGGTCGGCGTTGGCCACGTCGGGGCAGTTGTCGACCGCGTCCGGGATTCCGTCTCCGTCGCGGTCGAGCGTGCATGCGTCGCCCACTCCGTCGCCCGAGGTGTCGCGCTGATCGGGGTTGTAGACCGTGCGGCAGTTGTCGACGTCGTCGCGGATGCCATCGCCGTCCGAGTCCGGATCCAGGAAGTCCGGGATGCCGTCGCCGTCCGTGTCGACGTCGCCCTCCACCGCGTCGGGGACGGTGTCTCCGTCGGAGTCGAGGTCGCGGAAGTTCGGCGTGCCGTCACCGTCGGTGTCGGCGAGGCCCTCGACGGAGTCCGGGATCCCGTCACCGTCCGAGTCGAGGTCGCGGTGGTCGGGCACGCCGTCGCCGTCGGTGTCGACGGGCCGGCCGTCGGGGCCGAGCTCGTCCACGTCGAGCAGGCCGTCGCCGTCGTCGTCGAGGTCGTGCGCGTCGGAGACGCCGTCGCCGTCGGTGTCGATGGGGCGACCGTGCTCGTCGATCGCCTCCGAGTCGGGGATGCCGTCGCCGTCGGAGTCGAGGTCGAGGTAGTCGGGGATGCCGTCGCCGTCCGTGTCGACGGGCGGAGTGGACAGGTCGTCGTCGCCGGCCTCGTCGATGTCGAGGTGCCCGTCGCCGTCGGAGTCTCGGTCGCGGAGGTCGGGCACACCGTCGCCGTCGGAGTCGATGGGCGGGGTCGCGAGGTCGTCGTCGCCGGCTTCGTCAGCGTCCAAGATGTTGTCGCCGTCGGAGTCGAGGTCGAGCTCGTCGGGGATGCCGTCGCCGTCGGTGTCGAGCGCGCCGCCTCCGAGCGCGCCGCGCTCGTCGCGATCGCTCACCGTGTCTCCGTCGGCGTCGCAGACGGCCGGGTCGTCGCAGCCGGGCTGCGCGTAAGCGTGCGCGCCGAGCGCACAGAGGACGAGGAGGAGGAGGCGGCGCATCGGCGGGGAAGGTAACGTCTTTCGCGCCGCGAGGCATGCTCGGGGCGAGAAAGTGAGGGGCGCTCGCGGCCGAGACGCTTTTCAAGGTATATCTCGGGTGTGCGGCTCCTTCGTTCCCTCTGCTTGGTGATCGCGGCGTGTGCGCCTCCGGTCGACTCCGCCTCCGAGCGGCTCGAGGTGGACGACCTCGGGCCCCTGGGCGGCGAGTGGAGCCTGGTCTTCGATCAGCGCGTGTTCGTCGCGCCCCTCGGAGGCGACGGGCCGTCTCGCTACACGCTGGCGTGGGAGCGTGGCACCGAGCGCGTGGTTTCTGCGCTCCCGCCCGTGCTCGAGGCCTTCACGTTCGACTTCGGCGAGCCCGCCCGCGACGGTCGGCCCGACGTCGTGGCGTTGCTCCCGGACGGCCGGCTGACGCGCTTCCGCGGCGGGGATCCGCAGCGCGCCGTCGTGTTGGCCGAGGACATCGTCGGCCGGCCCGGGGTGGCGTCGCACGCGTTCGTCTACGTGAAGTCCGTCGAGGGAGGCGCAGGGACCGTCGCCGAGGTGCATTGGGTGGAGGGCGGCGACGACCGCGTGCTGGACCGCAGCCTGTCGACCTTCGGCGGCCTGCGCGTCGCGCCCGACGGTCTGCACGTGCTCGGCTTCGGAGCCGTCAACGGCGGTATCGCGGGCGTGCACGTCATCGGCCCAGAGGGCGCCCGATGTCTGTCGAACTGCGCGCTGCGCACGGGCCCCGGCTGGCTCGCGCAGGCGGGGGACGAGTTCATCCCCCTACCGCGCGCGGCGGATGGTCTCCGCTTCGACGGCGACGACGTGCTCTGGGAGGCCGGCGGCGCGACCTTCCGCGCGACGTGGAGGGTTCGATGAGGCGCGAGCTCTACCTCACGGCGCTCGCGGCCCTCTCGGCGGGGCTCTCCACTTCATCGGCGATCGCGCAATTCAGCCGCCCGACGTGCGGCGACTGCATCGCGAACTGGTACTACTTCGACAACAACGGGGCCGCGGCGGGGTCGGAGGATTGGAACTGCGGGACGAGCTCCTACAACGGGCACCGGGGCACGGACTACAGCTTGCGAGGTGGCAACGGCGCCATCGCGAACGGTCACGACGTCGTCGCTGCTGCGGATGGCACGGTCGTCAGCACCCAAGATGGACACTTCGATCGCTGCACGGCGTGCGGCGGCGACAATTGCGGTACGGCCTACGGCTTCGGCTACGGCAACCACGTCGTCGTCAACCACGGAGACCACCGCGTCGTGTACGCGCACTTGCGCCAAGGGAGCGTCGCGGTGGCGCCCGGCGCGACCGTGCGCTGCGGGCAGCGCCTGGGTCAGATCGCCAGCTCGGGGTGCAGCACGGGGGCGCACCTCCACTTCGAGGTGCGCCCGCTCGGCGGGGCGAGCACGACGGCCTTCGATCCCTATCGGGGGAGCTGCTCGCCTACGAACCCTTCGCGATGGCGAGAGCAAGGACCCTACCGCGGGCTCCCGGGCGCGACGTGCACGCCCGCGCCGCCGACTTGCCCGGCTGGGACGTTCCCGATCTGGACCTGCGACGACGCGCGGACGTCACGCACGCGGTGCATCGACGGCGAGGTGATGACGGAGAGCTGCCCCGGCGGATGTGTGTCGATGCCGGTCGGCACCGACGACGTCTGCGCGGCGCCGTGCCCCGAGGGCCTCGGCGCGACCTGGCGGTGCCAGGGACAGGAGCGCGCGCGCTGCGTCGAGGGTGAGGTGAGCCGCGAGACCTGTGAGCACGGGTGTGACGACACGGGCGCCGAGGCGGTCTGCTACGAGGGCCCGGTCGACGCGGACGGTGACGGCCACAACTCGAGCGTCGACTGCGACGACACCGATCCGACGATCTACCCCGGTGCGCCCGAGAGCTGCGGCGACGGCATCGACCAGAACTGTGATGGGATGGACGCGCTCTGTCCGTCCGAAGACGGGGGCGTCGCGCCGGGCCGGGATGGCGGCGTGAGCGTCGACGCCGCGACGCCCACCGGCGGCGTCGAGCTTCGGCGCGCGTCGGGCGGCTGCGGGTGCGCGACGAGCGACGACGGGGGAGGGCGCGCGCTCGTGGTCGTCGGCCTCGTGCTGCTGGCGCTGCGTCCGCGCGCGCGCGCGAAGCGCCGGTGACGGCCAGCGTCGAATCGGAGTCGGCGACACGACGATGCCGCGAGCGAAGCGGTGCGCGGTGCGTCGTGCTTCTACCCATGGAAGTGCGGGCGTGCGCGTGTCATGAGGACAGCATGAAGGTTCGCGACCGAATCGGCGTCATCGTCGACCTCCTCATGGGAGCGCTCAGCTGTGACGGGACCATCATCGGTGAGGAGGACCGCGCCGCGCGCCGGCTCCTCGGAGACCTCTTGCTCGTCCCCCCGGACGCCCTGCCGCCCGAGGTCGAGGAGCGCATCCAGCGCTTCCGGCTGATCGACTTCGACATGGATCGCGTGGTCGCGGACTTCCTCTCCGATCCGCCCATGAAGAAGCGGCGACTCCTCGAGCTCATCGCGAAGATGGTGGACGCCGACGGCGAGCATGATCTGCGCGAGGACGACTTCATCCGCGACCTCGCCCGCGCGCTTGGGATGGCGCCGTCCGAGTACGAGGATCTCGTCCTGCTGATCGAGGTGCAGGAGCTCGACCCGGACGGGCGCTTGAAGAGCATGCGCGACTCGTTCCTCGATCTGCGGATCTCGGATATTCCCGCGGAGCCCCCTGCGGCGAAGCCCGCCTCGGTCCCTCCGCCGATCCCGCCCGAGGCGCGCAAGCCTTAGTGCCCCCGCTCAGCGCGGGTAGAGCGTGACGCTCACGCCATAGTGGTCCGAGAGCGGCAGGTGCTGGAGGCTCGTCTCGCGCGCGCGCCTCGCCCGCTCGAAAGGGAAGGGCTCGACGGAGACCTCGGCGCAGTCGAGCCGGGCGAGCGGGCGCTCTTCGTGCGTGGGCGCGGTCGCGCGGCGGGCGCGGAACGTGTCGAAGGCGAGCGCGTAGTCGAGCCTCTGCTGGTCCTTGTCGTCCCACGGGATGAGCAGGTTGCGGCGCAGGCCACGCTCGTCTCCGTCGGGGGCGCCGAGGCCATCCCACGTGAAGCCTGCGCGGGCGTCGCGCTCCCGGAAGAGGTCTCGTGGCCCGCCCAAGAGCGCGATCAGGTCGCGGTGCTCGTCGGTGCGCCGGAGCGGAAGCGCCGCGCCCAACCGGGGAGCGGGCGCGTCCGGTCGCTCCTCGCCCACGACGTTCAGGTCGCCGAGCACCAGCAACGCCGTCGGCCTCGAGCTCGCCGCGAGGTGGGTCGCGACGAAGCGATGCATCTGCGCGAGCTGGGCGCGGCGCACATCCGCATGAATGGCTTCGGATTGCAGGTGCGCGTTGATGACCAGGAGGCGGACCCCGAGCGCTTCGATCTCCGTAGCGCTCATGCCCTTGCTCGAGATCGAGTCCGGGAAGCGGGCGCGCCGGAAGGACTCGAACGACGCGCGCCCGATGGGATGGCGCGAGGCGAGGAGCAGCCCGTGGTGTCCGCGCTTCTCTCGATGCGGCGGGACGAAGACCTCGAAGCCGGCGTCCTCGAGTCGCGCGGCGATCAGCTGGCGCGCCCGGGTGTCGAAGACCTCTTGAAGCGCGATGAGATCCCAGCGGCTCGTCGCGAGGCGGTCCGCGATCGCGCTCGCGCGCACGAGGTCGGGGTGCGCCCAGCGGTTCTCCCACCAGCCGTGGACGCAGCCTCGCGGGGGGATGCCGAGCTTCGCCGCTCGAGGGAGCAGCATCACGTTCCACGTCAGCGCTCGGAGCATGTCACGAAGCGTCGCACGATTCTCGGTCCTGGCGTCGCGTCGTCTGCCGTCGTCCGCCGTCGTCCGCCGCGTCAGAGCGAGTCTGCGAAGGGATCTTCGACGTCCGCGATCCGGAAAGGATCTCGCTGACGCTTGGTCGCCCTCGTCGGCGACGGGGAGCGTCCGGCAGGCGCGCGCTCGTCGACGGCTCGCGAAGGCGTGCGTTCGTCGATTGCCGCAGACTCGCGCGCGTCGACGGATCGCGGAGGCTCGTGCTCGTCGAAGGTTGGCGAGGGCTCAGCCGCCTGGCGGTCGCGCTCGGGCGCGCCCGCGTCGTCGGGGGGCTCGACGTGACTCGGCGGCTGCACGAGGGCGGGCGGCGGATCCGCGGCGCCGTTCGTGGTCGCCTCGGGGGCGGGCGGGCCCTGCGAGGGCAGGAACGCGACGACCACGCCGAGGCCTGCCGCGAACGCGCCGACGGCGAGCCCGATCCCGATCGC
>JAHBWH010000302.1 GCA_019637115.1 Myxococcales bacterium | reverse complement strand
GGCGCGCTCGAGCCCCTCCGCGCGCTCCTCGCCGAGGGTGATCCGTCCGTGCGCGCCTACGCCGCGCTCGGGCTCGGTCGTGCGCTCGACCGGCGCAGCCTACCACGCCTCGAGGGGCTGCTGCGCGAGGATCGAAGCCCCGTCGTGCAGGCCGCGGCGGCGTACGCGCTTGGGCAGATGGGGACCGCGGCGCAGGCCCCGAGGCTCGTGCTCGCGCTCCGGAGCGGAGGGCTCGTCTCCCGCGCCGCCGCGGGCGCGCTGGGGCGCCTCGGGGCCCGTGAGGGGCGGGATTCGGCGACGTCGGGGGCGCTCGCCCGCGCGCTCTTCGATCCCGATCCGGAGCTCCGGGAGGCCGCCGCGTCGGCCCTCCGCGGCGGCGTCGAGGCGGATTCCTTCCCCATGCCCACGGGCGACGCGCTCGCTTACGTCACCGCGCGCGTCGGCGTCGAGGGGTCGGGGCCGGCTGCGCTCGCGCCCCTGCGAGAGGCGCTCGTCGCGGCCGCGCGCGAAGGTCTGCATGGCCCGCTGGAGCGGGTCCTGGCGGCCCTCGACGTGCTGACCCCGCCCTCGGCCGACGCGCCGATCGCGCTCGGGCCGTTGACCCGTGGACACCTCGCGTGGGACGAGCCCTTCGCGGCGGAGGCCGCACGCGAGCTCGCGGCGCTCGGAGAGGCCCTGACGCCCGACCTCGTCCGCGCGAGCGAGCACGTCGAGCCGGCCGTGCGCGCGCGCGCGGGCGCGCTCCTCGTCCACTTCGACGGCCCGGCGACGGCTGGGGTGCGTCGGTTGTTGACGGACGACGCCGAGCAGGTCGTCCGTCAGGCGCTCGAGGGGCTGCGCGCCTCACACGCCGAGGACCCCGCGCTGGTCCAGGCCGTCGCGGGGTTGGCGGCGGATCATCCGCGCTGGTCCGTTCGCCTACGCGCCGTCGAGGCGCTCGGACGGCTCGGGCGAGGGGCGGAGGTGCTCGTCGGGGTGCTCGACGCCGACCCCTACGCCTTCGTTCGGGAGGCAGCCGCCCGCGCGCTCGGTGAGCTCGGGCAGGGCCGGGAGGCGCTCGAGCGCGCGAGCGCGGACCCCGAGCCGCGCGTCCGCGAGGCGGCCGCGGCGGCGCTCCGGCGCTGACGCCGCCCCACGTTCGTTGACGGGCCGAGGGGCGATCGCCTACAACCTCGAAGTTCTCGGATGACGGAATACGTCGGGATCGTCTGTGGCCACTGCGACGCGCTCTCGCCCCTCGGGGCGCCGCGTTGCGTGAGCTGTGGGGCCGACCTGACCGCGTCGCACGCGCCCCATGAAGCGGCCCGCGCGACCAGCGAGGAGGAGCTCATGGAGCAAGCGCGCAACTACGTCTGCAAAGATTGTTCGAGTCCGGTGCCCGGTGGGCACAAGTTCTGCGGCGCTTGTGGGACGCCCGTGCCCGAGGAGGTCCAGAACGCGCAGACGAAGTTCTTCGGCGCGATGCAGCAGCCCGGGAAGGCGCGGCTCATCTTGATCCGTGGCGATCAGGGCATCGACGGGCTCAGCTACCTCCTGCAGGGCCAGGAGCACATCGCGGGGCGTCGTGACGCGCAGATCCTCTTCCCCGAGGACACGTGGCTGAGCCCGAAGCACGCGAATTTCATCTACCGCGGCGAGAAGCTCGTCGTCCGGGACGAGGGCAGCGCGAACGGCGTCTTCGTCCGCGTGAAGGGCTCCGTCCCGCTCGCGATCGGCGGCCACTTCCTGTGCGGTGAGCAGGTCTTCCGCCTCGACGCGACGCCGAAGGAGGACTCCGGCCCTGAGCCCGACCAGACCTACTTCTACTCGTCGCCGAAGCGGCCGAGCCCCTTCCGGATCACGCAGATCCTCAACGGTGGGCGCGACGGGATGGTCTTCTGTGCCCGCGAGCAGGTCGCCCGCATCGGTCGAGAGGACGCCGATCTCAACTTCCCCGAGGACATCTACATGTCCGGCAGCCACGCCTACGTGGAGGCGTCGGGCTCCACGTTCACGCTACACGACGACAGCTCGCGTAACGGCACCTACGTCCGCATCGACGGCGAGCGGGAGCTCGGCCACGGAGACTACCTCTTCCTCGGTCGACAGCTGCTGCGCGTCGAGATGACGACCTGACGTCGGCGCCTTGCGGTGCCCCGACTGCGGCGCGAAGAACCTCCCGCACGCACGTGAGTGCGTCGCTTGCGGCGTGGAGCTGGACGAGGAGCACGACGGGCACGAAGGCGAGCCGGACGATCGGCTCGGGCGGGTCCTCGACGGCCGCTACCGAGTCGATGACGTCCTCGGCGAGGGCTCGATGGGGCGCGTCTACGCGGCGACCCAGCTCGACCTCGACGCCGAGGTCGCGGTCAAGATCCTCCACCCGCACGTCGCGGCGGATCCGAAGGTCGCCAAGCGGTTCCACCGCGAAGCGCGCACGGCCAGCCGGCTCACCCACCCCAACGCGCTGAGGGTCTTCGACTTCGGCCGCGCCGACGAAGGCAAGCTGCTCTACCTCGTCATGGAGCTGGTCGACGGGCCGGATCTCCACGAGCTCGTCGACACGGAGGGGCCGCTCACCCCTCGGCGGATCGGGAGCTTGGTCGGGGGCGTGCTGGAGGCGCTCGAGGAGGCGCACGACGCGGGCATCGTGCACCGCGATCTCAAGCCGGAGAACGTGCTCGTCGCGACCGATCATCAAGGCCGCGAGCACGCGAAGGTCTGCGACTTCGGCCTGGCGAAGCTGGTGGAGGCCGAGGGCTCCGCGATCACGGTCACCGGCTTCGTCTGTGGCACCCCGGAGTACATGGCCCCCGAGCAGGCGCGCGGCGAGGCGCTCGACGGACGCTCGGATCTCTATGCCATCGGGTGCCTGCTCTATCTGCTCCTGACCGGAGAGGTCCCGTTCAAGACGAGCTCTGCGCTGGGCACCATCACCGAGCACCTGACGAAGCCGGTCGAGCCTCCCTCGCGTCGTGCTCCCGATCGCCACATCCCTTTCGCGCTCGAGCGCGTCTGTTTGCGCGCGCTCCGGAAGGATCGCGACGCGCGCTTCGCGAGCGCGGCCGAGATGCGCGCCGCGCTCGACGCGGCGGTCGTCGCGCTCGGACCGCTCGCGGATCGTCCGCTCGGCTCGTTCACGCAAGATCCCACGCGCCCTCGAGCGCCGACTCCGTGGCGAACCATCGCGGCGTTCACGGCGCTCGTGGCGGTCGCGACGGTCGCGATCGTGGTGGCGCGCGATCCTCGCGGGCCGGACGGAAGCGCGCCATCGCGGGCCGCGACGCGCGATGCGGGTGTGAGCGCAGGGGGCGGAGGCGCGGCGGACGCGGACGGGGCCGACCCCGAAGGGGCCGACCCCGAAGACGTTGACACCGAAGGCGTTGACACCGAAGGCGTTGACCCCGAAGGCGTTGACACCGAAGGCGTTGACACCGAAGGGGCCGACACCGAAGGGGCTGAGCGGCTCATCGCGCGAGACGTCCTGGACGAGCGCGACGCTGGGGCGGGGCCTGGTCCCGAGCTCCGCGACGCGGGCCGACGTCGGGTCGCCCAGGACGCCGGGGCGCGCGCTGCGGAGGGCGCCGCCGAGCGCGCGCAGACGCTCTTCGAGGAGGGGCGACAGCGATTCCTCGTGAACGACGTGGCGGGCGCGATCACGAAGTTCGAGGCCGCCGCCCGCCTGCGCCCGCGCGACGCGGAGATCCAGAAGCAGCTCGGCCGCGCCTACATGCGCGCAGGCGACGTCGACGCCGCGCGACGCGCGTATCGGCGGTACCTCGAGCTGGCGCCCAACGCCTCGGATCGATCGTTCATCGAGCGGATCTTGGCGGGGGGGTGACGCCTCTCGCGTCCGTGGGACGGCCGTCGCGGGTCGTTGGGGGAGACCCGCGAGAATACGTCGGAATCGGCACGCCACGATGCTTGACCCCTCTCTCGGGCCGCCTATATGCTCGCGCCACCCGCTCGCGCGTAGGAGAGCTCCGGTGATCGTCTGTCCCCGCTGCAGCAAAGAGAATCAAGACCACTACAAGTTCTGCCTCGGCTGTGGTGCCGAGCTGCCTCGCGATGCGGCGCAGCCCAAGAGCTTCACCGCGCCGACGCCTCCTGCCGGGATCCCCGCGGGCGGCGGCCCATCGGCAGGCTTCGGAGCGCCCGCCCCGGCCGGTGGAGGCTTCGGTGCACCCGCGCCTGCGGCGGGCGGTTTCGGAGCGCCCGCCCCTGCACCTGCCGGGGGCGGTTTTGGAGCGCCCGCCCCTGCACCTGCCAGGGGCGGTTTTGGAGCGCCTGCGCCCGCCCCTGCACCTGCCGGGGGCGGTTTTGGAGCGCCTGCGCCCGCACCCGCGCCTGCCGCGGGGGGCTTCGGAGCGCCCGCACCCGCGCCTGCCGCGGGGGGCTTCGGCGCGCCCGCGCCCGTGAGCGGAGGTCTCGGTGCGCCCGCGCCGGCTCCCGCTCCTGCGGCGGCAGCCGGAGGCGACACCCTGCCGTGCCCGCAGTGCGGCAACAGCGTCCCCAAGAACTTCAAATTCTGCGGCTCTTGCGGCTTCGACATGACGACCGCGCCCGCAGCAGGCGCCGGCGCGCCCGCGCCCGCGCCGGTCGCCGCTCCAGTGGCAGCGAGCGGGCCGTCGATCGGCAGCCTGGTGCTGATTCGACCCGATGGGAGCGAGGGCGAGACCTTCCCCCTCTCCGCGACGACGACGGTGGGACGGGACGCGGCGGGTCCATTCGCGAGCGACTCGTACCTCTCCCCGCGCCACGCCGAGTTCCGCGTCTCGGCCGGCCAGGCGACCGTGGTGGACCTCGGTAGCCTCAACGGCGTCTACGTCCGCATCGCGCCGAACACGCCGACCGAGCTGCCGGAAGGCGCCATCTTCCGCATCGGCCAGGAGATCCTGCGCTTCGAGCGGCTCGCGCCCGCACGCGAGGCGGCGGACGGCGCCGAGATGATGGGCAGCCCCGACGGCGGCGCCATCGGACGCATCCGGCTCGTCATCGGTCGAGAGACCTACGGCGGGACCTACTGCATCCCGGGCACCGGCATGCACCTCGGGCGCGAGCGCGGCGACGTGATCTTCCCCGAGGATGGGTACGTCTCGGGGCTCCATTGCCGCATCCACGAGGAGGGCGGCAAGGTCTGGCTGACCGACGTCGGCAGCTCGAACGGCACCTTCGTTCGGGTGCGCGGGGAGTCGACGGTGCCGACCGGGTCGACGTTGCTCATGGGTCAGCAGCTCTTCCGCCTGGAGTGCTGAGTCCCTCGGCTGTCGCGCTCGATCGAACCGCGACGCACTGGTGCCCCTCGACTCGGCTCGTCGGTCCTTCGTCATCAAGGCGGGAGTCTCGGGATGGGGCCGAGCGAAGTCGGCCGGCGGCACGGATCCGGACAGCGACGGTCGCAGCGGCGGGGAAGAGACGCGCCGCTGGCGGTACCTCTACAACCGCGTCGGCGAGCTGGTCGCGATGCGTGACCCGCGCGGGTGCAGGCAGAGCCTCTACTACGACCGCGCGGGGCGCCGGCTCGCCGAAGACTACGGCGGCTGTTATCCGATCCGCGGCGGCTGTTATCCGATCCGTTATCCGATCCGCACGCGGTACGAATTGGCAGGGGTGAGGGGGGCGCGGGTTATCCGATCCGCACGCGGTACGAATTGGAAGGGGTGAGGGGGGCGCGGGCCGCGGCGGGCGGCGGCGGGTCCGGAGGCTCCGAAGGGGCAACCTGGCGGCGCTGCCACACCCTTTCCGGGGGTCTCGGTGGACGCCATACACAGATTCGCGCGGCCCGGGCCATGACCGAGCCGCGCAGCGCCACGTGGGCGCGATGGCATCAGTCCGGT